>NZ_JBITXP010000001.1:207776-669918 GCF_044544765.1 Streptomyces sp. NPDC053513
CCGCCCCCCCCCCCCCCGGCGGCGGGGGGGGCGGGCGCCCGGGGGGGCCCCGGGGCCCCCCCCGGCCCCCCGGCGGGCCCCCCCCCCCCCCCGGGGGGGGGGGGCCGGGGCCCCCCCCCCCCCATGGCGTCGTGATCAGGCCGCGGCGTGCCGCGCGGGGGCGAGCGCCCCCAGGGACAGCTCGCCGGTGGTCATCAGGTCCAGGAGCTGGGCGAGCTCCCGGTCCTCCGGCGTCGCGGTGCGGAAGACGAAGTGCCGCAGGCCGGCCTGCTCGGGGCCGCCGAAGAACTGGAAGAAACCGATGTCCACGCGGCGGGCGGCGAAGCTCTCGTAGAGGTAGACGGTGCCGCCGTCGGCCGTGAGCCCCAGCCCGGCGGCGTTCGAGGTCTCCTCGGCCGCCTCGTAGACGATCTCGTAGGAGCCGCCGACGTCGGCCAGGTCCGTCATGACCCGCACCGCGCCGCGCCGCGCCGCCACGGCGGCCTGGCCGGCCTCGGCCACCACCGCGGTGACCTCGGCGTTCAGCGCCGCCAGCAGCTCCACCAGCAGGAGCCCGATGCCCGCGCCGGCGCCGGTGACCAGGACGCGCCGCCCCCGGACGGGACCGGCGCCGCGCACCAGGCGCAGGGCGGTGAGGACCGCCACGCGCAGCGCCGCGGCCTGCTCGAAGCTGACGTGGTCGGGCAGGACGGTGGCGTATTCGGTCGGCAGCGCCATGCACGAGGACCACTCGGTGCCCGTCGCCACGCCCACGATCCGGTCCCCGGGCTTGGGGCTGAAGCCCTCCGGTGCCGCGCGCATCACCACGCCCGCCACGTCCCACCCCGCCAGCCAGCCCTCGGGCAGCGGCTCCGCCTTGATCATCTCGTCGAGCTCGGGAGCCACCGCGCGTACCGCGACGAGGATCTCATCCTCCGCCTGGGCCGTGGTCGCGTGCTGCGCGGAAGTGAGCTGATCGGACATGACAATTCCTCTCGTACGTATGACGGTTTCCTTGTGCGATGTGTCCGGCATGTTCAGAACTCCTCGGACACCAGGGTGGACGGACCGGACAGCTCGTCCACGGAGATCACCTCGAAGGCGTCCGGCTGCTCGCGCGCGCACGCGGCGAGGGCGAGATGGCTTTCCAGCACCCGGAACCTGATCCAGGCGAGGCTGTGGTGGTCGTCGGCGACACCGGGAGCGAGGCGGACCCGCAACTGGATCCGCTGGTCGGCGCCGACCGCGACCTGGGCGTCGGCGACCTCCTCGTGGGCGGTCGCCAGGTCGACCAGTTCACGGGCGGACACGGTGTGGCCGTGGAAGCGGAAGGAGGGCGGGCGGGCGCCCAGCACCCGGACGGCCGGCCCGGGCCGGCCGCAGGCGCAGTGCGCGAACTCGCCGCGCTCCTGGGTGTCGTAGCGGATGAGCGGGGGGAGGCGGGACGTCGTCAGCGTCGTCACCAGCAACCGCCCGTCGATCACCTCCACGTGCTGGTGGGACAGCGGGTGGTAGACGTCCGCCAGGCACTGCGGACCGCGCTGGCCGATCACCCACGCCGTCGGCGTGCCGTACAGGCGCCACACGTCGGTGTAGGGGAAGCGGGAGGCGAGCAGCCCGTCCTCGGTGGCGTCGTGGAACGCGCCGCCCAGCAGCAGGGTGCGCAGCCAGGGCACGGGCCGGCCCGCGGTGCTCGCCCCCAGCAGCCGGACCACGGCCTGCGGGGGCGCCGCGACGGCGGTCACGTGGTGGCGCGCGAAGAAGGCGAGCCAGTCGTCGTCGGGGTCCTCGGGCAGCCGGCCGACCGGCAGGACGGTGGCGCCGGAGGCGGCGGCGAAGCGGTTGAAGAAGTAGTGGTCGGGCTGCATCCGGCCGGCCGGGTGCAGGTTGGCGACGACATCGGCGGGGCCCAGCGGGTTCCAGTCGTCGCGGATCGCGGGGGCGAACATCTCCGGGGGCAGCAGGCTCAGGCCGGGGGCCCCGAGGGTGCCGCTGTGCGCCCAGAGCGTCCCGCCGCCCAGGCCCAGGGCCAGCGCCTCGGCGGTCGCGGTCTCCAGCTCGTGCCGGGTGAGCACCGGAAGGTCTTCGAGCGTCAGGCGCCCTCGTCTCTGCGGTCGTTCGTACTTCGGGGCGAGAGACGGCAGGCACATCGCCCGGCGCACCACGCTCTCCAGGGCGGGCGCGGGCTCCCGCGCCGCCTGCTGCCGTCCACCGGCCACCCCCTTCACCAGGGGCCCGGCGCTCAGTAAAGGCGCCGACCGGCACATGTGTGAACCCATCCGGGCTTCCCCCTATCGCTCTTGTGCGGCTGCTCGGTGCGCGGTGCCGGGCGGCACTCGGCGCACTCGCCGACCGCGAACCATGGCAAGACCATAGTCCTTTCTTGACCTGGGGTACGAGTTTTAACCATAGGACACTTTCCCGGTGGTGCACATCACCTTCCCCGCACGCCTCCGCCGGACCCCTTCGGCCACCGGGAGGCACCCCGGGCCGGCGGCGGACCGCCCGGGGGGAGCCCCTTCCGGCATCACACCTGCTCAGAACCCCCGCACCCACAGGGCTGACGCCCCCCTCGGCACGTCGGGGCGGACGGCGGCGGGGGGTGCCTTTCCAGCCAAAGATGCCCTTTCGGCCCATCATTGTCCTGGCGTACAGAATTGAACTACGATCTCGCATCAGCGCTGCCGGGGGCAGCGTCCCTGCGCGCAACTTCCGCGCCAGGGCTGACAAGAGGGGGACTTTGTCATGGGTTCAACCAACGGGGAGACACAGATCGCGGTCGTGGGGATGGGATGCAGGTTCCCCCAGGCCCGCAACGTGGAGGAGTTCTGGAACAACCTCGTCGAGAACAGGGACTGCGTCACGTCCGTCCCGCCGGAACGTTTCGACATCGCGCCCTTCTGGGCCGAGGAGTCGGGCGTCCCCGGCCGCACGGCCAGCCGCCACGGCGGCTTCCTGGACGATCCCTTCCACTTCGACGCCGGCTTCTTCGGGATCTCCCCGGCGGAGGCCGCCAGCATCGACCCGCAGCACCGGCTGCTGCTTCCGGTGGTGCGCGAGGCGCTCGACGACGCGGGGATACGCCCCTCCTCGCTCGCCGGCACCTGCACCGGCGTCTACATCGGGCAGGCCACCGCCGACTACGGCCGCGACGGCACCACCGACAGCAACAGCCTGCGCGAGGCGGCGGGCAGCTACTTCCGCGCCATGGCCTCCGGTCGGGTGTCGTACGACCTCGACCTGCGCGGGCCCAGCATGATGGTCGACACCGCCTGTTCCTCGTCCCTGGTCGCCGTCCACATGGCGCGCCAGAGCCTGCTCGCCGGCGAGACGGAACTGGCCATCGCCGGCGGCGTCAACATCATCCTGTCGCCGATGGACGCCATCGCCTTCTCCCAGGCCGCCATGCTCTCGCCCGACGGCCGCTGCAAGTTCGGGGACACCGGCGCGAACGGCTTCGTCCGCAGCGAGGGCGTCGGCGTGGTCGTCCTCGCCCGGCTGGAGGACGCCGAGCGGGCCGGGTACCCCGTGCTCGCCCTGCTGCCGGGCAGCGCCGTCACCAACGACGGCCGCAGCAGCGGCTCGCTGATCAAGCCCGCCGTGGCCGGCCAGGACGCCATGGTCCGCCACGCCTGGTGGGAGGCGGGCATCGCGCCGTCGGACCTCGACTACATCGAGGCGCACGGCACCGGCACCCCGGTCGGCGACGGCGTGGAACTCCAGGTCCTGGCCGCCGCCGCCCGGGAACGGGCGCCCGAACGCGGCCCGTTGCGGTGCGGCTCCGTGAAGTCGAACATCGGCCACGCCGAGGCCGCCGCGGGCATCGCCGGGCTCATCAAGAGCGTCCTGATCGCCCGGCACGGCCTCGTCCCCGCCTCCCTCCACCTGAACGACCCGCAGCCCCTGCTCGCCGACGAGACGAACCGGCTGCACCTGGTCACCCGCAACGAGCGCCTGGACACCGAGCGCGCCGCCGTGATCGGCGTCAGCTCCTTCGGACTGTCCGGCACCAACGCCCACGTCGTCGTCACCGAGCCCGACCGCCGCCCGGCAGCACCCGAGCACGGCCCCACCGAACTCCCCACGGGCCGGCCCACCCACCTCCTCGTGCTCAGCGCCCGCTCCGAGCAGGCGCTGCGGAACCTGGCCGCCGCCTGGTCCGACCACCTCTCCCCCCGGGGCGCGGGCAGCCGGACGCCGCTGTGGGACCTGTGCGCCACCGCCGCCCTCCACCGCGACGCCCACCCCTTCCGGCTCTGGGCCACCGGAGCCGACCACGCCGAACTCGCCGCCGCGCTGCGGGACGTCGCCGAAGGCCGGGCCACCGACCGGGCCGGCACCGGCGAGGCCGGCTTCGGCGCGGACAAGCGCACCGCCTTCGTCTTCCCCGGCCAGGGCTCGCAGTGGCCGGGCATGGGCCGCTCGCTCACCGCCTCCCTGCCCGCCTTCGCCGACGCGCTCGACGCATGCGACACGGCCGTGCGCCAGGAGAGCGGCCGCTCGGTGCGCGAGACCCTCGACGCCGTCACCGACGCGTTCCCCGACGAGGTCGCCACCGTCCAGCCCGTGCTGTGGGCCACCCAGGTGGCCCTGGCCGCCGCGTGGCGCGACATGGGCGTCGCCCCCGACGTGTGCGTGGGACACAGCATGGGCGAGACCGCCGCGGCGGCCGTCACCGGTGCCCTCTCCCTCGCCGACGCCGCGGCCGTCATCTGCCGGCGCAGCACGCTGATGCAACGCACCGCCGGACAGGGCGCGATGATGTCGGTCGACCTCTCGCCCGAGCAGGCCGCGGAGCTCCTCGCCCCGGAGAGCGGCGTCTGCGTGGCGGCGGAGAACGCCCCCACCTCCACCGTGCTCGCCGGAGACACCGCCGCCCTGCGGCGCATCGGCGAACGGCTGGAACGCGAGGGCGTCTTCCACCGTCTGGTACGGGTGAACGTCGCCTCCCACTCCCCCGCCATGGACCGGCTGCGGGACGACCTGCTCGCCGCCCTCGCCGACCTCGCCCCCCGCGACGGCGACCTCCCGATGCACTCCACCGTCCGGGACGCCCTGCTCTCCGGGGCCCAGCTCGACGCCGCGTACTGGATGGACAACCTGCGGCAGCCCGTCCGCTTCCTCGACGCCGTCCGCACCCTCGTCAAGGAGGCCGACACCGTCTTCGTCGAGATCAGCCCGCATCCCCTGCTGCAGTCGGCGATCGAGGAGACCGCCCTGGAGTTCGGCAGCTCCTCCGCGGCCGTCGCCTCCACCTCGCGCCGCTCCCCCGACGAGGCCCTGACCCTCGCCCGGTCGCTGGGCGCCTTCTTCGCCCGGGGCGGCCGGGTCGACTGGGAGCGCTGGTTCAAGGGAGCGGCCCGCCAGGTGCGGCTGCCCGCCTACCCGTGGGACGCCGAAGCGCTGCGCCGTACGCTGCCCTCCCCCGCGCCCGCGGCCCGCCCGGCGGTCCTCGCCCGCGTCCGCACCGACCTCACCGACGCGGTCGTGAGCCTGCGCGGCCTCGCCCCCGTCCCTCCCGTCGTCCACCTGGCCGCCCTCGACGAGGCCCTCACCACCCCCACCGCGGGCACCGCCGCCACCGCCGCGCCGGGCACCGTCGTCCTGGAGGACGTACGGGTCGTGGAGATGATCGAGGCGCCCGACGACGGCGACCTCGTCCTGGAGATCATGGCCGAGAGCACCGGCACGGCGCTGCGGGCCGAGGTCCGCACCCCGCACCGACCCGGCCTCACCGGCCTGACCGCACGCGTCCGCCTCGACCCGCAGCCGCCCGCAGTCACCCACGCGCAGGACCGCATCGACGCCGCCCTCGGCCGGTGCACCACCCATCTGACCCCGGCCCGGTTCCTGCAGGAACTCGCCCGGCGCGGCTACGCGCCCGGCCCGAACCTGCGGACGTCCCGCCACGTCTGGCGCACCGACGGCGAAGTCGTCGCCCAGCTCGACCGGCCCGCCACCTCGTCCCACGCGGCGTGGGAAGGCTGCCTGAAACTCCTCCTCGCCGCCCTCCCCTCCTCGCTCCCGGCCGACGAGGCCTACGCCGTCGCCTCCTTCGACCGGGTCCGCTTCCACGGCCCGCTCAGCGAGGAGATATGGGTCCACGCCACCCTCACCACCCATCGCCCGGACGGCACGGCCCTCGGCGAGGCCGTGGTGACCGACCCCCGCGGAGAGGTCCTCGCCGAGTTCCACGGCATCCGTCTCTTCCGCCTCGCCGGCCCCGAGACGGCCACCACCTCCACCACCTCCGACCGCGCACCGCTGGGGCTCCTCCAGTGGTCGGCCCAACGGCTGGCCGACATCGCCCGCCTGCCGCTCCAGGCGCTCGTCCGGGCGGCGGACCGCCTCCCGGCACCGCCCCGGCCGGCCCCGGCGCCCGCCCTGGTCCCGGCCCCGACGGCGGCCGCGGCCCCCGCGGCGCACCCGGCACCGGCCCTGGCGCCGGAGCCGGCCCCGCTCCCCGCCCCTGCTCCCGCTCCCGAAGCCGAGGCGGCGGAGCCGGTGGCCGAGCAGTTCCTGGAGGAGGCGGCCCAGGTGCTGGGCATGGCCAGGGAGCGCCTCGACCTGCGCCGTACGCTGCACGACTACGGCATGGACTCCCTCACCGCGGCCCAGCTGCGGGCCCGGACGCGACGCCGGACCGGCCGGGACGTCCCCCTCAACCGGCTGCTCGGCAAGGACAGCCTCCAGACGCTGGCGGCCGCGGTGACCGACACCCGCCCCCTGCACGACTGACCCCGACAAAGGCCCTGGTGGGAGCGGTCCGCGACCGCTCCCACCAGGGCCTTACATCACGAATCAAACATGGACTACTGAACATTCATGCATCGTGATACAAGTGAAGTCGCCGCCGACGGATCGGACAACCGTCCACGACACGGGCAGCGGGTCCGGGACAGGCCCCGCCCACCGCGCGACAGGAGTACGCACCCATGGAAGACACGCCGGCCACCACGGTGGCACAACCGCAGGGCCGCCGGGAGCGCAACAAACTGCGCGTGAAGAACCGGATCTACGAAGCCGCCATGGACCTGTTCACCCAGAAGGGATACGACCAGACCTCGGTCGACGAGATCACCGAGAAGGCCGACGTGGCACGCGGCACCTTCTTCAACCACTTCCAGCGCAAGGAAGACCTCATCGCCGAATGGGGCGAGCAGCGGCGCCTCCAGCTGCGCCGCGGACTGGACGCGGAGGGCATCCCGCACACCCAGGTCAAGGACATCCGCGTCGCCCTCTCCCACTGCATGAGCATCCTGGCCGGCGTCAGCCTGGAGAACCCCCTCCAGACCAAAGCCGTCCTGACCGCCTGGGTGCGCGCGGGCTTCCCCCTCCACGAGCAGCCGTACGTGGCCCACATGTTCGGCGAGTTCATCGAAGCCGGCCAGCGCATCGGCGACATCTCCCAGGACGTCGACGCCTGCCTCGCCGGCAACCTGCTGCGCGACGTCTACCTCGGCACCCTCTACCGCTGGACCCAGGCGCCCGAGGGCCGGGCCGACCTGGAGGCCGACCTCCAGTCCGCCTGCGCCACCCTCCTGGACGGCCTCCTCCCCCGCTGCCCCAGCACGAAGTGACGCCCCGGCGGCCGACGCGGACGCCCGTCCGACGGACCGGGGAGAAGGGCCCAGGGGGCTCACTCCCGGCGGCCGGTGGGCGGGCGGCGACTGCCCGCGCGGTACGGGGCGGGCCAGGGCGCGGCCGGGCCCCGGTACTCCTGCTCGGCCGCCGCGTGCAGGGTCCAGTGCGGGTCGTAGAGGTGCGGGCGGGCCAGGGCGCAGAGGTCGGCGCGGCCCGCGAGGAGCAGGGAGTTGACGTCGTCCCAGGAGGAGATCGCACCGACCGCGATCACCGGGACGCCGAGCTCGTTGCGGATGCGGTCGGCGTAGGGCGTCTGGTACGAGCGGCCGTAGGCGGGCTCCTCGTCGGGGACGACCTGTCCGGTGGAGACGTCGATGGCGTCGGCGCCGTGGGCCGCGAAGGCGCGGGCGATCTCGACGGCGTCCGCGGCGGACGTGCCGCCCTCGGCCCAGTCGGTGGCCGAGATGCGGACGGTCACGGGCCGGTCGGCCGGCCAGACCTCCCGTACCGCGTCGAAGACTTCGAGGGGGTAGCGGAGCCGGGCCGTGAGGTCGCCGCCGTAGGCGTCGGTGCGGTGGTTGGTGAGCGGGGAGAGGAAGCCGGAGAGCAGATAGCCGTGGGCGCAGTGCAGTTCGAGGAGGTCGAAGCCGCTGCGGGCGGCCCGGCGGGCGGCGGCCGCGAACTGCTCGCGCACGGCGGTGAGTCCGGCGCGGTCGAGGGCGGCCGGGGTCTGGTTGACGCCGGGCCGGTACGGGAGGGGCGAGGCGGCGACCAGGGGCCAGTTGCCGGCCGGAAGGGGCTGGTCGATGCCCTCCCACATGCGGCGGGTGGAGCCCTTGCGGCCCGAGTGGCCGAGCTGGACGCCGAGCGCGGTGCCGGGCGCCGAGGTGTGGACGAAGTCGGCGATCCGGGTCCAGGCGGCGGCCTGTTCGTCGGTCCAGAGGCCGGTGCAGCCGGGGGTGATGCGGCCCTCGGGGCTCACGCAGACCATCTCGGTCATGACGAGGCCGGCGCCGCCGAGGGCCCTGGAGCCGAGGTGGACGAGGTGGAAGTCGCCGGGGACGCCGTCCTCGGCGACGTACAGGTCCATGGGGGAGACGACGACCCGGTTCCGCAGGGTCAGTCCGCGCAGCCGGAAGGGGGTGAACATCGGCGGGGTGCCGGGCGGGCAGCCGAAGTCCTCCTCGACGGCGGCGGTGAAGGCGGGGTCGCGCAGCCGCAGGTTGGCGTGGGTGACGCGGCGGCTGCGGGTGAGCAGGTCGAAGGCGAAGCGGCGGGGCGGCCGGTCGACGTGCCCGGCGAGCTCCTCGAACCAGCGGAGGCTGGCGGCGGCCGCGCGCTGGGTGGACTCGACGACGGGACGGCGCTCCGTCTCGTACGCGCTCAGCGCCTCGTCGAGGTCCGGGTGGGCGTCGACGGCGGCGGCGAGGGCGACGGCGTCCTCGACGGCCAGTTTGGTGCCGGAGCCGATGGAGAAGTGGGCGGTGTGGGCGGCGTCGCCGATGAGCACGGTGTTGCCGTACGACCAGCGGGCGTTGGCGACGGTGCGGAAGGCGGTCCAGGCGGAGGCGTTCGAGCGGAGCTCCCGGCCGCCGAGCGCCTCGGCGAAGACCTTGGCGCAGCGGGCGACGGACTCGGCCTCGTCGAGCTCGTGGAGGCCGGCGGCCCGCCAGACCTCCTCGCGCATCTCGACGATGACCGTGGAGGAGTCGGTGGAATACGGGTAGGCGTGGAGCTGCATCACGCCGTACTCGGTCTCGGCGATCTCGAAGCGGAACGCCTCGAAGGGGAAGTCGACGGCCAGCCAGATGTAGCGGCAGCGGTGGGAGGTGATCCGGGGGCGGAAGTGCGCGGCGTGGGTCTCGCGGGTGCGGCTGTGGACGCCGTCGGCGGCGACGACCAGGTCGTGGCCGGCGGCGAGGACGGCGGCGGGCGGGGCCTCGGTGCGGAAGCGGAGCCCTACGCCGAGCTCGGCGCAGCGGGCGTGCAGGATCTCCAGGAGCCGGCGGCGGCCGAGGGCGGCGAAGCCGTGGCCGGTGGAGGTGGTGCGGTGGCCCCGGTGGACGACGTCGATGTCGTCCCAGCGGACGAGTTCGCGGCGGAGCGCCTCGTACACGACGGGATCGGCGTCCCGGATGCCGCCGAGGGTCTCGTCGGAGAGGACGACGCCGAAGCCGAAGGTGTCGGAGGGGGCGTTCCGCTCCCAGACGGTGACCTCGCGGGCCGGGTCCTGCCGCCGCAGCAGCGCGGCGGCGTAGAGCCCGCCGGGACCGCCGCCGACGACGGCGATCCGGGCGGGGCCGGGCCGGGGTCCGGGCCCTGGGCGGAGGCGGGGCCCGGGGGTCGGGGCGCTTCGGGGCTCCGGGCCCGGGGGCGTCAGCATCCTCGCCACTTCGGGGGGCGTTTCTCGGTGAAGGCGGCGTGGAACTCGGCGTAGTCCTCGCCGTTCATCAGGAGCGCCTGGGTGGCCGCGTCCAGTTCGACGGCGGCGGCGAGCGGCATGTCGAGCTCGGCGGTGAGCAGGGCCTTGGTCTGGGCGAGGGCGAGGGCGGGGCCGTCCGCGAGGCGGCGGGCGAGGGCGGCGGCCCGTTCTCCCGCCGCGCCCTCCTCGGTGAGCTCGCTGAGGAGGCCGATGCGCTCGGCCTCGGCGGCGTGGACGGGCTCGCCCAGCATGAGGAGACGGGTGGCGTGGCCGAGTCCGACGACCCGGGGCAGCAGATAGGCGGCACCCATGTCGCCGCCGGAGAGGCCGACCCGGGTGAAGAGGAACGAGAAGCGGGTGGTGGGGTCGGCGATCCGGAAGTCGGCGGCGAGCGCGAGGACGGCCCCGGCGCCGGCGGCGACGCCGTGGAGGGCGGCGACGACGGGGAAGGGGCATTCGCGGAGGGCGCGGACGACCTGGCCGGTCATCCGGTTGAAGTCGAGGAGCCGGGCGGTGTCGAGGGCGAGGGTGGCGCCGATGATCTCGTCCACGTCGCCGCCCGAGCAGAAGCCGCGGCCTTCGCCGCCGAGGACGAGGGCGCGGACGGCGCGCTCGCGGGAGAGCTCGGCGAGGAGGTCGCGCAGGTCGGCGTAGGCGCCGAAGGTGAGGGCGTTGAGTTTCGCGGGGCGGGCCAGGGTGACGGTGGCCACGCCCTGGTCGATGTCGAGGCGCAGGTGCTGCCAGCGTGCCGTGCGGGGCGTGGAGCCGGTAAAGGGGCTCATTCGAGGGGCCTCCTTCCTCCGCAGGGAGGGTATCACCGTACTGTGACTGTCGTCACGAGTACGCGATAAGGCCGATGCGGGGGAGCGAAGGCGCCCCCCTCGAGGTCCCGGACGGTCGATGACAGAGGACAGAGGTCCCCGCCAGGAGGGGCGGGGTGCCCTGGGAAGCGGATTTTGCACCTCGTAAGGTTGAAACCAGGACGTCTCGGGATGCCCCCACCCCACTCGCCCACCCGCCATCCGGCGAAGGGAGCCCGCCCCCCATGCCCGAAGCCACCCGCCCCACGGCCACCGGCCGCACGGCAGCCGGACGCACGGCGCCCGGACCTCCGCCCGCCGGACCCGACGCCGGACCGGCCGCCTCCTGGCGCGTCCGGCTGCCCCACACCACCGCCGCCGTGCCGATCGCCCGCGCCCTGATCCGTACCGCGCTCACCGACACCGCCCCCGGGACCGACGACCGCCCCGACACCGACACGGCGGAGCTCCTCACCGCCGAGCTCGTCGCCAACGCCGTCGAGCACACCGCCGGCACCGGCCCCATCGAACTGGTCGTCGAACTGCTCCCGGCGCCGGGCGGCTGCCAGATCGAGGTCCACGACTCCCGGCCCGCCCGCCCCGGCGACCTCGTCTGCCCCGACCCGGCGGTCGGGGTCGACCCCTGGCAGGAGCACGGCCGCGGCCTCCTGCTGCTCCGGGCGCTGAGCAGCGACTGCGGACACCGCCCCACGGAGCAGGGCAAGGCGGTCTGGTTCACGCTCCCGGGGATACCGACCCAGCGACGCCGCCGGGCGGACTGAGGGCCGCGGGGGCCGCTCGCCCGACGGGCGGACCGAGAGGTGCGGGGGTCGCTCGCCCGGCGGGCGGCGGGCGGGCCGAGGGGCGCGGGGCCGCGCAGTCGCCGGGCGGCGGCGGGCGAGTGGGGTGCGGGGTGCGAGTGGGGCGCGGGGTGGGTGCTACTCGCCCACCGGGCGGCCCAGCGTCGCGACCAGGACCGCCTTGATGGTGTGCATCCGGTTCTCGGCCTCGTCGAAGACGACCGAGTGCTCCGACTCGAAGACCTCGTCCGAGACCTCCAGCTCGGTCAGGCCGTGCCGGGCGTGGATGTCCCGGCCGACCGCCGTGCCCAGGTCGTGGAAGGCGGGCAGGCAGTGCAGGAACCTGACGTCCGGGTTCCCCGTGGCGCGCAGGACGTCCATCGTCACGGAGTACGGCGCGAGGGCGGCGATCCGCTCGTCCCAGACCTCCTTGGGCTCGCCCATGGAGACCCAGACGTCGGTGACGACGAAGTCGGCGCCCACGACGCCCTCGGACACGTCCTCGGTGAGCGTGATCCTGGCGCCGCTGGTCTCGGCGAGCTTGCGGGCCGCGGCGACGACGTCCTCGGCCGGCCAGTACGCCTCCGGGGCGACGATCCGGACGTCCATGCCGAGCAGGGCGCCGGTGACGAGGTAGGAGTTGCCCATGTTGAAGCGGGCGTCACCCAGATAGGCGAAGGCGATCTCCTCGAGCGGCTTGTCCGCGTGCTCGGTCATGGTGAGCACGTCGGCCAGCATCTGGGTGGGGTGCCAGTCGTCGGTGAGGCCGTTGAAGACGGGCACGCCGGCGAAGGCTGCGAGCTCCTCGACCGCGGCCTGGCTGTCCCCGCGGTACTCGATGCCGTCGAACATCCGGCCGAGGACCCGGGCGGTGTCCTTGACCGACTCCTTGTGACCGATCTGGGAGCCCGAGGGGTCGAGGTAGGTGGTGGAGGCGCCCTGGTCGGCGGCGGCGACCTCGAAGGCACAGCGGGTGCGGGTCGAGGTCTTCTCGAAGATCAGGGCGATGTTCCTGCCGCGCAGCCGCTGCACCTCGGTGCCCGCCTTCTTGGCGGCCTTCAGCTCGGCGGCGAGCGCGATCAGGCCGCGGAACTCCTCGGCGGTGAAGTCCAGCTCCTTGAGGAAGTGGCGGCCGATGAGGTCTATGGCCATGGGACGCGCTCCTGTGGGTACGGTCGGGAGGACGGCGGTCGGGACTCTGGAAGTGTATACGCACTTCAACATTTCTATACAGCCCCCTCTCCCGTGACCTCCGCCTCCCGGGGGGGGCGTCCCGGCCCCCGCCGCTCAGGAGGCGTCCCGCTCCACCGGACAGCTCATGCAGCGCGGCCCGCCCCTCCCCCGGCCCAGCTCGCTGCCCGGGATCTCGATCACCTCGATGCCCTGCTTGCGCAGGTGCGTGTTCGTCGTGACGTTCCGCTCGTACGCGACGACCACCCCCGGCTCCACGGCCAGCACGTTGCACCCGTCGTCCCACTGCTCCCGCTCGGCCGCGTGCACGTCCTGGGTCGCCGTGAGGACCCGGATGTCCTGGAGCCCGAGCGCCGCCGCGATGGCACTGTGCATGTGCTCCGGCGGATGGTCGGTCACCCGCAGGGACTGCCCCGCGTCCCCCGGCTCGATCGTGTACGAACGGAGCATCCCCAGCCCCGCGTACTGCGTGAAGGTGTCCTGGTCGACCATCGTCATCACCGTGTCCAGGTGCATGAACGCCCGCCGCTTCGGCATGTCGAGCGCGATGATCGTGCGCGCCGACCCCGCCGCGAACATCCCCCGGGCCAGCATCTCCACCGCCTGCGGCGTCGTCCGCTCGCTCATCCCGATCAGCACGGCGCCGTTGCCGATGACCAGGACGTCCCCGCCCTCGATCGTCGACGGATAGTCCGCCTGCCCCTCCGACCAGTGGTGGAAGGAGCCCGCCTCCGGGCCCGTGAACAGCGGATGGTGCTTGTAGATCGCCTCGAAGTGCACCGTCTCGCGCTGCCGGGCCGGCCAGCGCATGGCGTTGATGGAGACGCCGTCGTAGATCCAGGCCGAGGTGTCCCGGGTGAAGAGGTGGTTCGGCAGCGGGCCGAGGACGAAGTCGTCCAGGTCCAGGGCGTGGAAACGGACCGAGGTCGGCTCCCGGTGCGCCGCCAGGAACTCCCGCTTCGTCATGCCGCCGACCAGCGCCTCGCCGAGCACGACGGCGTCCAGCGAGTCGAAGGCCGCGCGGAGGTGGTCGGCGGCCAGCGGCCCGTACTCCTTCTCGTCGAAGACCCGGTCGAGGACCATCTCACGGGCCGCCGGCACCTCCAGGGCCTCGCGCAGCAGGTCCCCGAAGAGGTGCACCTCCACCCCCCGGTCGCGCAGCACGTCGGCGAAGCCGTCGTGCTCCTGCCGGGCCCGGCGCACCCACAGCACGTCGTCGAAGAGGAGGGCGTCCTTGTTGGACGGAGTGAGCCGCTTCAGCTCCAGATCGGGCCGGTGCAGGATGACGCGGCGCAGCCGCCCGGTCTCGGAATCGACATGGAATCCCATGCGTCCATCCTGACGGAGCCGGGCGGCCCTGGCCCGCCTTTCGACGCGCCCACCTCGGCGGCCCTCGCGGTCACCTGACCCACTGGGCCACGCCGATCAGCACGATCGCGACCACCAGCCCCCCGATCAGGAACGCGGCCCGGCGCAGGAAACGACGGGTGTAGCCGTCGCCGGGGTCGTCCGGGCGGGCGGGCGCGGGGGACGGGGGGGCCGGGCGGTGCGCGGTGCGCGGCAGGCCGCACGCCTCCTTCAGGAGCGTCAGCCAGACCGCGTCCGGCAGGCCCGGCCGCTCCCCGTCGACGATCAGCCAGAACGCCTCCCGGGCGGACGGCTCCGGGCTCGTACGGAGCAGCGACAGCAGCTCGGCGACCGTGCCGACGGGGGCGTCGCCGCCGCCGAGCAGGGGGCGGACCGCCCAGCGGTGCAGCGCGGCGGCGTTGGCCGCGCGCAGCCCCTCCGGCGGCTCGGAGGAGTCCTCCCGCGCGTGGGGCGGCACGGCCCACAGCTTCTGTGCGATCGCCACCTCGCAGAGGTCCCGGCGCATCGGACGGCCCCAGGACGGCAGGCGCCGGGCGATCTCCCGGAGCAGGACGGTGACCACGTCGTACGCCTGGGGCCGGCTCAGCGCGTCGAGCAGCTCGCGGTCGCCGCCCTTCACGACGAGCTCCCGCGCCTCCTCCACGCTCCGCACGGTCGGCAGTTTGTGCACGAGCGAGGTCCCGGCCTCCCGCGCACGCGTCCGCCGCGCCCGCCGCACGCCCTTGCCGGGCCCGGTCCACTCCGGCTCGACGGTCTGCAGCACGGGCCGCGGACAGTCGACGGGACGGGGCTCCTCGGCGGGGCGGGACACGGGAGCGGAGGGAGGTACGGGCGGCAGCGGCGGCTCGGGGGTGTGCGGGGACACCCGACCGGGGCCGGCCGGCGGCTCGGTCCCGTGCCCGTCCGGGGCCCACGACACCCCTGGCGCCCCGTCGGAGCCCGGACGCCGGCCGGGCGGGGCGGGACGCTCCCCCCGCCCGGCCCCGTCGGGCACCCCGTCGGACCGGACGGCCGGGGCCTCCCCGGGGACGTCGGCCCGGACGACCGGATCCGCCCCGGGGACGGCCGGATACGGCGAGCCCGACGGATCGGGGTACCCGTCATCCGCCGGGCCGGAACGCCGGGAATCCGACGAGGCCGGGGGCCGGGGGGTCGGGGGCTGGGTGCCCGGGTGCCGGGGGTCTGGATGCCGGGGATCCGAGCGCCGGGGATCCGACTTCCGGGAATCCGGGACACGGGAATCCGGGTCCCGGAAATCCGGATGCCAGGGATCCAAGTCACGGGGATCCGGGTCACGGGGATCCGGGTCACGGGGATCCAGGTGCCGGCGACCCGGGGAATCCTGCTCCCGGTCGCCCGGGAAGCCCTGATCCGGCACCTCCGGAGCGCCCCGACGCCAAGGGTCGGGCGCCGCCTGGTCCCGGCGGCCGCCGGCACCTTCGTACCGACGGTCCGACACGTCCTCGTCCCGAGGATCCGGGGAACCCTGACCCCGAAAACCCGGGGCGCCCTGATCCGGGGCCTCCGGAGTGCCCCGGCCCCGGGGGTCCCGGATGTCCTGGTCCCGGGCGCCCGGCGCGTTCAGGTCCCGCCGGCCCCCGGCACCTCCGTACCCGACGCCCCGCGCGTCCTCGTCCCGGGGGTCCGGCGGGCTCTGCTCCCGCCGGCCCCCGGCACCTCCATACCCGGCACCTCGTCCGCCCTCCTCCCGGAGGTCCGGCGGGTTCTGCTCCCGGCGCTCGCCGTACCCGCCGCCCGGCGTCTCCTCGTATCCGGGGTGCGGTGCCGTCCGGTCCCGTCGGCCCCCGTATCCCGGGGCCGGTTCGGCGGCGGGGCGGAGGGGCGTCCCCCGGTCCCGGTCCTCGGGCTCCGGCGGGAGCGGGTTCCTCCGGCGGGAGGTGCTCGTGCGGGGGTCGACGGCGTCCAGGCGGTCGGCGACCCGGGACGCCGTCTCCAGGAGCGGGCCCCGGTGGGTCGTGGCGGCGGTGCGCAGGGCCCTGCCGATCACGCGGTCGCGGCCCTTGCCCTCCTCGACCTCCCACAGGTGGTGGCGGACCAGCCGGGCCGCGACCTCCTCCGCCCGGTCGCCGCACCGCTCGCGCGGGTCGACGCGGCGCCGCTCGGTGTTGCGGCTCGCCGCGCCGGACCAGCGGCCGACGAACACGTAGCGGAGCGAGGGCAGTTCGAGCGTGTCGTGGGTGGCGAAGGTCCACGGCCGGCGGGTGAGCGCGCCGAGCATGCTGTGCAGCCCCCACAGCACGGGGCAGGCGGTGTCGCCCCGTTCGTCGAGGACGGTGAACAGGTCGTCGGGGTGGCGCAGGAACTCCGCCACCGCGCCGACGAGTTCCTCGGCCGCGTACGGCAGGAGCCGGTCGAGCTCCGGCAGTCCCCCGCGGCTCGCGGCGGGGACGAGGGCCTCCGCCGGGACCACCGGCAGCGGGCCCCGGGCCCCGGCGGCGTCCGCGGCGCCGTCCCAGTCCCAGCCGTGGAGCCCGAGGCAGACGGCGGGGGCGAGGAGGGGGGCCGCGCCGACGAGGGCGTGGCAGAGGACGGACGTCCTGCCGTCGGCGTCGGTGAAGGGCGCGCGCCGGACGAGCACCACCTGGTCGCGCCGCCGGAGCCGGATCAGGGCCGGCCGGGTCTCGTCCCCGCTGGCCCGCAGGACGGGGCCGAAGAGCTGGAAGAGGTTCTCGGTCTCGTCGCGGGGCCCGGACCAGGCGACGGGCCCGAAGCCGGTGTTGCCGGTGAGGTTCTCGCTGTCCCAGCGGAAGACGATCTGGTCGGCCTCGTTCTCCGTCCGTGTCATCGGACGATCCCCTCCGTAGGTTCCGCCCCGGGCAGCAGCCCGCACAGGGCGAAGAGCGACAGCAGCGGCGCGAGGACCCGGCGTGGCCGGGCCCCGTGCGGGAACCGGTCGCCGCGCGCCTGCCCGCCGGTCGCGGCGACGAAGTGCAGGGTGCAGTCGGCGCAGTCGTCGAAGGGCTTGAGCCAGGCGGCGCCGGCGTGGTGGGCGAGGAAGGCGTACGCGTCCCGGCTCTCCTCGCGGACCGCGCCGGGGTCGTACCGGCCGGGCAGCGCCCGGCCGAGCCAGCGGTCGACGACCGGTTCGAAGCGGACGAGGTCGCTCTTGTTGACGGCGAGCGCGGCGGGCGCGGCGACGAGTCCGCCGCGCTGCCGGGGGATGCGGTTGAGGACGGTGCTGAAGGCCTCGTCGCCGAGGTCGCGCCGCCGCAGCCCGCTCTGTTCGCGCACCGGGTCGAGTCCGGGCAGCCGGAGGGCGCGCAGCGGGTCCAGGACGAAGACGAAGGCGTCGACGCCCATGAGGAAGCGGCCGACCTCCCCGTCCTGGGCGAGGTCCTCCCCGGCGAGGTCGAAGAAGACGACGGGGCGGGGCTGCGCGCCGCCCGCCGAGACGAGCAGGCCGTCGGCGAACCGCGCGAAGGTCTGCTGTCCGGTACGGCCGAGCTGCCGCCCCTCCTTGAGCCTCTGGACCCGTTCGCGCACGAAGGTCCTGTGCGCTTCGGGGTTGAGCGGCCGGCACTTGAGTCCGTACGGTTCCAGGCCGCCGAGTTCGACCTCGCCGAGCATGGCGGCGAGGAGGTGGGTCTTGCCGACGGAGGAGCTGCCGACGAGGGCGACGGAGAGCGGTTCGCCGTTGGTGAGGTAGGGGACGGGCAGTTCGTGCTCCTCGTCGCCGTCCACGGTGTGCGGGCACAGGTGGTAGGCCTTGCGCAGGGCGTCCGCGACGTGGCCGGGGCGGCGTTCGGCGCTGAGGTCGAGCGGGATCCGGTTGCCCTTGGCATCGATGGTGACGAGCAGCCGTTCGTCGTACTCGACGGGGAGCAGGCAGTGCGGGCACATGCGGCCGCGCGGCGGCGGGGGCGGCGCCTCTTCGGGCGTCACGGCGGGGGCGGGGGGCCGGAGGGCGTCGCCCCCGCCGCCGAAGAGCCGCTCGCGGAGGGTGATGCGCGAGGGCCGTGGGTCCGGCGGGGGCGGCTCCTCCGTGTCCGGGTGGACCGGGGCGCCGCCGGTGGCCGCGCGTTTCCTGGCGATCTGACGGTCGTACTCGGTGCGCCACCGGTCGAGCGGGTCGGCCGCCCCGATGCCGGTGGCGAGCGGATCGGGGACGTGCAGGAGCCGCATGAGGTCGGCCGGCCGGGGGCGGTCCGCCGCGCGCGCGGCGAAGAACCCGCTCTGGCCGAGGGCGGCGAGGCGCCGGTAGTCGGCGAGGTCGGCCGGGGGTCCCTCGCCGCGGTCGGGGCGGCCGGCGAGGAGGTAGTAGGCGAGTTCGGCGACGGACCACAGGTCGTCGCGCGGGTCGGCGACGCCCTGGCCCGCGCGCTGTTCGGGCGAGGCCCAGGGGGCGCCGCCGAAGGGTTCGCGGGCCTCCCCGGCACGCTGCGCGGCGTACGGTTCGCAGAGCCGGACCCGGGCGCCGTCCCACCGTACGGTGTCGGGCGCGATGGCCCGGTGCACCAGGTCGGCCTCGTCCAGGAGCCGTACGGCCATCGCGAGTTGGCCGGTGATGCGCTCCTGGTCCTCGGCGTCGAGCCGTCCGGCCCATTCGGACAGCGGGCGGCCGGTCGGCGGCCGGTACAGCACGAAGGGCTCGGCCGCGGTGAGGTCGAAGCCGACGATCCTGGCGAAGACCGCGCCGAACTTCGCTCCGCCGTAGCGGCGTTCGAGGGAGACGGCGGCCGCCGTCTCCCGTTCGAGGAGGGCGTAGGCGTGCGGGTCGCCCTGCGCGGACGACGGCAGCCGGTACTGGAGGACGTGCGAGCCCGCGCCCAGGGTCGCCCGGCGCGCGAGGACGCCGGGGCGGCCGGGCGGCCGGTGGTCCTCGCCGTAGCGCACGGCGAAGCGCACCGGCACCTCGCGGGGGGTGAGGAACTCCAGCTCCTGGTAGTACGGATGGGTGGGCGGGGTCGGCTCGCGCAGGTGGTCGGGGTGGTCCGGGCCGAGCGGCTGGTTCGGGTCGCCCGGCCGGTCCTGGCCCGTCGGGTCGGTCGGGTGGTTCGGGCCGGTCGGGTCGGTCGGGTGGTTCGGGTCGGTCACGGTTCTCCCGCCTCCTCGGCGCGGACGGTGTGCACGACGTCCGTGCGCAGCGGTACGAGACGGAGGATGCCGGCGTGCCGTCCCGCGCCGGTCCACACCACCTCCTCGGCGGTGCCCCGCCAGATGTCGTCCCCGGCGGCGCCGCGCCGCATCGCCTCGGGCACGAAGCGGACCTGACGGGCGGCGAGCGGGTCGTGGGAGAGCAGCCGCAGGTGCTCGGGTCCGCACAGCGCGACCGTGCGGCCGGGGTCGTCCTCCGCCAGGAGCAGCCGGGCCACCGCGTCGGCGGCGACGCCGGTGAGCCGGGCCGCGTCGGGCCGGTCGGAACGGTCGGTGAACGCCGCGAGGGAGGACAGCGCGTCGGGGTCGCCGAGACCCTCGTACCGGGGCGGCGGCGAGGCGGCCACGTCCCGCTCCAGGCGGAGCCGGGTCTCGTCCAGGAGCTCGGAGAGCCGCTGTTCGTGACCGGCGCGCGCGAGGGCGCCGGGGTCGCGCTCGATGCCCGCCCAGCACCGGTCGAGGATCAGGACGGTCCCGGCGACCAGGTCGCCGACCAGGGTGTCGACGAGCGCGGGCCCACCGTCCCCGTACCGCCGCTCCAGCCAGCCGGGGACGGGGCCGGACAGGGGCCCGTCGACGGGGCCCCCGGTGTCCCGGTCGGGCGCACCGTGCGGGGGCGGGGGCTCGGGGGCGGCGGGTCCGGCCGCCTCCCCGGCCGGGTCGGACCAGAGGCCGTCCTCCGTGCCGTCCCCCCAGGCCTCCGTCCCCTCCCCCCAGCCGTCGCCGTCGTCCTGCCAGTCCTCCCAGCTCCAGGACGCCGCCCCGCCCTCCCGGGCCGGCTGCGGCCCGTCCTCCGGCCGGTCGGCCTTCCGCGCCGCGTGCGGCCGCCCGTGCGCGTCGGCGGTCTCCGCGAGCCCCCGGAGCAGCCCGGCGACGGCTCCCGCCCCGGCCGAGCAGTGGTGCCGCACCTCGGCGAAGAGCCAGTCGTGCACGGCGGTCGTGACCACCAGGTCCTGGATCTCCCGCAGGATCCGCCAGGCCTCCTCCGGGTCCGCGCGCGCCCACCACTCGTCCACGGCCCGGCCCCAGTCGCGCAGCGCGAGCAGCACGACGGCCGCCACGGCCACGGCCGCCGCCACCGGCGGCGCCCAGCCGGGCAGGTCCAGGAACGAGCCCAGGCCCGCCCCGAGGAGGCCGCCGAGCAGCCCGCCGAAGAGCCGGGGCGCCGCGCCCGTGGCCCCGCCGCCGTCGATCCGCCCGTCGGGCGAACGGTTGGGCCTGCGCCGCAGCATCAGGTGCGCGAGCCCGGCGGCGAGGACGCCGACGGCCGGACCGAGGACCCAGCCGAGCACCGGCCAGACGCCGGCGAGCAGCGCGAGCAGCCCGGTGACGGCGAAGGCCACGGGACGCGGGCCGCCCGCCGTGAAGGGGCGGCGGGCACCGAGCCGCCGCAGCCGCTCGGGACCGCAGATCGCGTCGAGCCGGGCGAGCCGGGCCGCGCTGCCCACGGGCGCGGTGCGCGCGGACAGCGCGGACAGCCGGGCCGCCACGGACCGCAGCGGCAGCCCCTTGCCGATCAGGTCGTAGGTGAGGTCGCGCAGCGCCGGGACGATCCCGGCCCGGGAGATCTCCCGCGGCAGCTCCGGCAGTTCGACGCCCCGGTCGCGCAGCATCGCCCGGTGCTCGGCGGTGAGCCGGGTGCCGCCCGCCGCGCCGAACGCGTCCGCGACGGCGGTGCGGAACCGGCCCAGCTCCTCCGTCACCCGCTCCAGGTCCGCCGGCAGGTCGACGCTCCGGCCTGCCCCGGTGAGGAGACCGGCCGGGCCCCGGATCCGGTGGTAGCCCTCGACGGCCTCGCCGACCGCCGCGTCGCAGGCGGCGAGCCCGGCCCCCGCCCGTCCCTGGGGCGGCAGCCACCGGTGCCCGGACAGGGAGCGCGGCACGCCCTCGTCGAGGAGGAGCGCCAGCGCGCCGGGCACCTGCTCGGCGGAGATGCTCCCGGCCGGGACGTCCGGCCCCGCGAGGCCCTCCACGGCCTGTCGCCAGGCCCGCGCCCTGGCCTCGTCGGTGAGGTCGTGCTCCAGGACCCGCACGGCGGGCACGGCGACGCCGTGCACCACCTCGCCGAGCGCGCGCAGGACGGCGTCGAAGACCTCCGGCGTGGACAGGACGTCGACGAGCGGGCGCAGCACGGCCTCGCCCGGCACGCCGTCCTCCGTGGAGTCGAAGACCCACAGGACGCCGGCGGAGGGCGGGCGGAGGGTGAGGGAGCGGCTCAGGGTCCGCTCGCCCCGGGCGCCGACCGCCAGGCAGACGACGTGCGCGGGCCCGTAGGAGGAGAGGCGCTCGTAGAGCAGTTGGTGGGCGACGAGCCGGTCGGCCTCGTCGACGACGAGGAAGCGCCGCTCGCCGCCGGGCTGCGGGACGTCCAGGGCCGCGCGGACCGCGGCCTCGGGGTCGTCCGCCCCGGCGGGCGGCGTGCGCAGGTCGAGGCAGACGGCGTGGCCCGGCAGCGGCCGTTCGGGGAGGACGGGAAGGACGCGCGGGCTCACTCCTCCTCACCGGCCCGGTCGCCGTGGTACGGCTCGTCGTCGGACTCGAAGTCCGGCCCGTGGTCCTCCTCGTACGCGGGACCGTAGGCCTCCTCGTACGCGGGGTCGTAGTCCGGCTCGGGCTCCAGCTCCCACTCCCACTCGGAGGCGGACGGCTCCGAGGGGGCGGGCCGGTGCGTGTACTTGGCCCGCGGATCGCGCCGGGCGCCATCGTCGTACCCGGCACCACCGTCGTACCCGGCACCTTCGCCGCGCCCGGCACCGTCGTCGTACCCGGCACCGCCCTCGTACTCCGCGTCGTCGTCGTCGTACCAGCGCCAGGACCCGTACCCGTCCTCGTGCCGGGACCGGGGCTCCTGCCGGCGCCGGGGCTCGTACCGGTCGTCCTGCCGGTCGTCCTGCCGGGGCCCGTGTCGGTCGTCCTGCCGGGCCCCGCCGTGTCCGGAGCGGGGCCCGTGCCCGGCGTCGTCCTCGTGCGCGGGGCGGGGCCCGTACGGGGACCGGGGACCGTATCCGGCCCCCTCCTCGTACCGGGGGCGCGGCCCGCGCCCCGCCCTCGGATCGGGTCCGGTGCGCGGATCGGGCTCCTGGCGGGCCCTCGGGAAGGGGCCGGGCCGCCCGTCCTGCGGGCGGCCCGGGGCCTGCCCCGGGCCGTGGCCCCGGCGCGGGCCGTGGCGGTCGTACAGGGCACGGAGGTTCGCGCGGGTGGGGCGGGCCGCGCTGGGGAAGCGCATGTCGAGGGCGCCCGGGTAGGTGACCTCCCAGAAGTGGCGGAGCGGGGCCAGCCATTCGCTGTCCGCCGGGCCGTAGTCGGCGGCGATCTCGTCGATCAGGCGGAGCTGGCGCGGGGCGACGTTCTCGACGAAGTGGGTGAAGAGCCGGGACGGGGGTGCCGGGACCTGGGCGAGGCCCTTGGGCAGGGCGCGCATGAGCCGTTCGCAGAACTGCTCGATGATCTGCCCCTCGTCGAGCAGCGCCGAGCGTTCGTACGCGCGCAGCAGCCCCGCCCAGCTGGAGAGCGAGCTGTCGAAGCCCTCCAGGCGCAGCGACATGGTCGCGGACTCGCCGTCCTGGAGGCTGATCCGGACGAGGTGGGGCGAGCCGACCGGGCCCTCGACGGCGATGTGGCCGTTCCACATCGCGCAGAGCAGCCGGTGGAGGATGCGCTGCCGGTCCGGTTCGGTGGAGACGAGCCAGTCGTCCTGGTAGCCGAGGCGCTGGCGCCAGTGCAGGAAGTCCTCCTCGCCGCCGGAGTCGCGGGCCTCGGACCAGAGGCTGAGGACGCTGCGGACCTCGGAGATGTCGGTGAGGTTCATGCCGCTGCGGAAGAAGACGACGGTGATGGAGTCGGTGTCGACGGCCCGGCACTCGGGGAACACCCGGGCGGGCAGGTTGAGTTCCTGCGAGAGGAAGTCGGCGGCCCGGCCGTCCGACTCGCTCGCCGGGTGCACGATGAGGATCTTGAGCGGGCCGCTGCCGTCCGGGATGAAGCCGACGGGGAGGAGTCCGGCGAGCCGGGCGCGGAACTGGTCGAGCCAGCGCGGGTCGACCTTCGCCTCGGCGGTCTCGTCGCCCGCGGCGGCCCGCAGCAGCAGCTCCATGGAGGGCAGCAGCGGGCGGGCGAAGACGTCCTCGTTGGCCTCGCCGAAGAGGCGCTTGACCCGCCGCTCGACGACCTGCTTGATCTCCTTCACCGCCGCCCCGGAGGAGCGGCGGACCGCGTCGAGGGCGCGCCGCCAGTCGTCGGGCCCGACGAGCCGGTCGAGGAGGGTCGCGGCGTCGGTGGCCTCGGGGAGGCCCTCGCTCTGGGCGAGCCGGTCGACGACGTCGTCGTAGAAGGCGCGCAGGGTGTTCTGCGGGGGCAGCAGGTAGGCGATGCCGGCGCGGTCGTCGCGGTAGAGCTCGCGGCGGCTGTCGGCGAAGGACTTCGCCTCGTTCTGTTCGTGGGCGCGGAGCACCTTGGTGAGTTCGGCGACCTCGTTGGTGACGCGGTTGAGGGAGGGCCGCCACTGGGCCTCGCCGGCCTGCCAGCCGCGGTGCCAGAGGACGCGGGCGCGCCACTGGTACCAGGCCTGCTGCGCGGCGAGCGTGTCCTGGACGTCGGGGTCGGTCCACCGGGCCGGCACGACTCCGCCGACGGTGCGCTTGATGTGGGGGATGTTGGGGGCGGAGGTCTGGACGTTCGGGGGCCGTTCGGGGTCGTTGCGCCGGTTGTCGAGCATGCCGGTGAAGCCTTCCCTGGCCACCCGGTCGGGGTGGTTGGGGAGTCCGGCGAGGACGGTCTCCAGCTGGAACGGGTCGATGGTGGCGAGGAGTTCGCGGGCTCCCGCGCCCGGCCTGAAGTCCTCGGTGAGGCGGGGGATCTCGCGGGAGAGGTGGACGTCGAGGCGCTGGAGGGAGTGCTCCATGTCGCTCAGCCGCCGCAGGAGTTCCTGGGCGATGTCGCGGCTTCCCCGGGGCAGTTGGTCGGGCAGGGGAACGTCGGGTGCCTCGCGGCTCCACAGGCGGCCGATGGCGGAACGGGTGAAGAGCTCCCGGACGAGCTCCTGCCCGTCCCGGGCGGGTCGTCGGGCGCGTTCGGACATGCCGCGGACGGCCTGGGCGAGGAGCCGTGCGGCGACGATCTCGGCGAGGTCGTCGACGGGGACGGTGAGGGAGGCGGCGAGGCTGGTGGACATGCCGCGGTAGCCGATGCCCGTACGGGCGGGGGTCGAGCGCTCCACGGCCTTGTTGATGAAGCTGGCGGCGAAGGACTGGTAGTCGTCCTCCGCGCGGTTCACCGCGTTGCCGTCCTCGCCGAGTTCGGTGCCGATGAGCGACATCACCATGGCGGTGATGGAGCGGCGCAGGTCCTCGGTGCCGATGACGGCCGGCTTGGAGAACAGGAAGGCGGTCTGCATGGTGGCGGGGCGCAGGGCGACGACGCCGTCGCCCGGGTAGGTGACGCTGAGCCGGCCGCGCTCCTCGACGTCGCCGACGACGTCGGGGGCGTTGGGCACGTTCTGGTCGTCGACGAGCCGCGAGAGGTCCACGAGGGCGCGGGCGGCGTTGAGTTCGGCCTCGCGGCCGCCGCCGGCCTCGGGCGGGAAGGCGGAGGGCATGACGACGAGCGGGTAGATCTTGACGCCGGGCACCTTGGCGTTGCGGAACTCGTGCCCGATGAGGTGGATGAAGTCGTAGAAGATGCCGGCGCCGGTGCCGCCGGCGACGGAGAAGGCGACGAAGACGTCGCAGCCCCGGATGCGGCCGCCGCCGACCCGCTTGAGGTCGCCGGCCGCCTGCCCGATGGCGCCGATCGCCTCGCGGAGCTGCCGCAGGACGGGTTCGAGGCCGGAGCGCACGGTCGCGAAGAGCGCGGCGCGGCCGACGGTCGGCAGCTGCCCGGCGCCGCTGTTGAGGGGGGCGACGCGCGGCTGGCGGGCCTGGGGCGGCAGCCAGTGCCGGGTCTCCTCGGGGACGGAGACGCGCAGCATGCGGGTCACCTCGGGCGAGGAGTCGAAGTCGGTGGGCAGCAGGTCGCGGACCATGCGGGAGGTGCGGGCGAAGGCGGCGCCCTCGGCGCCCTTGGCCCGGAACTGGGGCTGGCTCAGCAGCTCGCCCTCGCTGAAGTCGGCGTAGACGAACTGGAGGCAGTCGGGCAGTTGGAAGGGCAGTCGGCGGCCGCCGTCGACGAGGTCGGTTCCGTCGGGTCCGCACAGCTCCCGGCGCAGTTGCCGTTCGAGTTCGCTGCCGATCTTTCCGCCGGTGCCGCCGAGTCCGACGAAGAGCATGGGCTGGTAGATCTTCATGTCGTCTCTCCTCGGTGCCCGTTCAGAAGTTCGCGTCGTAGGTGTCGGACCCGTCGGTGGCCCCGGTCGCCCCGGAAGCGGAACCGGGGCCGGGACCGAGGCCGGAGCCGGGTCCGGTGCCGGGGTCCGTGCCGCGACCGGTGCCGCCGCCGCTTCCGGTGCCGCGGCCGGGCCGCCGGGGGCCGCGGCTCCTCCGCGGAGCGGGCACGCGCGCGCCCCGTACGACAAGTTCGTGTTCACCGAGGCCGACCGGCTCCCCGGCCCGCACCGGCACCTGGTTGCCGCCCCCGGGGCGCAGCAGCAGTTCGCCGGAGGTGGTGCGGCGCAGCACGTGGGCGGTGGAGGCGGCGGTGCCGTGGACGCCGCGGAGCATCGGCGCCTCCCCGTACGGCTCGTCGACGGTGAAGGCGAAGGTCCCGTTCTCGCTCTGCCCCCTGCGGATGGTCAGCGAGTGCAGGGAGCGGCCGTCGTCGCGCAGTTCCAGGGTGGTCCCGGTGAGGTCGCGGCGGCGGCGCCCGGCGGCGATCCGGATGCCGGCGACGACGGCGAGGACGAGGAGGGCGGCGGCGCCGCCGGTGACGGCCTTCCACCAGCGGTCCCACCAGGTGGGCGGCGCCACCACGAGGACGTCCAGGAAGGCGGTGTCGAGGACGGTGCCGCCCTCGCCGGCGTCCACGACCGCGACCCGGCCGCCCAGTTCGCCGAGGGCCGTGCCGGCGGCGAGGGTCACCGTGAAGGAGAAGCGGGTGCTCTTGCCCGCGGTCGCGGTCACCGAGGTCGGGGCGACGGCGAGTTCGGCGCCGGGCGTCTGGTCCTGGAGCGCGATCCGCAGGGTGTGCGGGGCGGAGTCGTTGTTGGTGACGTCGAGGGTGCCCCGGACGGTGCCGCCCGGATTCACGGTGACGCGGTCGACGACGAGCCCCGCGGTCAGCACCGGCACGTCCGGGCCGCGCTGGGCGTGCACCGGGCGCCGGTCGGAGGTGATGCCGGGCGCCGCCATGCGCGTGACGAGCTCCAGGTCGCCGGTGGCCCCGGCGGGCAGGGTGAACGTGCCGGTGAACCGGACGTCCCCGGCCTTCGCGTCGGGGGCCCGGCCGTCGTCGGCGAGCTTGAAGGCGAAGGGCTCGAAGCCCGCGCCGGCGACCTCGGCCGAGGCCGTGAGACCGGCCAGCTGCCGCGGGTCGGTGATGACGACCCCGCGCCGGGTCTGCATCCGCACCTGCACGGTGACCTTCTCCCCCGCGCGCGGGGACGCCGGGTCGAGGGTGACGTCGGAGCGGAGGCGGCCCTGCCAGATGGCCCGGACGGCGACCTCCCGGTCCCGGTGGCCCTCCGGCGCCTCGATGTGCACGCGCCAGCGGCCGGGCAGCGGGTCCTTCACGCGCAGCGCCTCGACCGGCCCGTCCTGGCCGCTCACCTCGAAGGTCGAGCCGTCGAACTCGCCCCGCACGGGGACCTTGCGGCCCGCCGGGTCGTAGTACGTGACCCGCACCTTCGGGTCGTGCTTGGCGACCGTGAGGGAGCCGTCGGTGGCGATCGGCGGGATGGTCACGGTCAGGTCGGCGGGCGGCTTCCCGACGGTGCCCTGGGCGATCCGGGCGCAGCGGGCGGCGGCGAAGGTCTCCTGGAGCGCCTTGTCGATCTCGGCGGAGGTGCCGACGACGCGCATGTGGGGGACGGAGCCGGGGATGGCGGAGCAGGCGCCCCGGTAGCCGCCCTCGGCCATCGCGGTCAGCGCGGAGCGGTCGATCTCGCTGCCGAAGCCGAGCGGCCAGATCTGGACGCCGGCCGCCTTCGCGCGGGCGAGCTCCTCGGTGAGCCGCCGCGCCCCGTTGGACTGGCGGGTGTCGCGGTCGGTGCCGTACTCGGGGCTGTCGGCGACGTCCAGCTTGCCGTCGGTCAGCAGGAAGACGACCTTCGGCACGGCCGGGGTCTTCGCGCCGCCCTCGGTGAGGCGGGTGACGGCCTGCCGGATCGCGGCCGGGAAGTCGGTGCCGGGGCCCATGCGGGCGGCGTCGCGGCGGCCCAGCTGCTGGACGCACGCGCTGAGCCGCTCGCGGCCCGCCGCGTCGGCGACGGTGAGCGGGCAGACCTCGTTCACGGGCGACTGGCCGGGCTTCTCGGAGCTGCCGAAGCCGATGACGGCGGCCCGGGAGCGGTCCGATATCTCGCCCTGGCTGAGCAGCGCGGCCGCCTCCGTCTCGCGCGCCAGGTCCTTCTCGGCCAGGCTCGCCGACTGGTCGACGACGACGGCGAAGTCGAGCGGGTCGGGGCCCTCGGCGGGTCCGGCCGCGGTGCGGGCGGGGCCGGGCGCCGCGGCGGCGGGGGGCGCCGTGAGCGGGCCGGGGAGCGCGAGGAGCGCCCCGGCGAGGAGCAGGGCGCTTCCCTTGCTGGTCCAGTGCATCTTCTTCTCTCTCACCACAGTTCGCTGAAGAGGGCCAGGAGGGCGCCGAGCGCGAGCGCGGACACGCCCAGGCGCAGCCACCGGTACTTCGCCGCGAGCACGAGCCCGTGCACGCCGGCCTGTTCGAGGAGCCAGTCGGTGGCGTCCGTGCCGGACGCGCCGAGCCGTTCCCGCAGCACGGCCGCGGACGGGCCGGCCGTCAGCTCGCGCAGGAACGTGCGGTCCGCGCCGACCCGGGTGCGCGGCAGGACCACCGAGACGAGCATCAGGACCCCCGCCGTCCACAGCGCGCCCGCCACGAGGAGCAGCGCGAGTCCGGTGCCGGCCGTGGGCAGCGGGGCGCGGTCCCCGGAGAACACGACCGCCAGGAAGGCGAGGGCGCCGGAGAGCAGGATGGCGGCCTTGGTGTCGGCCCGCCCGATGTCCTCCCGCACGGTGGAGAGAAGCCGCTCGGCCATGAACCGCATTTCGCCGGGCGGTACGGGGGCGGGTGCGGGCGCGGGCGCGGGGGCCGCGTCGGCTGCGGGCGCCGGGGTCCGGTCGGGGCCCGGGGCGGAGATCCGGTCGGGGCCCAGGGCGGAGATCCGGTCGGGGCCCGGGGCGGGGGCCCGGTCGGGTGGGGGCGTGGGGGCCCCGTCGGCTGCGGGTGTGGGGGCCCGTTCCGGGGTCATTCGTCGTCCCAGTCGTCGAAGTCGGCGCTGGGCCGGGCGGGGCCGGTGCTCCGGCGCGGCCGGTCGCGGCCCGCGCGGTCGTACGGGTCGTCGCGGTCGTACCGGTCGTTCCGCTCGTAGGAGTCCGGCTCGTACCGGTCGCGGCCGTCGTCGAACCCGTCGTCGTGACGGCCCCGCGACCGCCCCCGCCCCCACTCCCTCTCGCGCTCCCGTTCCCGTTCGGAGCCGGACTCGACGCGGGTCGGCTCGTAGACCCGGGCGTCGCGCGGGGCCTCCCCGTGCTCCTCGTCCCCGCGCCCGCGCGGGGCGTCCCGGTGGTCCTCGTCCCAGTCCGGGTCGCTCGGCTCCGGGGAGGCCTCCTCCAGGGCGCGCCGGCGCCGCGGGGTGTCGCCCGAGGGGTTGAGGACCCGGTCGGTGATGCCGCCGAGGACGGTGCCGGTCTGGGACCGCAGGTACATGAGCACCTGGTACATCTGCTCGCCGATGTCGTGCCGTTCCAGGACGCCGGTGTCCAGGAGCCGGTTGAAGACCCTCAGGTAGTCCTCCTGGCCCTCGCGCCGCTCCCGCTGGAGCTGGGTGCGGATCTCCCACTGCTTGTCGGGGTGCATCGCCATGTGGTGCGCGATCTGGGCGAGGTCGCCGCGCCGGAAGAGGGCCTCCATCTCGCGGGCGCGCTCGGCGACCAGGGCGCGGTCCGCCGCCTCCCTGCGCCGCTCGGCCTCGGCGACCTGCTCGTCGGCCTCCATCGTGACGCGGACCCGGTCGCGCCGGGAGACCTCGGCCTTGACGGAGTCGTCGAGGTCGATGAAGACGAGGACCCGGGTCCGCAGCCCGATGTCCCGGCCGAAGCTGAGGCGCCCGGCGGCGAGTTCCTCGCGCACGGCCTCGTCGGCGCGCTGCGCCTCGGTGATCCGGAAGCGCCGGGAGAGCCTGCGCAGGCCGTCGAGGAGTTCGTCGTGGAGGAGTTCGGCGACGTCCTCGACCTGTTCCCGGACGACGAGGTGCGGATCGGTCACCACCCACTGGACCTTGGCGACGGCGTCGAAGAAGACGCCGTCCCCGGCGGCCGGCAGCTGGAGCCGGAACTCGGTGACGTTGCGGCCGAGCCGTACCTCGAAGACGGTGTACGGGGAGCCGAACAGGGGCTTGTTGACGTCCTCGACGCGGTCCGGCCAGACCACCCGGTGGCCGCCGTTGCGGTAGAGGAGGACGGCCGCGACCCGGCCGCTCCGGCGACGGTACGGGGGCGCGTACTCGCCGATGAGGGGACCGCGCGGCCGTCCGGCGGCCGCGGCCCCGCCGGTGGCCGCCGGGCGCTGCCGCCCCGCGCCGCGCGCCTGGTCCGCCTCCTCGTCCCGCGCGCCGTCGAGGTCGAGGTCGGGGTCCGGGTCCTCGTCCGCGTCGCGGCCACCGGGGTGCTGTCCGCCGTTCTGTCCCGCGTACGGCTGCCGATCGCGCCGGTCCTCGTACCGCCTCCGCTCCCGCCCCTCGTACCCCTGCCGCTCCCGGCCGTCCCGGCTCTGGTGCCGCTGCCGCTCGTCGTGGTCCCGTTCGTCCCACCGCGCCCGCTCGTCCGGCCGCGCGTTCCTGTTCTGCTCGGGCCCGGTCATCGGTTCGCTCCTTCCGTCACGGCGTCCCACATCCGGCGCGCCGCGCTCCTGTCCAGGGGCCGGTCACGGTCCCGGACCAGTTCGTTCAGCAGTCCCCTGAGCCGGTCCCGGTCGCGGCGCTCCACCGCGAGGCGCGGCAGGAAGGCGCAGACGTGCCCGAGCGCCTCGGGGTCCTTCGCGGCGCGCCGCAGCAGGCCGCCGAGGGCTTCGAGGGCGGCCTCGCCGGAGCGGGCCGTGGCGAGCGTGTGCCGCAGCAGCCGTGCGAGGGCGGGCGCGAGGGCGGGCCGGGTCGCGAGCAGCGCGACGAGCAGGGGGCGGGCCGCGTGCTCGTCGAGTTCGGGCACCTCGCGCAGCCCCCACAGGTGGGTGGTCCGGGTGCCGAGCGCACCGATGACGGCGAGGTGGACCAGGTTGGCGAGGTTGATCCGGCCGTCCTCGAGCCACTGGTGGAGCCGCCGGAGGACGGGTTCGGGCTCTCCGGAGGCGAGCAGCCGGGTCACGCTGAAGGAGGCGGGCGCGAGCACGTCGCCGTCGGTGGGCTCGCACGTCCTGACGACCCGGGCGAGGGCGTCGAGCGAGCCGGGCACGTCCCCGGCGGCCAGGACGAAGCCGTGGGCGAGGAGGGCCGTCCCGACGAGGGTGGGGTCGTCGGAGACGGCCCAGTCCTTGAGCACGGACGCGACGGCCGGCCTGATCCGGGGGTCGCGGGCGGACTCGGCGAGCGCGGTCGCGGCCGCCAGCCGGGTGACGGGCGCGTCCGTCACGGCGAGGGGCACGATCAGCTCCCGGAAGCCGTGGATCCAGTCCCAGGAGCAGAGGACGCCCGCGGCGACGGAGGCCCGTACCCAGACCTCCGCGCGCGGGTCGTCGCAGAGGGCCCGCAGCCAGCGCGCCACCGGTCCGCGGACGTTGTGGTAGCCGTGCCAGATCTCGCCGAGGACGGCGGCGGCGAGGGCCTCGCCCCGGAAGCGCACGGCCCGCACCGGCACCTTCGCCGGGCCGAGGTCCAGTTCCCCGTCCTCCAGGACGGCGCGCGCCCGCATCGGGCGGTGCTCGGCGTGCGCGCCGAACAGACGTCGTCCGGGGGGCTGTTCGGGGTCGAGGGTGACGGCGAGTTCCCAGGCGAGGAGTTCGGCGGCCTCGGCGGCGAGGCTGTAGGCGGACCCGTCGAAGACGGCGACGGCGATCCGGAACGCTCCGGCGTTCAGGGCGGGGAGCGCCTCGGGGAGCACGCCGGGGCGGTCGGCGCCCGCGAACCACTCGCGGGCCTGGGCCGCCACGAATCCGGCGCACTCGGCGAGCAGTTGGTCGTCCGTCATCTCGCCGCGCCAGTGCCGGGCGAGGTGGTCGGCGAGCCGGGCGGCCTCGCGGGGCCGCAGCTCCTCCAGGCCGAGGGCCCGGACGACGTCGGGGCGCGCGGCGAGCGCCCGCGCGGCGCCGAGGGCCTCGGCGGGCTCCCCGCGCAGCCGTTCCCGCAGGTGCCTGCGGAGGACCTCGTCGGCGGGCGGCGGCGCGCAGTACATCCCGTACCGGCCGCGCAGCAGCCGGTCGGCGGGCTCGCCGCTCTCGACGAGGACGATCCCGTACGCGTCGCGGCTGCGCAGCAGTTCCCCGAAGCGGTCGAGGTGCAGTTCGGAGAGGCGGGCGGCGGGGCGCCGCGCGCCGCCGGCGCCGTCGCCCGGTCCGGAGCGGGCCCGTGACTCGCCCTCGCCCCTGACGTCCTCGGTGAGCAGCTCCATGAGGTGCCCACCACCCTCCTGGAGGGCCTCGCCCGTGATCTCGTCGACGCCGTGCCGGGGGTCGAGGCGGAAGACCTTGCCGCCGGTGACCTCGTCGAGGAGGGCGAGCGCGGTGGCCTTGCGGCCGCTGCCGGGCTCTCCGCACAGGACGAGGACCCGGCTGTCGCGGAGCCGTTCCTTCATCCGCTGGTAGCCGGCGATCTCGCAGTACACCTGGGCGAGGTGGGCGAGCGTCTCGGGCGGGACGGGGCCCCGCACGAAGCGCGAGGCGTCGCCGAAGCCGTACACGGAGAAGAACTGGTTGCCCTCGAAGAAGGTGCCGTCGCCCTGGACGCTGGTGTGGCGGTCGCCCGCGCCGCTCGCCCAGGTGCGCAGCGCGCGGCGCGCCGTGGCGGCGCCGCCGGTGTCGCCGCCGGCGAGCGGGCCCCGGTCGGCGGCGGCGAAGACGTTCGGCTCGCGCGGCTGCTCACCGGAGCCGTCGCCCCGCTCCCCGTCCCGGTCGCCACGGTCACCGCGATCGTTCCGGTCGTTCCTGTCGTTCCGGTCGCCGCGCCCCCCCCGATCGCCGCGGTCGCCGCGGTCGCCACCCCGGTCGCGTGCGTCCGCCCGGTCGCCCCGGCCGCCGCCGTCGCCCCGGTCGTCCCGGGCGTGGCCGGAGTCCGGGGCGTCGGCCCCCGCCCCCGCCTCGTCCTGGTCGCTCACTCCGGCTCACCCGCCCCCGCCGCCGGGCCCTTGCGGATGCCCGTGAAGTCGCCGTGGAACGTGTTGCCGTGGACGTCGACCACGTCTCCCCCGATGTGGTACGTACGGTTCCCGTCTCCGGTCCGGGGGGGGGGGGGGGGGGGCCCCCCCCCCCCCCCCCCCCCCCCCCCCCGGTCCGTGAACCCCCCGTCGGCGCGCGCTCCCCCTCGGGCGCCGGGGTCGCCGCCTCGGCCCGGGTCAGCGGCGGGGCGGTCCTGCGCGGCACGTGGAACCACGCGGTCTCGTCGGTCTCCTTGGACCGGATGCGGGCCGGCCGGTAGTGGGCCGGCTCGACGTACCGCCCGCCCTCGGCGACCACGTTCCCGTACAGCCAGTCGGAGACGACGACCAGCAGGTCGACCTCCTGGCTCTCCGCCATGATCCGCTTCGCGGGGGCGCTGTCGCAGAGCCGGGCGGCGAGGTCCACCGCCCGCCCGACCAGCCCGTGCCCGTCCTGGGCGACGAGCCCCGCGTTCATGCCGATCCGCAGTCGCAGGCGCCGGCTCCGGCCCGTGTTGTGGGCGCGCAGGCTCTCGTAGAGGGTGTCGATCCAGCGTCCGACCATGAGCGTCGGCGGAACGTCGGGGCGCAGGGCGGCGAGGATGCCGTCTCCCCGGTCCTCCTGGTGGAAGGTGCCCGGTTCGACGCCGACGGAGCCGTACGCCTCGTCGAAGGCGGCGTACATCGCGGCCCGGTGCAGCTCCTTCTCGGCCATGCCCAGGGTTCCGGAGCCGCAGATGTCGCCGAAGACGACGAACCGGTGGATCCCGCCCGCTACCCCGTTCACTCCCGCACTGCTCACTCTCGGACTCCCTGTGTGTGGTGCCGTGGTGGTGCGTGTGTCGCCCGTCCAGACTGGCCGCCCGCGACGATGGGCGATGTAGCCGTTTACACACCCGGCGGAGATTCGTCCGCCGGGTTTCCGCCGGGGCGTGCGCGCCCCTGCGCGAGCAGCACCAGGACCGGCATGTCGAGGACGACGACGGTGCGGTTCGCGGTACGGACGACGTCCTGCTCCCGGAGCAGGCGCAGCGCTTTGGCCACCGCCTCCCGGGTGGCTCCGATGGCCGCCGCCAGATCGTGCTGGGGCAGCGGAAGCTCCAGTACGGTCCCGCCGTCGGCCCGCCGCCCGGCGCGCTCGGCCAGTTCGACGAGCCGGGCGGCGAGGCGCTGGAGGACGGTCTCGGAGGCGAGTGCCCGCCGCTCGACGTCGGCGCTGCGCAGCCGGGTGGCGAGCTGGCGCATGATCAGCGCGGTCGCGTGCGGCCGGGCGGCGAGGAAGCGCCGGAACCGGTCGCCGGAGACGGCCACCGCCTCGACCGTGCCGAGGGCGGTGACGCTGGCGCTGCGCGGGCCCCTGTCGACGGCGGCGAGGTCGCCGACGACCTCTCCGGCGCCGCGCAGGGCGAGGATGAGCCGCGATCCGCGCTCGGTGCCGACGGAGACGACGGACCAGCCGGAGAGGAGCGCGAGGACGTAGGCGCTGGTGTCGCGTTCGCGGATCATCACCTCCCCGGGTTCGTAGACGCGCCGGACGCCCTCGGCGAGCAGCGTCCGCCGGTCGGCCGCGGGGAGGGCGTGGAGGAAGGAGCGGTCCTGGCCGAAGAGACTCATCGCCGCTCACCCCCGTACCGTCCGCGGGCCCTCCGGGGAAGACCGTCCGCCGGTGGCCTACCGGCGCTTTCGTGTGTGTGTTCCCACCTCATGTGGCTTACTCAGCCACACTATTGACGCTGCGTCACGTCATGGGGTGAAGAACGCTAGAGGGTGCGGAAGAAACGCGTCAACGAGCACGGGGGGCGCAGGGGAGCGCCACCGTGGGCACCCCTGCGCCCCCCGTGGGAGCGGCCCGGGTGTGTTCGCGGAGCCTTCGTGAAGGCTTCGCGAACACACCCGGTGATCCACGCTTCGCGAAAGCCCGCCAAAGCCCCGAAACCTCGGAGTCCTGGAGCTCTGGAGCTCTGGAGCTCTGGAGCTCTGGAGTCTCAGACGTCCCGGGAACCCAGAGCCCCGGAGTCTCAGAGCCCCGGGACCGCAGAGCTTCGGCGTCTCAGAGCCCCGGGACCCGGAGTCCCCGAAGCCTCAGAGCCTCGGGTCGACCGGCTCCGACTCCAGGGCCAGGACCGCGAAGACGGCCTCGTGGATCCGCCAGAGCGGTTCGCCCGCGGCGAGGCGGTCGAGGGCCTCCAGGCCGAGCGCGTACTCGCGCAGCGCCAGCGACCGCTTGTGGCCGAGGAAACGCTGCCGCAGCCTCTCCAGGTTCTCCGGCCGGGTGTACTCCGGACCGTAGATGATCCGCAGGTACTCCCGGCCGCGCACCTTCACGCCCGGCTGCCCGAGCCGCCCCTTCGCGTCCCGGACGAGCGCCGCCAGCGGCTTGACGACCATGCCCTCGCCGCCCGCCCGGGTCAGCTCCAGCCACCAGTCGACGCCCGCGCGGACCGAGGTCTCGTCGCCGGTGTCGACGACGAGCCGGCGGGTCACCTGGAGCAGCCCGGTCGGATCGTGCTCGACGAGCCGGTCGAGCCAGGCCAGCTGCTCGTCGTGCGGCACCGCCGCGAGCGAGCGCCCGCGCGTCGCGAGCAGTTGGAAGGGCGCGAACCGCACGCCCTCCAGACCCTCGGTCGGCCAGCAGTACCTGCGGTACGCCTCGGTGAAGGCCGCCGCGTCCACGGCCCGCTCCCGCTGCCGGGCGAGCAGCCCGTCGAGCCCCTCGACCCCGCGCCCCACCGCCCGCTCCAGGGCGTCGATCGCCCCGGGGAGGACGGCGCCGGAGGCGGCGCCGACCGCGGCGTACTGCGCGCGCAGCAGACCGGCGGACTTGAGCGACCACGGCATCAGCTCGCCGTCGAGCAGGAGGAAGTCGCCCGTGCCGGAGGCTCCGTCCGACGCGGCGAGTCCGTCCCAGAGGCCGGCCGCGTCGATCGCGGTCCGCAGCCGTCCGAGGACCTCCTCCGTGACGGCGGCGTCGTCGAAGAAGGGCCGTCCGGTACGGGTGTACAGGGCGCCGGTCACCCCGGTGACCCCGAAGTGCTCGCGGGCCGCCTCCTCGTCCCGGCAGACCAGGGCCACGGCCCGGGAGCCCATGTGCTTCTCCTCGCACACGACCCGCTCGACGCCGTCGGCCCGGTACTGGGCGAAGGCCTCGGCCGGGTGCTCCAGGTAGCCCTCCTCCTTGGAGGTGGCCGTGGGCGCCATGGTCGGCGGCAGGTAGGCCAGCAGCCGCGGGTCGACCGCGAACCGGCTCATGACCTCCAGGGCCGCCGCCGCGTTCTCCTCGCGCACGGCGACGTTCCCGCCGTGGCGGGTCTCTACGGTCCGCCGCCCGTGCACGTCGGCCAGGTCCAGCGGGCGCCCCTGGTGCCCGCCGGGCGCCTCGGTGACGAGCGGCCGCGCCGGCTCGTACCAGACCTTCTCGGCCGGCACGTCGACGAGCTCGCGCTCGGGCCAGCGCAGCGCGGTCATCTTCCCGCCGAAGACGGCCCCGGTGTCGAGGCAGAGGGTGTTGTTGATCCAGGAGGTGTTCGGCACGGGCGTGTGTCCGTACACGACGGTCGCCCGGCCCCGGTACTCCTCCGCCCACGGGTAGCGCACCGGCAGCCCGAACTCGTCGGTCTCGCCCGTGGTGTCCCCGTACAGCGCGTGCGAACGCACCCGCCCGGAGGTCCGGCCGTGGTACTTCTCCGGCAGACCGGCGTGACAGACGACGAGGTTCCCGCCGTCGAGCACGTAGTGGCTCACGAGACCGTCGACGAACTCCGCCACCTCCGCCCGGAACTCCTCGCTCTCGCGCCCCAACTGCTCGACCGTCTCGGCCAGTCCGTGCGTCTCCTGCACCTTCCGCCCCTTGAGCCACCGGCCGAGCTTGTTCTCGTGGTTGCCGGGGACGCACAGCGCGTCGCCCGCCGCGACCATCCCCATGACCCGGCGCAGGACGCCCGGCGAGTCGGGGCCCCGGTCGACGAGGTCGCCGACGAAGACGGCCGTCCGCCCCTCGGGGTGGTGTCCGTCGACGTAGCCGAGCTTCGCAAGCAGGGTCTCCAGCTCGGAGCGGCAGCCGTGGACGTCACCGATGATGTCGAAGGGTCCGGTGAGGTGCCGCAGATCGTTGAAGCGTCGCTCCAGGACGACCTCGGCCTCCTCGACCTCCTCCACCGAGCGCAGCACGTGCACCTTGCGGAAGCCCTCGCGCTCCAGACCGCGCAGCGAACGGCGCAGCTCCCGCCGGTGGCGCTGGATGACGTGCGCCGGCATGTCCGCCCGGTCGGGCCGGGCGGCGTTCCGGCTGCGGCACACCTCCTCGGGGAGGTCGAGGACGATCGCGATCGGCAGCACGTCGTGCTCCCTGGCCAGCCGGACGAGCTGACGCCGGGCCTCCTGCTGCACGTTGGTGGCGTCGACGACGGTCAGCCGCCCCGCCGCCAGGCGCTTGCCCGCGATGTAGTGGAGGACGTCGAAGGCGTCCTTGCTCGCGGACTGGTCGTTCTCGTCGTCGGCGACGAGCCCGCGGCAGAAGTCGGAGGAGACGACCTCGGTCGGCTTGAAGTGGCGCCGGGCGAAGGTGGACTTGCCGGAACCGGTGGCACCGACGAGCACCACGAGGGACAGATCGGTGACGGGCAGGGTGCGGGTCATGCGGCGACCTCCTTCGAGGCCTCGTCGGTACGGCTGTCGGCACGGCTTCCGCCGGCGCTGTCGGAAGACTCCCTGCCGGAAGTCTCGCCGCCGGAAGTTTTCTCGGTACGGCTGAAGACGGCCATCTGGGTCGGCGGCCCGACCTCCGGATCGTCCTCTCCCACGGGGACGAACTCGACCCCGTAGCCGTACTGCCCCGCGACACCGGTCGCCCAGGCACGGAACTCCTCACGGGTCCACTCGAAGCGGTGGTCGCCGTGCCGGACGTGCCCGGCCGGAAGCGACTCCCAGCGCACGTTGTACTCGACGTTCGGCGTGGTCACGACGACCGTACGGGGCCGGGCCGAGCCGAACACCGCGTACTCCAGGGCCGGCAGCCTCGGCAGGTCCAGGTGCTCGATCACCTCGCTGAGCACGGCCGCGTCATAGCCCGCGAGCCGCTTGTCGGTGTACGCGAGGGAGCCCTGCGTCAGCTTCACCCGGGCGGCCTGCCGCTCCCCCATCCGGTCGAGCCGGAGCCGGCGCGCGGCGACGCCCAGGGCCCGCGCGGACACGTCCACACCGACGATCTCGGTGAAGCGCGGGTCCTTGAGCAGGGCCTGCACCAACTGCCCCTGTCCACAGCCGAGATCGAGCACGCGCGTCGCGCCGGCGCCCTTCAGCACGTCGAGGATCGCCTCCCGTCGCCGCTCGGCGAGCGGCACCGGACGCTCCTCCGTGTCGGTGGTCTCGTCGACGGCGTTGTCGACGTCCTCGACGTCCAGGCCCTCGGCCTCGGCGAGCCGCACCAGTTCGAGCCGCTCCGTCGCCGCACGGGCCAGCCCCCAGCGGCGCGAGAGGTAGCGGGCGGTGATCAGCTTCCGCTCGGGGTGACCGGCCAGCCAGCCGTCACCGGCACGCAGCAGCTTGTCGACCTCGTCGGGCGCCACCCAGTAGTGCTTGGCGTCGTCGAGGACCGGCAGCAGCACGTACAGCTGGTTGAGGGCGTCCGCGAGCCGCAGCTCGCCCTCCAGGACCAGCCGCACGTACCGAGAGTCGCCCCACTCGGGGAACTCCCCGTCCAGCGCCACCGGTTCGGCCTCCACCGTGTCCCAGCCCAGCGGCCCGAACAGCGCCCGCACCAGCTCCGCGCCGCCCCGGGCGGGGAGCACGGGGACCTCGACGCGCAGCGGCAGCGGCGCGTCGGCCCGCTCGGGCATCGCCCTGCACTCGCCGTGCAGCGCGGACTTGAAGACCTTGGCGAGCGCGACGGCCAGCAGCGAGGACGCCGCGTAGGGCCGGTCGTTGACGTACTGCGCGAGCGCCGAGTCCGGGGCGCCGCCCCGGCCCTTGCCCTTGCCGCGGCGCACCAGCGCCACGGGGTCCACCTCCAGGAGGAGTGCCGCCGTGCACCGCTCGGCGCTCGCCTCGGGGTAGAGGACGTGCGCCGTGCCGTACGAGGTCGAGAACGCCTGCGCCCGCTCGGGATGCTTGTGCAGCAGAAAACCGAGATCGGTCGCGGGTCGCTCCGGGCTGCCGTAGGTACTGATCGTCAGGAACACACGCTCGAGTATGGGCGCCCCCTGCCCCACCGACCAGGCATTTTCCACCCGCCCCCACTGGCCCGAGCCGAGCCCGTCGGGCCCCAACCACCCACCACCGGCCCGAGCCGAGCCGAGCCCGTCGGATCCCCACCGCCCACCACCACCGGCCCGAGCCGGGCTGACCGAGCCCACCCGTCCACCCCCGACAGGCCGAGCCGGGCTGACCGAGTCCACCCATCCACCACTGCCCACCACCGGGCCGAGCCCGGCCGGCCGGCCGAGCCGGTCGCCCGCGTCCGGGTGACCGCGGTCGGACGGCCCGGATCGAGCAGCCGAGACCGGGCAGCCGGGTCCAGCGCCCTGATCCGGGTATCCCTGATCGAGGCAGCCCTGGTCCGGCAGCCGGGTCCGACGCCCCGGTCCAGGTGGCCGCGCGCACCGGTGCGCGCGGCCCGGCTCCGGGCCGCGGCTCAGCCGGTGTCGGTCCCGGCGTCGTCCCCCTCCGACAGGACGTCGGCGAGTGCGGCGATCGTCTTCGGGCCGACGCGGCAGCAGCCGCCGACGAGGCGGGCTCCCGCCCCGGCCCAGGCGGCGGCCCGGGCCGGGTCGAAGGCCGTGTCCCCGCGCCAGCCCCGCGCCCGGGCGTCCCACCGCTCCCCGCTGTTCGGGTAGACGACGGCCGGTTTCCCGGTCACGGCCACGGCGAGTTCCACGGCCGCCCCCGCCTCGGCCGGGTCGCAGCAGTTCACCCCGACCGCCACGACCTGGTCGTTCCCCGCGGCGACCGCGAAGGCTTCCGCCAGGTCCTGCCCGGCCCGGGTCCGCCCGCCCGCGACCGTGTACGACAGCCAGACCGGCACCCCGCACCCCCCGGCCGCCCGCAGCAGCGCCTCGGCCTCGTCCACGTCCGGCACCGTCTCCAGGGCCAGGACGTCCGGCGCGGCCCCGGCGAGCGCTTCGATCCGCGGCCGGTGGAACCTCTCCAGCGCCCCCACGGACAAGCCGTACCGTCCCCGGTACTCACTGCCGTCCGCCAGCATCGCCCCGTACGGCCCGACGGACGCGGCGACCCACACCTCCTCCGGGGCCCCCGCCCCCGCCCCCGCCCCCACCCCCTCCCCCGTCGCCCCTTCTCCCGCTCTTCGGGCCAGCTCGACGCTCCGGCCGAGCAGCCGTGCCGTCTCCTCCCTGTCGATGCCTCGCCGGGCGAAGCCCTCGAACGTGGCCTGGTAGCTGGAGGTGATCAGCACCCGCGCGCCGGCCCGCACGTAGGCCGTGTGGGCCGCCTCGATCTGCTCGGGTCCGTCGGCGAGGAGCCGCGCGGACCAGAGCGCGTCCGAGAGGTCGCAGCCCTGCGCCTCCAGCTGGTTGGACAGCCCGCCGTCGAGGACGAGAGGCCCCGCCCCGAGGGCCTCGGCGAGCGTACGGACCGGTCTCATCGGATCACCCCGCTCATCCCAGCTGCGACTGGACCCGGGCGGAGATCAGCTCCAGGTGGTCCAGGTCGTCCAGGTCCAGGACCTGGAGGTAGACCCGGGAGGAGCCGATCTCCGCGTAACGCCCGAGCTTGTCGACGACCTCGGCGGGCGAACCCGCCAGCCCGTTCGCCCTGAGCTCGTCCACGTCCCGGCCGATGGCGGCGGCCCGGCGGGCCACCTCGGCGTCGTCCCTGCCGACGCAGACGACCAGTGCGTTCGAGTACACCAGGTCGTCGGCCGGCCTCCCGGCCGCCTCGGCGGCGGCCCGGACCCGGCCGAACTGCCGCTCGCTGTCCTCCACGGACGCGAACGGGATGTTGAACTCGTCCGCGTACCGCGCGGCCAGCCTCGGCGTCCGGCTCGCGCCGTGCCCGCCGATCAGCACCGGGACCCTGGCCTGGGCCGGCTTGGGAAGCGCGGGCGAGTCGGTGAGCTGGTAGTACTCGCCGGAGTAGTTGAAGGTCTTCCCGACCTCGGTCTCCCACAGGCCCGTGACGATCGCCAGCTGTTCTTCCAGGCGGCCGAACCTCTCCTTCGGGAAGGGGATGCCATAGGCCCGGTGCTCCTCCTCGAACCAGCCCGCGCCCAGGCCGAGCTCGACCCGGCCGCCGGACATCCGGTCCACCTGGGCGACCTGGATGGCGAGGACCCCGGGGAGCCGGAAGGTGCCGGCCGTCATCAGTGTGCCGAGCCGGATCCTCTTCGTCTCCCTCGCCAGGCCGGCCAGCGTGATCCAGGCGTCCGTCGGGCCGGGCAGCCCGTCGCCGGCCCCCATGCTGACGTAATGGTCAGAGCGGAAGAAGGCGTCGAATCCGAGTTCCTCGGTTGCCCGTGCCACCGTGAGGAGCGTGTCGTAGTCGGCCCCCTGCTGGGGCTCGGTGAAGATGCGAAGATCCATGCCTCCATCCTGCACCGCCTGGTGCGTGTCAACCTCGCCGTCAGCCCCTCGGCCGCACCGGCTCGGTCGAGTGAATATCCGGTCCCCTGGCGGGCCGCGTCCGCCCTGGCCAGTGACCGGGGCGCGGCGCCCGTCGTTGGCTCGGGCGGAGCCGGACCGCCCGGCCCGCGTGCCGGCGGCCGCTGCCGGTGCGTCCCTCTCACGGCCCCGTCCTCGGCGGCGGGGCCCGGGCCGAGGAGGCCGCCATGTCCCAGGAAGCCGCGCCGGAGCGGGCCGTGCCCGAACAGCCGGTGTCGCAGTCCGTGCCCGAGCAGAAGGGTGCCGGCGCCCCCAAGGGCCTGCTTCAGCAGATGGAGGAGCTGATGGCCGCGCTCTCCGCCGACCTCTCCCAGCTGGACGCCGACCTCCAGTCCACGTCCGACCGACTCGCTTCCGACTCCGGCCCCGCCCCCGAGCCACGACCTCGGCCGCAACCTGAGAGCCAGGAACAGGGCCAGGACCAGGACCAGACCCAAGGTCAGGGCCAGGGCTAGCCCCAGGATCAGGGTCAGGGTCAGGGTCAGAACCAGCCGGATCCGCAGGGCCGGCCCCGGGTCCAGGCCCGGTACGAGCGTCCCGGCGCCGGCCGGTACCGGTCCGGGCGGCAGTACCAGTACCGCGAGGAACGGTGGTTCCCCGCGCACCCCTACCACGACGGGCCTACCACGACGGGCCCCGTCCCGGGCCCGCTCGGCCTCGGGCGGGGTCGGGCGGGCGGGCGCGCTCCCCGTCGCGCACGGCGAGGCGCCGCAGCATCCCGCGCACCCGGTCGCTCGACTCGTCGGCGGCGTCGATCGCCTCGATGCACTGCCAGTAGAGCCCCTCCTCGTCGGTGGCGCAGGCCACTCCCACGAGCGCGATCCCCACCTCCCCCAGAAGCTCCCCCAGGGCGGTCAACGCCCCCCACGGGTCCGCGACTTCGGTCAGGCGGCCCGCGCGCGGGCCGCCGGAGCCCCAGGTGGGGTACTCCCCGGCCTCACTCAGTCCCCGTGCCTCGCCGCGCAGCTCCATCGGTCCGCAGAGCGCGAGGTGACTTCCTATCGTCTGGGCGAGCGCCTGGGCCTGCCAGGCCTCCGCCACGATGTCCTGTGCCGTGCCGCTCTCCGCCAACGCCTGTCGGCCGAGCGCGATGAGCCGCTCCGCTTCCATCAACGCCGCCCCCGTTCGTACGACTTACTGCCCACTCACTCCACTACCCAGAGTGAGGCCGCCTGAGCCACGACGCCAGAGGAAATCGGAAATCTGGGGACAGGAGGCCGGACGGGGAGAAGTCGATCACTCCGAAGAGTGACGATCTTTCTCCGGCTCGACGTCCGCGGCCCCGTTCTCGCCCTCTCCGACCCGCCTCCGGGCGGGAAATCGGACCTCGTTGCGGTCGATCTTGGCCGCGAGCGCCGCCAACGGGTCGACCCCGAGCACCTGGCAGAACTGCAGGAGGTAGGCGAGCACGTCCGCCACCTCGTCGGCGACCCGGTGCGCCGCGTCCGGGTCGTCCATCACCCGCTCCGCCTGCTCCGGCGTCAACCACTGGAAGATCTCCAGGAGTTCGGCCGCTTCCACGCTGAGGGCCGCGGCCAGGTTCTTGGGCGTGTGGTAGGGCTGCCAGTCGCGGGCCGCCGCGAACTCTGCCAGCCTGCGCTGCAGCCCCGCCACGTCGTTGTCGTCCGTCACCCGCCCAGGTCTACCACCGTCACCCCGGGCGTCCGTCGCGCCTCCCCCGCCGTCCGCTCCCCGACGGTTCCCGCCACCCGGATGTGTCCGTCGGCGGCGATGCCCGTGGCGAGCCGGAGGAGTTCGCCCGCCTGGCGTCCGTCGAGCTCCCGGTCCAGGCCGTCGGCGAGCAGCGTCAGGCTCTGCATGGCGTCCGGCACCTCGGCGATCCGGTCCATTTCCAGGACTCCGGGGCCGGTGAGCAGCGTGAGGGCGAGGGCCAGGTAGCGGAGTTCGCCGTCGCCGAGGCGGCCGAGCGGGGTCGCGGGCCGGCCGCCGCGTTCGAGGACGGCGCGGACGGTGCCCTCCGGGAGCTCCTGCACGCCGACTCCGGTGACTGGTCCCGTGCAGCCCGCTCCGGCGACGGCGGCCAGACGGTGGTGCCGGCGCGGGCAGTCGGTGTGGGTGCGGTGCAGGACCTCGGCGAGGTTGCCGCAGTCGCGCCGCAGGCGTCCCTCGCCCGGGGGCACGGGGGCCCGCATCCGCTCGGGCCGGGGGTCGCAGGCGAAGGCGGACCGCAGGCCGATGACCACCTGCTCGGCGGCGGCCAGGACCTCCAGCTGTCCCCGGGTCTTGCCCGCGACCCGCAGCGGCAGCAGGGCCGTGCCGAGCAGGTCGTCGGGGAACGGGGCGCGGGTGACGGGGGTGGCGCCGGCCGTGTGCCACTCGGCCTGCACGGTGCTGCGGCCGGGGTCGCGGAGGGCGGTGGCGAGCAGGGTGCGGCCCCGGCCGGTGAGCCGTTCGCCGACGATCCGGAGCCGGGGCTCGGCCTGTACGGCGAGGTCCAGGTGGACGGGGCCTTCGGGGCCGTCCACCGTGCAGCCGATCCGGAAGCCGCGCCGGCCCTGGGCGTCGGGCCGGGCGCGCTCGGGGACGCAGTCGGCGGCGTCGGGGAACACCTCGTCGAGCGGGTCGCCCGCGCCGAGCCTGGCCAGGGCCTCGTACGCCCGCAGGGCGGTGGACTTGCCGCTGCCGCTGGGCCCGGTGAAGAGGGTGACCGGTCCGAGCGCGTGCACGGCGGAACGGTGGCCGGCGAACGCGGACAGCCGCAGCTCGGTGACGGCGGGCCGGGCGAGGAGCGGCCCGCCCCGGCCTGCCGCCGCGACCGGGCCCGCCGCCGCAACTGTGCCCGCCACCAGGACCGGGCTCGTCGTCGTGGCCCTGCCTGACGCCGCGACCGGGCCCGCCGCCGTGACCGGGCCCCGCGCCTCGGGGACGGAGACGCGGCGCCCCGGGGCGCGGGGAGCGGAAGCAGGCGCGGCGGAAGACGGGCCGCCCGAGGGAAGGCCGGCTGCCGGAAGACCGGCCGACGCAGGGCCGACCACGGATGGACCGTCCGACACGGGGCCGACCACCGCTGGACCGTCCGGAGCAGGGCCCGCTACGGGCGGACCGTCCGGAGCGGGGCCTGCCACGGACAGACCGTCCGGAGCGGGGCCGGCCACGGGCGGACCGTCCGGAGCGAGGCCGGCCACGGACGAGCCGGCTGGGGCGGAGTCGGCCGCGGACGGACGAACCGGGGAAGGAACGACGTCGGAGGGGCGGGCGTCTGACGTGCGGGCGAGCGTGGAGCCGCCGGTGAGGTCCATGCCCGGACCGTACGCAGAGCCTTCCCTGACGAACCGTTACGGCGAGATGACCTTCCTACGATCGGGGGACGCCGGCGGTCCGGCCGCCCACGACGTCCTCCTCGTCCTCGCCCTCCGCGCCCTCGACCTCCGTACCGGCAGGGGCCAGCAGGAAGACGTTCCGGTCGACGCGGTGCATCCCGCTGCCGAGGCCGAAGACGACACCGCTGCTGAAGTCGAGGATCCGCTTGGCGACCTCGGTGTCGGCGCTCGTCAGGTCGAGGAGCACCGGGATCTGGGCGATGAGGTACTCGGCGACCTCACGGGCGTCGGCGAAGACCTGCACGCGGAGCACGACCATGCGGCGCTGCTCGGCGGATTCGTACTGCTCGGGGATCGTGCGGTGGTCGACCCTGGACGGCCATTCGTCACGGCCGCGCAGGGGCACGACCTGGGCGAGGCCCTCCCACTGCTCGTCGGTGACGTCGTACCTCTCGTACCTACTCATGGGTCCATCCTCCCGCCCCTCACCCGTTCGGCCCAACAACGACACGAGGTGATGGCCCGGGGCCGGTCGGCGCTCGGCTCCGGGTCAGCCGGTCCCCTGACCTGCGGTCGTCGGCGGGACGGAGTACGTGACGGTGGCGGAGGCCGCCAGATCGCCCGCCTCGTCCCTGAGTTCGGCGAGGACCACGCAGAGGCGCCGGCCGAACTTGGCCATGCGCGCGTGCGTCCGGAGCAGTCCGGGGCGGGGGCGGTTGAGGTAGCTGATCTGGAGCGAGGTGGTGAGGGCCATCGGCGTGGGGCGTCCGAGCCGGGCGTTGATGAGGAGGAAGGCGGCGAGGTCGACGAGTCCGGCCTGTTCGGGGCCGGAGATCGTGCCGCCGGGCCGGGTGCGGAGCCGGGCCCCGTCCGCCTCCATGAGCAGGTGCGTCCCGCTCGCGTCGGTGACGCGGCAGGCCGCGTAGTCCGGGAACTGCCGCTGGACGAGCGCGTTCAGCTCGTCCGGCGACAGCGTCCCGGGCGTCCCGGCGTCCGGAGAGGGCGTGTGCGGGCGGGGCACGGAACCCCCGACGTCCGGCGAGGACGCCTGCGCGCCGGACACGGAACCCCCGGCGCCCGGCGAGGGCGCCTGCGCGTGGGTCGCGGAGCTCCCGGCACCCGGAGACGGCATCTGCGCGTGGGCCGCGGAGCTCCCCGCGCCCGGAGACGGCATCTGCGTGCGGGCCGTGGGGCTCCCCGCCTCCGAGAGGGGCGCCTGCGCGCGGCCCGTGGTGTTCCCGCCGTCCGTCGTCATCAGACGAAGCTCTTCGCCAGTCGGCGGAGCCCTTCCCTGATCTCGTCGGCCGAGTGCGTCGTGAACGACAGCCGCATCGCGCCCGGGTCCGGCTCGCCGCAGAAGAACGGTGCTCCCGGCACGTACGCCACCTCGTGGCTGACCGCGGTCTCCAGGAGGGCCGTCGCGTCGTGGCCCGCCGGGAGGGTCACCCAGATGAACATGCCGCCCTCCGGCCTGTTCCACCGGCTGCCCTCGGGCAGGGCGCCCGGCAGGCCTTCGAGCATCGCGTCCCTGCGCTCCTGGTAGGCGGCGCGCATCACGGCGACGTGGGCGTCGAGGTCGCTGTCGCGCAGGTAGCGCGCGGCCGCAGCCTGGTCGATGGTCGAGGTGTGCAGGTCGGCGGCCTGCTTGGCGATCACGCAGGCGCGCCGCAGCCCGGCGGGGGCGCGCAGGTAGCCGAGCCGGAGGCCGGGGGCCATCACCTTGGAGAAGGAGCCGAGCAGGACCGTGCGGTCGGCCGCGGCGGGGTCGGCGGCGATGCAGGGCACGCGCTCGCCGTCGTAGCGCAGTTCGCCGTACGGGTCGTCCTCGACGATCCAGAATCCGTGCCGCGCGGCGGCCTCGGCGACGGCGTGGCGGCGCTCTGCGGGGAGCGTGCGGCCGGTGGGGTTCTGGAAGGTGGGGACGATGTAGAGGAGGGTGGCCTTCTCGCGGGCCGCGATCTCCTCCAGGGCCTCGGGGACGATCCCCTGGTCGTCGGTGGGGACGGGGACGACGCGGGCGCCGGCGAAGCCGAAGGTCTGCAGGGCGGCCAGGTAGCAGGGGTCCTCGACGAGGACGACGCTGCCCGGTTCGACGAGCGCGGTGGTGAGGAGCGTGAGGGCCTGCTGCGAGCCGGTGGTGACGAGCAGGTCGTCGGCGTCCGTGGGCAGTCCGCGCGCGGTGAGCCGGTCGGCGATGGCGGTGCGGAGGTCCGGGTCGCCCTCGGTCGTCGAGTACTGGAGGGCGTGCTGCGGGTTCTCCGCGAGGACCCGGTCGTACGCCGCGCGGATCCCGTCGATGTCGAACAGCTCGGGGGCGGGCAGGCCTCCGGCGAACGAGATCACCTCGGGCCGTGCCGTGAGCGCCAGGATCTCCCGTACCGGCGACGAGCCGACGTTGGCCAGCCGGGAGGCGGTGGCCGGCGCGGGCGCGGAGGACGAGGTGGAGGGGGTGGCGTTCGCGGGCGCGGAGGCGGCAGAAAGCATGGCGCCAGCATATAGAGATTCAAGACGGTGTCCAGGTCGTTCGATTGCCGCCGGGCGTGGCCGAGTTGACACTCTTCGGTGCCCCGCGCGGGGCGAATTCCCGCCCTGCCAGGGGCTTGCTCCGGACTTGCACCGGGTTCGTTTCGGCCACTCTGCGGACCGTGGAAATCCAGCCGCGAGCGGCGAATTCGGAGGATCGGGCTCCCCCGTCCTTTCTCGCTGGTCGACACCGGAAAGAGTGGTCGGGGTGATCTTCCTCTGGCTTGTCCGACGCGCCGCAGACGGTTCTTGATCGGGTTCTCCGTGCGCCGTGGACGACTCGGGGAAATCGGCCATTCCGGTCTCTGCGCTCATTGATGGACAGCTGTTGCCGTGGATAGCGTTCGACCGCTCCACCACCGCGATGTCAGCGGTCTTTCGGGTCGAAGTCGGAATCGAAGTCGGAATCGAAGTCGAACGAGCGAGGCGAGTGGATCACCATGGCATCTTCCGTTCCCGTCGACGAGGCAGTCGTCGTCCGCACCCCCGAGGAATTCCTCGCCATGCCCGAGGACTACCGCGAGATCGCCGTGCGGGGGATGATCGTCAACACCGAGGGTGAACTGTCCGGCGCCGACGACTACATCCAGGTGTTCCTGCCGCTCGCGCCGAACGCCGAGGAACGGCAGGTGTGCGCCGAGCGCGCCGTCGAGGAGTACGACCACTACAAGATCGGCAAGCGGATCCTGGCCGACATCGGCGTGGACACCGGCTACATGGAGCAGCAGCGGCTCGCCGACCGTGACCTCTTCGCCGGCCACGAGTTCCACACCTGCACCACCTGGGCGGAGCGCGGAATCTTCTCGTACATCGGCGAGGAGACCGCGATGGTGATGATCTCCGAATTCGCGCAGAGCAGTTACAAGCCGTGGGCCGAGGCGGTGCGCACGATCATTCTCGACGAGAAGGTGCACATCGCGCACGGCGCGCGGGTCTGCCGGAATCTCGCCCGCACCGAGGAGGGCCGCGAGGAGCTCCAGCAGGGCCTCGACCGGTTGTGGCCGGGATTCAACCGGATCTTCGGCAGCGCGCGTTCGGAGAGGTCGAAGCTCGCGGTCCGTTTCGGGCTCCGGCAGACCACCAACGGGGAGGCGCGCGACATCTGGCGGGCGAAGGTCACCCCGCGGATCGAGAACCTCGGCCTGAAGGTCCCCGAGTAGCCCCGAGCAGCCCCCAGGAGTCCCGGGCAGCCCCGGGCAGCCCCGGGCAGTCCCGGGCGGCCCCGGGCGGCCGGTACGGGGCGGGGCCGCCCGTACGTCGCCCGGCTCCCGTGCGGCGAGGCAGGCACCCGTACGTGGCCCTCGTGCGCAGCCCGGTTCCCCGTACGCCGTCCCGGCTCCCGGCACGGCCAGGAGCCCGTACCACCCGTACAGCCAGAAGCCCGTACTCCACCCGGCCCCCGACACGACCCAGAAGCCCGTACCCCCGTACGCCCCCCGTACGCCGCCCAGCCCCCGTACGGCCAGAGAGCGCGAGCGCGAGAGAGACATCGAGCAGCAGTCCGACCGAGGAGTCCGCAGCCCATGGCCACCCCCCTGACCATCACCCCGCGCCCGCTCGGCCGCCGTGAGGCGAAGGAGCGCACCGCCGCCCTCCTGGCCGAACGCCCCGATCTCGCCGAGCGCCTGCACAGACTGCGCCGGCTCGGTCGGGAGGTGCGCTCGTGCGAGGTCCACCTCACCAACACCTGCAACATCCGCTGCAAGGGCTGCTGGTACTTCGAGGGCGGCTTCGACACGGCCGTGCGCGAGCTGTCGGACGTCGACAAGATCCGTTCCTTCGCCCGCCGGCTGCGGGACGAGGGGGTCAACCAGGCCACGCTGATCGGCGGCGAGCCGACCCTGGTGCTGCGCCGGGTGGAGGCCTTCGTCGAGGAGCTGCCGTACATCACGATCTCGACCAACGGTCTGCGTCCGATGCCCGTGCAGGGCTTCGAGCACATCGCCGTGGCCGTCAGCATCTTCGGCGGCGGGCCGCTCGACGACGACCTGCGGGCCATCCGGGTCAACGGCTCCAAGTTCACCGGCCTGTTCGACACGGCGCTCTCGCACTACAAGGACGATCCGCGCGTCCTGTTCATCTTCGCGCTCTCCGAGGCCGGGCTGCCGTACCTCGAACCGACCGTGCGCAAGATCGCCGAGAACGGCAACATCGTCACCTTCAACTTCTACAGCGAGCACGGCTCGGACAACCCGATCCAGATCGAGAACGAGCGGCGCGTCCTCGAGGAGGCCCTGCGGGTCAAGGAGGCGTACCCCGAGGCCGTGGTCAGCCACCCGTACTTCATCCGCAGCCTCATCACCGGCACCTCGCACTGGGGGGCGCGCTTCGGGTACGACGTCTGCCCGAGCCTCAGCGTCGACCATCCCGACCACGAGGAGCGGGTCGCCAACGGCAATCCGGTGATTCCGGGCTTCGCCGCCTGGGGCGCCGACTACGAGTCGCTGCAGTTCTGCTGCACGTCCGGGGACTGCGGCGGCTGCCGCGACAGCCAGGCCGTCTACAGCTGGCTGGTGGTCAGCGCCTCCCGCTTCCTGGACAGCGCCGCGCGCCTGGAGGAGTGGGTGGACATCGCGGAGAGCTACTGGCGCCAGTGGCACTGGTCCCCGTACCACGCCTCGAAGCTCGCCACTCCCTGACCGCAGCCCCGATCCCCCACCACCACACCGCACGGGAGAGTCATGTCCGAGACATCCGCGACGTCCACGACGCCGGACCGCGCCACCATCGAGCAGTTCATCACCGACGCCCTCGTCGAACTGGGCGTCGACGAGGGCGACGTCCTGCCGGGAGCCGCGCTCGACGACCTGGAGATCGACTCGCTGGACATGGTCGAGCTCGCGCAGTCCGTCAAGCGGGACCTCGGCGTGCCGGTCCGCACGAAGGACTTCGACGGCATCGAGACCGTCGGCCAGATCCTCGAACTGTGCTGCCGGAAGGCCGGAGTTGAGTGATCCGGGGCGGGGCCGGGAGGTCGTCGTCACCGGTTTCGGCGCGGTCACCCCGCTCGGCGTCGGCGCCGACGTGCTCCACGAGCGCGCCGTGGCCGGGGACGCGGCGCCGGCGGGCTCCCCTCCGGCCGTCCGGCACGCGGACTTCACCGCCGCCGACCACCTGCCGAGGAACCTGGTGCGCCGCACCGACCGGTTCACCCAGCTGGCCCTGGTGGCGGCCGAGGAGGCCCTGAGCCGGGCCGGGCACCGGACGGGCGCCCCGTCCCCCTGGCTCCCCGAGCGCGTCGCCTGCGTCATCGGCTGCGGGCTCGGCGGCACGGCCTCCTTCGAGGCGCAGCGGGAGGTGTACGAGAAGGAGGGCGCCGGGTTCGTCTCGCCGCTGATGGTCCCGCAGATGATGGCCAACGCGGCCGCCGCCCACCTCTCCATGCGGCACGGTTTCCGCGGCGAGAGCCTGTGCGTCGCGTCCGCGTGCAGCAGCGGCGCGCAGGCCGTCGGTACGGGGATGCGGCTCCTGGCCTCGGGGGCGGCGGACGCCGTCGTGGTGGGCGGCGCGGAGGCCTCCTCCTCGGACCTGGTGGCGGCCGCCTTCGCGAACGCCGGCGCCCTCTCGCCGAGCGGTTCCTCCCGTCCCTTCGACCGGGACCGCGACGGGTTCGTGATCGGCGAGGGTGCCGGGATCCTCGTCCTGGAGACGGCGGCGGGCGCCGCCCGGCGCGGGGCCGAGGTCCTCGGAGCCGTACGGGGGTACGGGGCGACCTCCGACGCCCATCACGTCACCGCGCCCGCCCCCGACGGCGGGTCCGCGGCCCGGGCGGTGGCGCTCGCGCTGCGGGAGGCCTCGGTGGCGCCCGGGGAGCTGGCGTACGTCAACGCCCACGGGACCGGCACCGCCCTCAACGACCGTCTGGAGTGCGAGGCGCTGCGGCGGGCCCTCGGTGCCGACGTCCTCGCGGAGCTGCCGCTCTCCTCCGGCAAGGGCGCCCTCGGGCACCTCTTCGGGGCGGCGGGCGCGGTCGAGGCGATCGCCACCCTCCAGGCGCTGCGGCACGGCGTGGCGCCCCCGACGGCGGGGCTGCGCCACCCCGACCCGGCGCTCGGCCCGCTCGACCTCGTCCGGACGGCGCGAAAGCTCACCCCGCGCGCGCGTACGGGCGTGCTGTTCGGCCTCTCCACCTCCTTCGGCTTCGGCGGACACAACGCGGCCCTCGTCCTGGCCGCGGAAGGGCGGTCCTGATGCGCGCGTCCCGCGACCCCCACGGCGTCCCCGACCTGCTCGGCTTCTCGGGGCGCCGCTATCTGGTGACCGGGGTCCTCAACGACGACTCGATCGCCTGGCACACCGCGCGGGCGCTCCAGGAGGCGGGTGCGGAGGTCCTGCTGACGGGCTTCGGGCGGACCCGGCGGATCACGGAGGCGGCGGCCTCGGGCCTGCCGTACCCGGCCGACGTGCTGGAGCTGGACGTGACGCGTCCCGAGGACCTGGACGCGCTCACGAAGGAGCTGGAGCGCCGGTGGGGCGCGGTCGACGGCGTCCTGCACGCGATCGCCGCCGCCCCGCAGTCCGCGCTCAGCGGCAACTTCCTCACCACGTCCGTGGAGGACGCGACGCTCGCCCTGCGCACGGCGGCGTTCTCGCTGCACTCGCTGACCACCGCGCTCGCCCCGCTGCTGCGCGAGGGCGGGGGCGCCGGTGCGGCCAGGGGCAGCGTCGTCGGGCTCGACTTCGACTCGTCCGGGGCCTGGCCGGGCTACGACTGGATGGGGGTCGGCAAGGCCACGCTGGGCGCGGTCTGCCGCTACCTCGCGCTCTACCTGGGGCACTCCGGCATCCGCGTCAACCTCGTCGCCGCCGGCCCGGTCGAGACCGTGGCCGGGCGGGCCGTCAGCACCTTCGACCGGATCGCCGACCGCTGGGAGCAGGAGGCGCCGCTCGGCTGGAGCCGTGCCGATCCGGCCCGGCTCGTCGGTCCCGTCCTGTTCCTGCTCTCGGATCTGGCGGCCACCGTCACCGGGGAGATCGTGCACGCGGACGGCGGGATGCACGCCGTCCGCATGGGGGCCGGCGCCGTCGGCGAGCCCCCGGGCATCGGCGCCCCGCCCCGCGCCGGCAAGGAGGACCGTTCATGACCGCGGCGACCGTCGGGATCCGGTCCACGCCGAAGGAGGACCCCTCATGACCGCGGCGATCGTCGGCGTCGGTTCGGCGCTGCCCGAACGGGTCGTGCCCAACAGTCACTTCGAGGCCATCGGCTCGTCCGACGAGTGGATCGTCAAACGGACCGGGATCCGGCAGCGGCACTTCCTGCCGGAGGACGGTCACCTGGCCGACCTCGCCCTGGCCGCCTCCCGGACGGCCCTGGCCCGGTCGGGCCGCACCGCGCGCGAGGTGGGGCACGTCGTCGTGGCGACCACGACGCCCGACCGGACGACGCCGGGGCTCGCCGTGGAGGTGGCCGCCCGGCTCGGCGCGGACCGGGCCGCCGCGTTCGATCTGCACGCGGCCTGCGCCGGGTTCGTGTACGCCCTGGACCACGCCGTCGCCCTGATCGAGTCGGGCCGGGCGGGCACCGTGCTGGTCTGCGGCGCCGAGGCGCTCACCCGGATCACCGACCACGAGGACCGCTCGACGGCGGTGCTGCTCGGCGACGGCGCCGGGGCGGTGGTCGTCGCGGACGTGGCGGACGCGACGGACACGGACGCGGCGGACACGGTCCTGGGTCCCTCCGTCGAGCCCGCGTTCCGGCTCGGCTCGGACGGGGAGCTGATTCCGCTCCTCTACGCCGACAGGTACGACCGGAAGCTGCGGATGGACGGCCCCGAGATCTTCGTCCAGGCCGTGGAGCGGATGAGCGAGGCCGCCCGGGACGTCCTCGCGCGGCGGGAGCTGACCGCCGACGACGTCGACCTGTTCGTCGCCCACCAGGCCAACGCGCGCATCGTACGGGCGGTGGGCAAGGAGCTCGGCGTCGCACCGGAGCGCCTCTACCTGAACGTCGACCGGGTCGCCAACACCTCCTCCGCCTCCATCCCCCTCGCCCTCCACCAGGCCTGGCGGGAGGGCCGCCTCGGCCCGACGGGCCTGCTCGGGGTGGCGGCGTTCGGCGCGGGCGTCACCTGGGGCGCGGGGGTGATCGGCTGGCGCCTGACGGAACCGGAGGCCGATGCCGTGGAGGCGGGATGAGGGCCTCCCCCTTTCCCGTACTGGCCGAGCTCGCCGCCCCGGACGGCGCCGCGCTCGTGGTCCGGGTCCACGCCCGCCCCGAGCCGACCGCCCCGGTCGTGGTCGTCCTCCCCGCGATGGGCACCGCCGCCCGCCACTACACCCCGCTGGTGCGGGCGCTGCACCGGCGGGGCGCGACCGTGGTGACGACGGACCTGCGCGGCCACGGTGAGAGCACCCCGGTCCCGGCGCGCGGGATCCGCTTCGGCTACCGGGAGCTCGTCGAGCACGACATCGGCGCGGTCCTCGACGCCGTCGAGCGCGCCTTTCCCGACGCGCCGAGGCTGCTGCTCGGCCACAGCCTCGGCGGCCAGCTCGGCCTGGTGCACTGCGGGCTGCTCCGGCCGCGCCTCGCGGGGGTCGTGCTGGTGGCCAGCGGTTCGGCGTGGTGGCGCGCGCTCGGCACGGGGACGGACTTCCGGCCGGGTGCGCGGTGGCTCGTGCGGAGCCTGCTGTGCGTGGCCGGAGCGGAGCTGCTCGGGTACTGGCCGGGGGACCGGTTCGGCTTCGGCGGGCGCGAGTCCGTGGGCGTGATGCGGGACTGGGCGCGGCAAATGCGGACGGGGCGGTACGGGGCCGGGGGTGCCGCCGCGGACTACGAGGCGGCGCTGGGGCGCGTCGACCTGCCCGTGCTCGCCGTCGACGTCGAGGGTGACGCGCTGGCGCCGCCGCGGGCCGTGGACCACCTGTGCGCGAAGCTCACCTCGGCCCGGGTCCGGCGCTGGAGCTACCGGTCCTCGGACGCGGGCGACCGGCGGCTCGACCACTTCCGCTGGATCCGGCACAACACGGGCCTCGTCGAACGGATCGCGGCGTGGGCGGAGTTCCCGGCGGCGGGCGCGGGCGGCACCGGCGCCGCCGTGGCGGGTACGACCGGGCCCGGCACCGCGCCGGCGGGCGCGGAGCGTGGCGGCACGCCGTCGGGTGCTCGGGCGTGAGCGTACGGAGCGAGGAGCGTCCCCTGCTCGGTGCGCTGCTGCCCGAGCGGGTGCACTGGGCCGAGGAGGCCGGGGCGGTGGACGGGCCCGGGGCGGACGACGGGCCCCGTCCCCCGTGGCTCTTCGCCGAGGAGGAGGCCCTGATGGCGCGCGCCACGCCCGGCAGGCGGCGCGAGTTCGCGACGGCCCGGCTCTGCGCCCACCGGGCGCTCGCGGGTCTCGGGGTCGGGGCGGCCCCGCTCCTGCGGGGGCGGCGCGGAGCGCCGGCGTGGCCCGCGGGCACCGTCGGCAGCATCACGCACTGCGCGGGGTACCGGGGTGCGGCGGTGGCGTCGGCCACCCGCTTCCTCGGTCTCGGCATCGACGCCGAGCCGCACGCGCCGCTGCCGCCCGGGGTCCGGGAGGAGGTGGTCTTCGGCCCGGAGGAGGCACGGCTGCGCGAACTGGCCGCCCGGCGGCCGGACATCGCCTGGGACCGTCTGCTGTTCAGCGCCAAGGAGTCCGTCTACAAGACCTGGAGCGGGTACGGGGGTGCCTGGCTCGGCTTCGAGGAGGCCGAGGTGGCATGGCGGCTCGACGAGCCCGACAGCCCGCAGCCGCCCGCACGCGCGCGTGCCGGCCATCCGTGCCCGCCCGCACCCGACGACCGTCCCCGCACGCCCGCACCCGCACCCGACGACCACCGCCGTCCGCCCGCACGCGCGCGTGCGGAGCTTCCCCGGGCCTCCGGTCGGTTCCGGGCGCGGCTTCTGGTTCCGGTGCCCGCGGGGCCGTGTCCCCTGCCGCGCGTGCTGCCCGGTCGCTGGCTCGTCCGTGGGGGCCTGCTGCTCACCGCTGTCGCCGTCCCCCGCCCCGTACCGCTTCCTCCGTTCCCTCCGCACCGCACGGACCCGAAGGAGTACCGCCGATGAGCACCGACGACGGCACCGTTCCCGCGCTGCTCGCCCGGAGCGCGGCCGTGCACCCCGACAGGACCGCGCTGCGGCTCGGGGCCGAGACGCTGACGTACGGCGCGCTCGACGACCTCGCCCACCGCGCCGCCGCGCTGCTCCGCGCGCGCGGGGTCGGCCCCGGCGACCGGGTGGCCCTCATGCTGCCGAACAGCACGCTGTTCGCCGTGCTCTACTACGGCGTCCTGCGGGCGGGCGCGATCGTCGTCCCGCTCAACCCGCTGCTGCGGGCGGGCGAGGTCCGCCACTGCCTGGCGGACGCCGGGGCCGCGCTGCTCCTGTCCTGGCACGGGGACGGCGAGGAGGCGGCCGAGGGCGCCCGGCTGGCGGGCACCCCGCACCTCGCGGTCGAACCGGCCGCGTTCACGGCGCTGTTGGCGGGCCACGCGCGCGTGGCGCCCGTTTCCCGCGCCCCGGAGGACACGGCGGTCGTGCTCTACACCTCCGGCACGACCGGTGCGCCGAAGGGCGCCGAGCTGACCCACCGCAACATCCGGCGCAACGTCGGCGAAGGCGTGCGGGTCCTGGGGCTCGGCCCCTCGGACACGGTCTTCGGCGGGCTGCCCCTCTTCCACTCCTTCGGACAGGTGATGGGGCTCAACTGCGCGGTGTCCGTGGGCGCCTGTCTGACGCTCATGGCCCGCTTCGACCCGGCGGGCGCGCTCGCGCTCGTCGCCCGGGACCGGGTCACGGTCTTCCTCGGCGTCCCCACCATGTACGGGCTGCTGCTGCGGCATCCGGACCGCGCGGTCCACGACGTCTCCTCGCTGCGGGTCTGTCTGTGCGGCGGCTCGCCCCTGCCCGTGGCGGTGCTGACCGGGTTCGAGTCGGACTTCGGCTGCGCCGTGCTGGAGGGGTACGGGCTGTCCGAGTCGTCGCCGCTGGCCTGTGTGAACCGGATCGACCGGCCGCGCTCCCCCGGCACGATCGGCATCCCGATCGAGGGGGTGGAGATGCGGGTGGTGGACCGGGACGGCAAGGAGGTCCCGGACGGCGAGGTCGGCGAGCTCGTCATCCGGGGGCACAACGTCATGAAGGGCTACTGGCGCCGTCCGGAGGCCACCGCCGAGGCGGTACGGGACGGCTGGCTGCACACCGGTGACCTCGGCACCCGGGACGCGTCCGGCGACTTCCGGGTGGTCGACCGCCTCAAGGACGTCGTGATCCGGGGCGGGTTCAACGTGTATCCGAGGGAGGTGGAGGAGGTCCTCCATCTCCACCCGTGCGTGGCGGAGGCCGCCGTCCTCGGCGTCCCGCACCCGGTGCACGGGCAGGAGGTCGCCGCCGCGGTCGTCCTGCGGCCCGGCGGGCGGGTCTCCCCCGCCGAGCTGCGCGCCCATGTGCGGGAGCGGCTCGCCCCGTACAAGTACCCCCGCCGGATCTGGCTCGCGGACGCCCTCCCCAAGGGGCCGACGGGGAAGGTCCTCAAGCGGGCGATCGTCCCGCCGGAGGGCGCGTAGCGGGTCCGCCGGCCGCCGGTCAGGCCGGGGAGTCGTCCGCGTCGGCGTCCGCCCACAGGGACCGCACGTGGCCGAGGTGGCGGCTCATGCAGGCCTCGGCGCCCGCCGCGTCCCCGGCGATCATCAGGTCGAGGAGTTCGAGGTGCTCCTCGGCGGAGGAGACGAGCTTGCCGGCCTCGTCGAGGCCGGTCAGTCCGTAGAGCCGGGAGCGCTTGCGCAGGTCGCCCACGGTCTCGACGAGCCGCTCGTTCCCGGCGAGGGAGAGCAGCGCGAGGTGGAAGCGGCGGTCCGCCTCCAGATAGCCGATGAGGTCGTGCTCGCGGGCGCGCGAGACGATCTCCTCGGCGACCGGGCGCAGTTCCTCCAGCCGCTCGCGGGCGGCGGTGCGGGTGACCCGGCCGATGGTGGGGACCTCGATGAGGGTCCGCAGCTCCGTGTACTGGTCGAGGTCCCGCTCGCTGACCTCGGTGATGCGGAAGCCCTTGTTGCGGACGGGCTCGACCAGGCCCTCGCGGGCCAGGTCGAGCATGGCCTCGCGGACCGGGGTCGCGGAGACGCCGAGGTCGCTCGCGAGGCCGGGGGCCGAGTAGACCTGGCCGGGGCGCAGTTCCCCGGCGATCAGGGCCGCCCGAAGGGCGTGGCCGACCTGGTCGCGGAGCCGTTCCTGGGCTCTGACGAGGCCGTACTGTTTCAGGTCACCCATCGTGCGTCCTCCGAGAAGTCACGGAGGAGCATCGTACAATGTCACGTTTCTCCAGCCGTCCCGAGCGGCCCGCAGGTCCGAGCCGGTTCAGAGCAGGAATCCGGCGGGGAACGGGTCGTCGGGGTCGAGGAAGTACTGGGCCGTGCCGGTGATCCAGGCGCGGCCGGTGACGGTGGGGACGACGGCGGGCAGCCCGCCCACGACCGTCTCGTCGACGATCCGTCCGGTGAACTCGGTGCCGATGAAGGACTCGTTGACGAAGTCGGTGCCCGGGGCGAGGAGTCCGCGCGCGTGCAGCTGGGCCATGCGGGCGCTGGTGCCCGTGCCGCACGGGGAGCGGTCGAACCAGCCGGGGTGGATGGCCATGGCGTGGCGCGAGCGGGTCGCGTCGGAGCCGGGCGCGGTCAGGTAGACGTGCTTCACCCCGGCGAAGGCGGGGTTCTCGGGGTGGACGGGCCGGTCGGGGCCGGCGTTGACGGCGTCCATGATCGCGAGCCCGGCGGCGAGCAGCTCGTCCTTGTGGGCACGGTCGAAGGGCAGGCCCAGCGAGTCGAGGTCGACGAAGGCGTAGAAGTTGCCTCCGTAGGCGAGGTCGTAGGTGACCGTGCCGTGTCCGGGCACGTCCGTCTTGAGGTCGAGGCCGACGGAGAAGGCGGGCACGTTGGTGAGGGTCACGGAGCGGGCCCGGCCGTCCTCGACCCGGACGTCGACGCTCACGAGCCCGGCGGGGGTGTCGAGCCGGACGGTGGTGACCGGTTCGACGACCGGCACCATGCCCGTCTCGACGAGGACGGTGGCGACGCCGATGGTGCCGTGGCCGCACATCGGCAGCAGGCCGGACACCTCGATGTAGAGGACGCCGTAGTCGGCGTCGGGGCGGGTGGGCGGCTGGAGGATCGCGCCGCTCATCGCCGCGTGGCCGCGCGGTTCGTACATGAGGAGGGTGCGGACGTGGTCGAGGTGCTCGGCGAAGTGGAGTCGTTTCTCGGCCATGGTGGCGCCGGGGACGATGCCGAAGCCACCGGTGATGACACGGGTGGGCATGCCTTCGGTGTGGGAGTCCACCGCGTGGTAGACGTGGCGGGTGCGCATGGGAACCCCTTCCGGGTGAGTGGGTGACGGGCTCTACGCGAGGCCCTCGGCGAGGACCTTCTCCGTGGCGGCGCGCACGACGGCCTCCTGTTCAGGCGTGAGCGGGAGGCGGGGCGGCCGGGTGGGTCCACCGGTGCGGCCGGCGAGGTCCATGGAGAGCTTGATCGCCTGGACGAACTCGGTCCTGGAGTCCCAGCGGAAGAGCGGGTGCAGCGAGCGGTAGAGCGGCAGGGCGGTGGCCAGGTCCCCGGCGACGGCGGCGCGGTAGAGCGCGGCGCAGCTCGTGGGGAAGGCGTTGGGATAGCCGGCGATCCAGCCGACCGCGCCCGCCACGGCCAGCTCCAGGAGGACGTCGTCGGCACCGATCAACAGGTCGAGTTCGGGGGCGAGTTCGGCGAGCTCGTAGGCGCGGCGGACGTCGCCGCTGAACTCCTTGACGGCGACGATGCCGCCGTCGGCGTGGAGGCGGGCGAGCAGGTCGGGGGTGAGGTCGACCTTGGTGTCGTACGGGTTGTTGTAGGCGACGACGGGGATGCCGACGCCGGCCACCTCGGCGTAGTGGGCGCGCACGGACCGCTCGTCGGCGCGGTAGGCGTTGGGCGGCAGGAGGAGGACCGAGCCGCAGCCGGCCTCGGCGGCCTGTTCGGCCCAGCGGCGGGATTCGGCGCTGCCGTACGCGGAGACGCCGGGCATGACCCTGGCCCCGTCCCCGGCCGCTTCGACGGCGGTACGGACGACCTGGGCGCGCTCCGCGTCGGTGAGGGTCTGGTACTCGCCGAGGGAGCCGTTCGGGACGACGCCGTCACAGCCGTTCGCGATCAGCCGGGCGACGTGCTCGGCGTAGGCGTCGTGGTCGACGGAGAGGTCCTCGCGGAACGGGAGGGCGGTGGCGACCATGATCCCGCGCCAGGGGCGGGCGCGGTGCGCGGGCGGAGCGGGGGGCGTGGGCTGCGCGGAGGCGTGCGCGTGGGCCATGAAGGACTCCCTTGTGTGATGTGTGACATTTTATTGATGAGAGCGAGGTCCACAAGGGGCCCGTACGTGCTCAGTTCTGACGAACGATCAGTCCGCCGCGCGAGCGCGACCCGACCCGGCCGGACGTGCGCGACCCGACCCGGCCGAACCGGCCGGGTGAGCGCGGCCGACCCGGCCGAACCGGCCGGGCGCCGCGAGGGCGCGCCGGTCGCCGCGGCCGGGGCTCAGCCCACCGCCGAGCTGGACTTCGGCGCATCGACCCGGTCCCTCTCCCCCTCCTCCCCCTCCCCGCCCCTCCCGCGCCGGCGCGTCACCGCCGTCGCGATCGGCTCGGTGAAGCGGGCGGTGAGGGGGCCGATGACGACGAGGACGAGCACGTACGCGGTGGCGAAGGGGCCCAGCTGGGGCTGCACCCCGGCGGTGACGGCGAGCCCGGCGATGACGATGGAGAACTCGCCGCGCGCCACCAGCGTGCCGCCCGCCCGCCACCGGCCCCCCGCCCCGATCCCGGCGCGGCGCGCGGCCCAGTACCCGGTGGCGACCTTCGTCAGCGCGGTGACGACGGCGAGGACGAGGGCCGGAAGGATGACCGGCGGAATGCTCGCCGGGTCGGTGTGCAGGCCGAAGAAGACGAAGAAGACCGCGGCGAACAGGTCGCGCAGCGGACTCAGCAGGGCGTGGGCGCCCTCGGCGACCTCGCCGGAGAGGGCGATGCCGACGAGGAACGCGCCGACGGCCGCGGAGACCTGGAGCTGCTGGGCGACGCCCGCGACGAGCAGGGTCAGCCCGAGGACCACCAGGAGCAGCTTCTCCGGGTCGTCGCTGGAGACGAAGCGAGAGATCAGGCGTCCGTACCGGACGGCGACGAAGAGCACGGCCCCGGCCACGCCCAGGGCGATCGCGAGCGTCGCGCCGCCGGCGGCGAGGCCGACGCCGGCGAGGAGGGCCGTGACGATGGGCAGGTAGACGGCCATGGCGAGGTCTTCGAGGACCAGGACGCTGAGGATGACGGGCGTCTCGCGGTTGCCCAGGCGCCCGAGGTCGCCGAGGACCTTGGCGATGACGCCGGACGAGGAGATCCAGGTGACGCCGGCCAGGACGACGGCGGCGACCGGCCCCCAGCCGAGCAGCAGCGCGGCGACCGCGCCGGGCAGCGCGTTGAGGGCGAAGTCGACGAGCCCCGCCGGGTACTGGGTCCTGAGGTTGGAGACGAGATCGCTCGCGGTGTACTCCAGGCCGAGCATGAGGAGCAGGAGTATCACCCCGATCTCGGCGCCGATGGCGACGAACTCCTCGCTCGCGCCGAACGGGAAGAGACCGCCCTTGCCGAAGGCGAGCCCGGCGAGGAGGTAGAGCGGGATCGGGGAGAACCGGAAGCGGCCGGCGAGCCGCCCGAGCAGGCCGAGACCGAGGATGATGGCGCCGAATTCGATCAGGAAGACCGCGGAGTGCACGCTCCCTCACTCCCGACCGAGGATCGCGGCGGCCGCGTCGACGCCCTCGCGGGTGCCGATGACGATGAGGGTGTCACCGCCGGCCAGCCGGAAGGCCGGGGTCGGGGACGGTATCGCCCCGGAGCGGCGCAGTACGGCGACGACGGAGGCCCCGGCCTCGGTGCGCATCCGCGTCTCGCCGAGCACGCGGCCGTTCCAGTACGAGTGCGCGGAGAGCTCGATCCGCTCGGCGACCAGGCCCAGGTCCGTGGTGTGCAGGACGTTCGGGCTGTGGTGGGCGGGCATCAGCGCGTCGATCAGCGAGGCCGTCTCCGTCTCCGTGAGGTGCAGCGACCGGTCGCAGGCGTCCGGGTCGTCGGCCCGGTAGACGTTCACGGTCCGGGTCCCGTCGCGGTGCGCGATGACCGAGAGGTGACGGTGCTCCCGCGTGGTGAAGTCGTACTGGACGCCGATGCCGGGCAGGGGTGTCGTTCTCATCCGCGGAGCAGGCACGGGCCCGTCCCTCCAAGTGTCGTGACCGGTGGTGGTGCCCGGGCATGGTGCCATCCGTCCGGCCCCTCGGGACATGGGTGCCGGCACGGATGGACAAGCCCCCGGCACACTGGTCAGGATGGGGCGGGGACATGGGTCCCGCCGCAGGTCAGAGGGCATGTGCGGGGACGGACGAGGAGGGGGTGGCAGCGTGTCGCTGTACCGGCGCCTCTTCCTGCTCAACGCCTCGGTCCTCGTCGTCGCCGTGCTGCTGCTCCTCGGTCCCGTCACGGTCTCCACGCCCGTGCTCCTCGGCGAGGCGCTCGTCCTCCTGGCCGGCCTGCTCGTCCTGCTCGTCGCCAACGCCTTCCTCCTCCGCGTCGGCCTCGCACCGCTCCAGCGCCTCACGCGCGCGATGCGCACGGCGGACCTGCTGCGGCCGGGCCGGCGCGCGGCCGTGACGGGGCACGGTGAGATCGCCGAGCTGACCCGTACGTTCAACACGATGCTCGACCGGCTGGAGGCGGAGCGGGCCGCGAGCACCGCGCGGGTGCTGTCCGCGCAGGAGACGGAGCGCCGGCGGGTCGCCCGGGAGCTGCACGACGAGGTCGGCCAGACCCTCACCGCCGTGCTCCTCCAGCTGAAGCACGCGGCCGACCACGCCCCAGCCGAGCTGCGGACGGAGCTCCACCAGGCGCAGGAGACCACCCGGGCCGGCCTCGACGAGATCCGCCGCATCGCCCGCCGCCTGCGGCCGGGCGTCCTGGAGGAGCTGGGCCTGCACAGCGCGCTCAGGTCCCTGGCCTCCGAGTTCTCCACGCGTCGGCTGACCGTGCGGCTCCACGTCGACGCGGGGCTGCCGGCGCTCGGCCCGGAGACGGAACTCGTGCTCTACCGGGTCGCCCAGGAGGGCTTGACGAACACGGCGCGCCACGCGGGCGCGACCCGCGTCGACCTGCGGCTGAGCCCGCTGCCCGGGGGCGGGGTGGGGCTTCTCGTACGGGACGACGGCCGCGGCATCGGCACCGCGCCCGAGGGGGCGGGCCTCCGGGGGATGCGGGAGCGCGCCCTGCTGATCGGCGCCGAACTGACGGTCCGCGAAGGCACGGACGGTGGCACGGAGGTCCGCCTGGACACGAGGAACGGCGGCACGGGCGGAAGCGGACGGGTGGCCGACGAGACCGCCGGAACCGGGCGCGCGGTCGATGGGCCCGTCGGAAGGGCCACGGCGTCATGACGGACCGGAACCGGCCCCCCGCCTCCCCGACCCGCATCCTGCTCGCGGACGACCACGCCCTGGTGCGCGGCGGGGTGCGCCTCATCCTCGACGCGGAACCGGACCTGACCGTCGTCGCCGAGGCGGCGGACGGGGCGGAGGCCGTCGCCCTGGCCCGCTCCACGGAGGTCGACCTGGCCGTCCTCGACATCTCCATGCCGCTGCGCACCGGCCTCCAGGCGGCCCGTGAACTCAGCCGCCTCCGCCCGGAGCTGCGGATCCTGATCCTCACGATGTACGACAACGAGCAGTACTTCTTCGAGGCGCTCAAGGCGGGTGCGAGCGGCTACGTCCTGAAGTCCGTCGCGGACCGCGATCTGGTCGAGGCGTGCCGGGCGGCCGTCCGGGACGAGCCGTTCATCTGCCCGGGCGCGGAGACGGCCCTGATCCGCACGTACCTGGACCGTGCGGAACGGGGCGAGCCGCTGCCGGACCGGGCCGTCACGGAACGCGAGGAGGAGATCCTCAAGCTCGTCGCCGAGGGCCACAGCTCCAAGGAGATCGGCGACCTCCTGGTCATCAGCCCGAAGACGGTCGAACGCCATCGCGCCAACATCCTCCGGAAGCTCGGCATGCGCGACCGCCTCGAACTCACCCGCTACGCGATCCGCGTGGGCCTGATCGAACCCTAGGACCGGCCGGCGTGCGAACGGTCGGCCCCCTTGCCGGGGTGGCCCGAGGAGTCGCCGTGGTCGGCCCCGTTGTCCGGCCGGGGCTCGGTGAGCGGGGTGGGGACGGGGACGGGGTGGAGGTCGTGCCGACAGTGGCCGGGGACGAGCTCCTCGCCACCGGCGGCGGCCGTGAGCCGCTGCCGGGCGGCGGGCAGGGACTCCTCACCCATCGCCTTGTCCGTCCTCTTGTCCCCGCCCGCGCCCCTGCCTTTCGTCTTGTCCTTGTCCTTGTCCTTGCTCGTGCTCTTGTCCTTCGTCTTCCCCTGTTCCTTCTCGGCGGCGCGGCAGAGGGCGTCGTGGCCTCTGCCGTGGAGCTCCGAGGGATCCTTCTCCGGTCGCAGGGGAGCGATCGTGCCGGGCAGTGCGGAAGTGCGGGCCGCGCCGTCGCTCCCGCCGGCCGTCGCGCCGGGTCTCGCGGCTTCGGGCGTGGAGCGGGTCGGGCGTGGTTCGGAGGGCGGGGTGATGCCGAGGAAGCGCCCGGGCAGGGCGCCCGCGGCGACGGCCACGCCGCCGAGCGTCACGCTCGCGACCAGCGCGGTCACGGCCGCCCTCAGCGAGCGCCGGGGGCGCCTCCGCTCGGCGGCCGGGGTCCAGTCGTCACGGTCGCGGGTGGGCAGTGACGCGTGGAGCCCCGCGTCGCGGGCCTCCCGGAAGGCGGCGAGAGCGCCCTCCTCGCCGGCGACGCCGCCGCTCCCGTCGCCCCTCCCGCCGCTCAGAGCGGCTCTCAGCAGCTCCGCCGGCTCCCCGTTCCGCGGTTCGTCACGCATCCGTCACCTCCCTCTCCCCGTGAGCTGTTTCGCAAGTCGCCTCAATCCCCTATGTGCGGCGGACCGTACCGCACCGGGACGCTTGCCCAGTACTCGGGCGGCCGAAGGACCGTCGAGACCGACGACGACGCGGAGCAGCACGGCCTCCGCCTGGTCCTGCGGGAGACCCGCGACGAGGGCGAGCGCCCGCTCCGTCGACAGGGCTTCCAGCGCCTCGTCGGCCGCGTCGTCGGCGGCCGGGAGTTCGAGGAGGTCCTGCTCGAACCGGGCGGGCCGGGGTCTGGCCCGTACGCGCCGCAGGTGGTCGAGGGCCCGGTGGCGGGCGATGGTCGCGGTCCAGCCGCGGAAGCCCGCGCCGTCGCCGCGGAACCGGCCGAGGTCCCGGGCGATCTCCAGCCACGCGTCGGAGGCGACGTCCTCGGCGTCCTCGCCGACGATCCCGCGCAGATAGCCGAGCAGTCCGGGGTGGACGATCCGGTAGGCCTCCGCGAACGCCCTCTCGTCCCCCCGCCGGGCCCGCTCGACGGCCTCGGCGAGGCGGGCGTCGAGGTCCGGACCGGGCCGCGCGCAACGATCCGGACCGGACCGGGCTTCGCTCTCAGGGTCGTGCGCCGTGGTGGACACGTGCCCCGTTCCCTCGCCCACCCGACCTCTTCACACGCCGCCCACCCGAAAACCCCGGTCCCCCATGGAACAACCGGAGGATGCCCATCCTGTCAGACGGTCAGCAGGCCTTTCCCGACATCCCGTCGGGGTGGCGGGGCAGCCCGCGGCGCGACCTGGCGGGCCCGCGTCCGTGCGGGGTACGGGAGGGCGGAACCCGCCCGGTGTCCCAGCGGATCGACCCCGCGAAACATCACGGGCCGACAGAGTGACCCTGATCACAGCGGCGGCGAACCCTCCTTGCCACCAGGCGAGTTGCTGGAGCATGGAGGGGCGTCAAAGCACCCATAAGCGGTCACCGATCGATGGATCCAGCCAGCCTCGATGGGCGAGCACAAATTTCACACAATCCCTCTTCATACCGGCCCGCGATGCTCTAGATTGACCGTGCTTCAGCTGTTCGGGCACGAGGCGACCACTAACGATCCATACGATCCATAGGTCCGGTACTGCGGAAGGTCACGAGCCACTCCGCGGCACCTGACATGGGGACGATCGATTCCGGGGGCCCGCGAGGGGCGTCGGGTGCGGGGAGCACCCGGGGTCTCGACGGATTTCCGCGCACCTCGAATGCCCGGCGGGGCGGACAAGTCCGCCGCCGCCGGGATGAGTTGTCGAAGTGGCTCTGGAAGAGCCGGGATGTCATGCGCCGGGGAGGGCGGGGGCCTCCCGGGAGTGTCGGGCGCACACGTCGTACCACTGGGGACCTGGGGGGTTCTGTGCGGCAAGGGGGACTAGTCAGCCCGTTTCCGTCTGCGCGCGAGCGCCTGGCGGACGGGGCGATCAGCCGGCCCGCGATCGAGTGGGAGCAGCGCTACCGCCGTACCGTGATCATCAGCGACACCGTGGCCACGGCCTTCGTGGTGACGGCGATCGGCGACTTCTTCGGAGCCAGGGACGCGGCCAACTGGCATGAGAAATGGGGGATTCTCGCGTTCGGCACGCAGCTTCTGGTGCTGGGCGCGCTGGCGGTGAGCCGGGCATGGGCTCCCGCCGTGCTCGGCCAGGGCGCCGAGGAGTTCCGCCGGCTCGGCCGCTCCGTGTTCACGGCGACCGTCGTCCTGGCGCTCGGCGGGATCGCCCTCACCTCGCGCAACATCAAGCTCTGGATCTTCGTCGCGATCCCCGCGATCGCCCTCGTCACCATGACGGCGCGGTACCTGCTGCGCCTCTGGCTGCACAAGGAGCGGAAGGAAGGGCGCTGCCTGCGGCCGGTGCTGGCCGCCGGAAGCCCGGACACCGTGCGCGACCTGATCACCCGGACCCGCAAGTTCCCGCACCTCGGCTGGCGCGTGGAGGCGGTGTGCACCACGGACGGCCGCGGGCTCGACGGTGACCTGCTGGACGGGGTGCCGGTCGTCGGGCAGCTGTCGGACGTCGCCAAGCACGTCCGTCACGACGGCTACCGGGTCGTCGCCGTCACCCCGGACCCGCACTGGTCGCCGGACCGGCTGCGGCGGCTGGCCTGGAACCTGGAGGGCAGCGACGCCGAGATGGTCGTGGCCCCCGTGCTCATGGAGGTGGCCGGCCCGCGGCTGCACGTCGACGCCGTGCTGGGGATACCGCTGCTGCGGGTCAGCATGCCGACCTTCACCGGCGGCCGGCGGGCGATCAAGGAAGTCGTCGACCGGCTGGGCGCGGCGGTCCTGCTGCTCCTGTTCACGCCGCTGATGGCGCTCGTCGCGCTGCTCGTCGTGCTGGACAGCCGCGGCGGGGCGTTCTACCGGCAGCGCCGGGTCGGCAAGGACGGCCGCGAGTTCACCATCCTCAAGTTCCGCACCATGGTCACCGGGGCCGACGGGGCGGCGCGCGCCGCGCTGGCCGAGCGCAACGAGGGCGCGGGACCGCTGTTCAAGCTCCGCCGGGACCCGCGGGTGACGCGGGTGGGCGCGGTGCTGCGGCGGTACTCGATCGACGAGCTCCCGCAGCTCCTCAACGTGCTCACCGGGTCGATGTCGCTCGTCGGTCCGCGGCCGCCGTTACCGGAGGAGTCCGCCGCGTACGGCCCGGACATCCGGCGGCGTCTCCTCGTCAAGCCCGGCCTCACCGGCCTGTGGCAGATCAGCGGACGCAGCGACCTGCCGTGGGAGGAGGCCGTGCGCCTCGATCTGCGGTACGTGGAGGACTGGTCGCTCGCCCTGGACACGGTGATCTTGTGGAAGACGCTGCGCGCGGTGCTCTACGGGCAGGGGGCCTACTGATGCGCGGGGGGCGGCACCGGCGTACGGCCGGAACTCGGACCGCAGGCCGGAAGGGCCTGCCTGGGGGGAGGAACGGGTCGTGAGGATCAGCGTTTTCGGGCTCGGCTACGTGGGCTGCGTGTCGGCCGCGTGCCTGGCCGACATGGGCCACGAGGTCATCGGGGTGGACGTCAACCGGGTCAAGGTCGACCTGGTCAACGACGGCAAGGCCCCGGTGGTCGAGGAGGGGATCGGCGAGCTGGTCGCCGAGGTCGTGCGGACCGGGGCGCTCCGCGCCACCGCCGACGTCCGCGAGGCGATCATGGGCAGCGAGGTGTCGCTGGTCTGCGTGGGCACGCCGTCCGAGCCCAACGGCAGCCTGTGCACCACGTACTTGGAGCGGGTCACCGAGGAGATCGGCGCCGCGCTCGCCGAGCGGGGCGGGCGGCACACCGTCGTGTTCCGCAGCACCATGCTCCCCGGCACCTGTCTGAACCTGCTGGTGCCGATCCTGGAGAAGAACGTCGGCGGCACGGCCGGGGTGGACGTCGGGGTCGCGGTCAACCCGGAGTTCCTGCGCGAGGGCACGAGCGTGCGGGACTTCTTCGACCCGCCGAAGACCGTCATAGGCGAGCTCGACGCGGCGAGCGGCGACGTGGTGGCGGCCCTGTACGAGGGCCTGCCCGGCGAGGTGTTCCGGGTGCCGGTCCCGACGGCCGAGGCGATCAAGTACGCCGACAACGCGTTCCACGGCCTCAAGATCGGCTTCGCGAACGAGCTGGGCGCCGTGTGCCAGGCGCTCGGGGTGGACTCGCACCAGGTGATCGACGTGTTCCTGGCCGACCGCAAGCTGAACATCAGCCCCGCCTACCTGCGGCCCGGCTTCGCCTTCGGCGGGTCCTGCCTGCCCAAGGACCTGCGCAGCCTCGTTCATGCGGCGCAGCGGGCCGACGTGTCGGTGCCCATCCTCTCCCACGTGCTGCCGTCCAACGCCGACCACCTGCAGCGCGCGGTGGAGCTGGTCGAGCGCACCGGCAAGCGCCGGGTGGGCCTGTTCGGCCTCTCCTTCAAACCCGGCACCGACGACCTCCGCGAGAGCCCGCTCGTCGAGCTGGCGGAGCGGCTCTTCGGCAAGGGCTACGACCTGCGGATCTACGACGCCAACGTGCACCTCTCCCGGCTGCTCGGCGCGAACCGCGAGTACATCGAGTCCCGGCTGCCGCACCTGGCGCAGCTGCTCACGGACTCCGTCGACGAGGTGCTCCAGCACGCCGAGGTGTGCCTGGTCGGGACCAGGGATCCGGCCGTGGTGTCGGCTCTGCCGCACGGTGACGGCCCGGTGATCGTCGATCTCATCCACCTTCCCGACGCGGACGCGCGGCGGGCCGAACCGGGGTACATGGGCCTTGCTTGGTAACACGACCGGGAGCGGACGGCGGGAACGCCGTGCGCTGATCCTGGTGGAGAACCTGTCGGTGCCGTTCGACCGTCGGGTGTGGCAGGAGTGCACGACGCTGCGCGACGCGGGCTGGCAGGTGAACGTCATCTGCCCCCGGGGCGGCAAGCGGGACACCGAGCCGTTCGCGGAGATCGACGGGATACGGATCCACCGCTATCCGCTGCGCGCGGCCACCGGGGGCCCGGCCGGGTACCTGAAGGAGTACGGGTCGGCCCTGTGGCACACCTTCCGGCTGGCCCGGAAGGTCGGCCCGGTGCACGTCGTCCACGCCTGCAACCCGCCCGACCTGCTGTTCCTGCCCGCGCTGTGGCTGAAACGGCGTGGCACGCGGTTCGTCTTCGACCAGCACGACCTGGTGCCCGAGCTGTACCTGTCCCGGTTCGACCGCGGCAAGGACCTGCTCTACCGCGGCGTGTGCGCGCTGGAGCGGCTGACCTACCGGACCGCGGACGTCGTGCTCGCCACGAACGAGAGCTACCGGGACGTCGCGGTGCGCCGGGGCGGCCGGCGGCCGGAGGACGTCTTCGTGGTGCGCAGCGCGCCCGACGTCGACCGGTTCCACCCCGTACCGGCCGAGCCGGAGCTGAAGCGCGGCAAGCCCCATCTGCTGTGCTACCTCGGCGTCATGGGGCCGCAGGACGGCGTCGACTACGCCCTGCGGGCCCTCGCCAGACTCCGCGACGAGCTGGGGCGGACCGACTGGCACGCGGTGTTCGTCGGCGGCGGCGACACCTTCGACGCGATGGTGGAGCTGTCCCGGCAGCTCGGCCTCTCGGAGCAGGTGGAGTTCACCGGGCGCATCCCGGACGCCGACCTGGCGCGCTACCTGTCCACGGCGGACGTGTGCCTCTCCCCCGACCCGCACAATCCGCTCAACGACGTGTCGACCATGAACAAGGTCCTGGAATACATGGTCATGGGCCGGCCGATCGTCTCGTTCGACCTCCGGGAGGCGCGGGTCTCCGCCGGCGACGCCGCCGTCTACGCGCCCGCCAACGACGAGACCGAGTTCGCCCGGCTCGTCGCGCTGCTGCTCGACGACCCGGAGAAGCGGGCGCTCATGGGCAAGACCGGCCAGGAGCGGATCGGTGGACCGCTCTCCTGGCGGAACTCCCAGCGGGCCCTGCTCGCCGCCTACGCCGCAGCCTGCCGGCCCCACGCTCCGGCGTCGGCGGGCGACCCCGACGGGGAAGGGACGAGGCCGCCCCGTTGAGCGACGACACGATACGCCTGGTCACGATCGGGCGGATTCTCCGCCGGCGCCGGCGGCTGCTCACCGTCCTCGTGGTGGTGGGCGCGCTCGTCGGCCACGGCGTCTCCCTGCTGCTCCCGCCGCGCTACACGACGTCGGCGTCCGTGCTGCTGCCGGGGGCGTGGGAGGAGCGCGAGCTGCTGACGCAGGCGCAGGTCGCGACCAGTTCGGTGGTGATCGACCGCGCGGCCGCCGCGCTCGGCTGGGCCGGGGTCGACGGCCGTGAGCTGCGGGAGCAGGTCGGCGCCAAGGCCGCCGACGGGAACATCATCGAGATCTCGGGCACGGCCGACACCCCGGAGCGGGCCCAGCAGCTCTCCGACCAGGTGGCCCGGCAGTTCGTCGACTTCGCCACGCGGATCGTGGGCGACAGCACCGACCCCGAGGCGGCGGCGCGGCTGGAGGCGCTGCGGCAGACGGTCGTGCAGACCGGACGGCGCATCACCGAGCTGTCCGAGGCGGCAGGTTCGGGGCGGAGCGTGGAGAGCGTGCAGACCCGCACCGAGCTGGAGGGGCTGCGCACCACGCTGCAGGAGTCCATCGAGAAGCTGGAGCAGGCCGATCCGACCGCCGACAAGGCCAACATGGTCGTCATGGGGCCGGCGCCCCGGCCGGTCGGCGAGGCGCCGCCGACGAGGACGCAGCTCGTCGTCGGCGGGGCGCTGCTCTTCTTCCTGGTGACGGTCGTCGGCCATCTCACGGCCGCGCGGATGAGCCGTCGGCTGCGCACCGAACCGGAGATCGCGACGGCGCTGGGCTCGACGCTGCTCGGCACCGTCGACGTGCCCGGTGGGAGTGGAGCGCACCGGCCGGGAGGCCGTGGCGTACGGGCCCGGTTCCGCCGGCTCCTCGGCGTCGACGTCCGGTGGGACGTCCCCGCGCCGCGGTCCTCCGGCGACGAGGCCGGCCGGCGGATCCGCTACCGGAGGGTGGCCGCGCGCCTCCGGGACCGGCTGCCGGCCCCCCGGCGGCTGCTCGTCGTCGTCCCGGACGGCGACGGGATCGCCCGCCGGGCCGCCGGGGAGCTCGTCGCCGAGGCCGGGAGCGATCCCCGGCTGCGGATGGTGGAGGTCCCGGTGGCCCATCCGATGGTGCCGGACCGCGAGGGCGAGTCCGGTGTCCTGGTGGTGCTCAGCGCGGGCAGCTGGACGGCGGCGGAGCTCGCCGGCGTCGCCGAGGCGTGCGCGGACGCCGGGCACGAGATCGTCGGCGTCGTCCTCGCCGGCACGGTCCGGACCCGGGCGACGCGGTCCGCCGGCCGTCCGCGGGACGCCGTCGTGCCGGCGTTCGTCGGCGGCGAGGACGTGAAGGGGGACGCCCGGTGACGACGCGTACGACTGCCGAGCCGTCGGCCGCCGTTCCGCTGCTCGACCTGCAGGCGCTGGTGGCGGCGGTGCGGAGGCGGCGGCGTCTGTGGGGCTCCCTGGCGCTGCTCGGTCTGCTCCTCGGCGTGGCGGTGGCGGTGCTGCTGCCGCGGCCGCCGACGGCGGTGACCAAGGTGCTGGTCGCGCATCAGGAGGACCAGCCGAACGACCCGGGGACGCTGATCCGCACCGATGTCGCGCTGCTGCAGACCACGCGGATCGGCGGCGAGGCCCTGCGGACCCTCGGGTCCTCGGAGAAGCCCGAGGACTTCATGCGGGACTACGAGGGCGTCGGTCTGACCAACAACGTGCTGCAGATCAGCGTGCGGGGCGACAGCGAGGCGGAGGCGGTGGCCCGCGCCAAGGCGCTGGCCGACGCGTTCGTCGCCGACCACGTGCGGCGGATACGGGAGGCGGCGAACGCCGACGCCAAGGCCCTGCTCGACCAGCGCGACCGGCTGAAGGACGAACTGGCCCAGGTCAACCGGGAGATCGGGGGCGGATCGCCGGAGGGCACGTCGAAGGCGTCGCCGAACATGGAGTCGCTCTTCGCCCGCCGGGCCGAGCTCACCTCGCGGATCTCCGACGTCGGCCAGCGTGCCGAGGAGGCGCGCATCGGCATGCCCCGGCTCGTCGCCGGCACGCAGATCGTGGACGCGCCGCGCCCGGTGCGGCGCTCCCTGCTCAAGACCGCCGCCACCGACGCCGCGATCGGGCTCGCCCTCGGCCTCGCGCTCGGGCTCGCGGTGTCCGCGGTCGGCTCGGTGGTGGCGGACCGTCCCGTGCTGCGCCGGGAGATCGCGGCGAACCTCGGGGCCTCGGTCATCGCGGAGCTGCCCGGACGGTCGCCCCGGCTGTGGGGGCGCCGGAAGGGACGGGCGGCACGGGCGAGGCTCACCTCGTCCCTGGCCAGGACCGTGCGCAACTCCGCGGAGCCGCTGTCGCTGCTGGAACTGGGTTGTGCGCGCGGCACGAGCGCGATCGCCCTGGACCTCGCCGGGGCGCTGGCCGCGGACCGGCCGGTGGTCGTCGTCGACGGTCTGCCGGGCGGGCCGCTCGCCGACCGCCGCCCGAAGCCGGGAGACCCGGCCGTGGTCGGCGTCGAGCGCGCCGCGACGGTGCCGCACCAGGAACGCCGGCTGGGCGTCGGCTCGGTGGCGCCCGGCGCGGTGTGGACCGACCTCCCGTACCTCGGCACCCGGACGGTGCTCGTCGTGCGGGCCGGGCACGGCAGTGCCGCGTGGCTGCACACCGTGGCGCGGCAGCTCGCGGAGCAGCGCGTCGCGGTGCTCGGCGTGGTGCTGATCGACCCCGATCCGGGTGACCGGACCGACGGCACGCTGTGGGACGGGCCGCGGACCGTGCCGCGCGGTCGGAACGAACCGCCGGCCCGGCAGAACGGGGCGGGCCGGTGGCGGAAGGAACGGCTGCCGATGTGGGCGGCGACGGTCCCGGACAGCGACCAGGAGGGGCTGTAGGACATGTGTGGCATAGCGGGTACGTACCGGTGGCCGGACGGGAAGGCCGTGACCGACCGGCTCACCGACACCCTGGCCCATCGCGGTCCGGACGGGGCGGGCCGGTACGGCCACGCCGTCGGTGACGGCGAGGTGCACCTCGGGCACCGCCGGCTCTCCATCGTCGACCTGTCCGAGACCGGCGCCCAGCCGATGGCCTCGGGCGGCCTGGTCCTGACGTACAACGGGGAGCTGTACAACGCGCCCGAGCTGCGGGCCGAGTTGGCGGCGGCCGGTGTGCGCTTCCGCGGCACCTCCGACACGGAGGTGCTCCTGGAGGCGTGGCGGCGCTGGGGCACGGACTGTCTGCCGCGGCTGCGCGGCATGTTCGCGTTCGGGATCTTCGACGAGCGCACCGGTGAGCTGGTGCTCGCCCGCGACCAGCTCGGGATCAAGCCGCTGTTCCTGCTGCGACGCGGCGGGGGGCTGGTGTTCGCCTCCGAGCTCAAGGCGCTGGCGTCCGTGACCGGCGGTTCGCTGGAGGTGGACGCCGGGGCGCTGGTGGCCTCGCTGCTGTACTACTGGGTGCCGGACTCCCGGTGCGCGTTCCGCGAGGCGGAGAAGCTGCCGCCGGGCAGCTGGCTGCGGTGCCGGCCCGACGGGCGGGTGGACCGGGGCCGGTTCTGGCACCTGAAGGACGTCGCCGCCGAGGGCCGGGAGCGGGCCCTGGCGGGCGAGCGGCCGGACCTGGCCGCCGTCGTGGAGGAGTCGACCCGGCGTCATCTGCTCGCCGACGTGCCCGTGGCGACCTTCCTCTCCGGCGGGCTCGACTCCAGCTATCTGACGGCGCTCGCGGCCCGTGAGCGGCCCGGGATCTCCGCCTACACGATCGGGTTCCGCGCCGAGGACGCCAGGTTCGAGGCGATGCCGGACGACCTGCGCTACGCCCGGCAGGTGGCGAAGCGGTTCGGCGTCGACCTGCACGAGATCGAGATCGCCCCGGACGTGCTCGATCTGCTGCCGCGGATGACGTACCACCTGGACGAGCCGATCGGCGACCCGGCCGCGATCAACACCTTCCTGATCTGCTCGGCCGCCCGGGAGGCCGGGGTCAAGGTGCTGCTGTCGGGGATGGGCGCGGACGAGCTGTTCGCCGGCTACCGCAAGCACCTGGCCAATGTGATGGCGCTGCGCTACCAGCGCGTCCCGCGGCCCCTGCGGCGGGGACTGTCGGCGGCCGTGGACCGGCTGCCGGTCGCCACGGCCCGCCGGGGGTACCGGTCGGTGCGCTTCGCGAAGCGGTTCCTCTCCTTCGCCGATCTGCCGGAGGAGACCGCGTTCCGGCGGAGCTACACCATGTACGACCGGGAGGAGCTGCTCGCCCTGGTCGATCCGGACCTGGCCGGGACGGTCGACGACGTGCTGACCGAGCACGCGGACGTCTACGGGGACAACGAGCTGGACGACTTCGTCAACCGCATGTGCCTGGGCGACGCCCGGATGTTCCTGCCGGGCCTGAACCTCGCGTACACGGACCGGTCGAGCATGGCCGCGTCGACCGAGGTGCGGGTGCCGTACGTGGACGTCGAGGTGGTGAGGGCGGCGTTCACCGTGCCCGGCGACCGCAAGATCGTCGGGCGGCAGGGCAAGGCGGTCCTCAAGGAGGCGGCCGTCTCGGTCCTGCCCCGGGAGATCGTGTACCGGCCCAAGGGCCTGTTCAGCGCCCCGCTGCGGGCCTGGATGAGCCGGGACCTGGCGCCGCTGGTGCGCGAGGTGATCCACGACGGCGAGCTCGTCCGTTCCGGTTTCCTGCGCCGTGACGCCCTGGCGCGGCTCGCCGCCGAGGACGCCGCCGGGCACCGGGACCACTCCAAGCACCTGTGGCATGTGCTGACCCTCGAGTACTGGTACCGCGGCGCGACCGCCAAGGCCGACCGGAGCCCTTCCGCCACGGCGTAGAGAACGAACCAGGGCCCTTCCTTCACGGCGTAGAGAACAAGAGGACTTCGGTGAAACAGGTTGTGCAGAACTACAAGAGCGGCGAGCTGGCGCTGCTCGACGTGCCGGCGCCCGGGTGCAAGCCGGGGGGTGTGCTGGTCCGGACCGCCTACTCGCTGATATCCACCGGGACCGAGCTCATGAAGGTCTCCGAGGCCGGCATGTCGATGGTGGGCAAGGCCCGTTCCCGTCCGGACCAGGTGGCGAAGGTCATGCAGAGCGTGGCCGTCAACGGGGTGCCCGCCACCTACCGCAAGGTGATGGGCAAGCTGGACTCGTACACGCCGCTGGGCTACTCGCTGTGCGGGGTGGTCGAGCAGGTCGGCGCCGGCGTCGACGACGTGAAGGTCGGCGACCTCGTGGCCTGTGCCGGCAACGAGCACGCGCTGCACGCCGAGCTGAACTGGGTGCCGAAGAACCTCTACACGCCGGTGCCGGACGGTCTCGCGCCCCGGCACGCGGCCTTCGGCACCGTCGGGTCGATCGCCCTGCAGGGCCTCCGTCAGGGCGAGCCGCAGCTCGGCGAGGTGGCGCTGGTCATCGGTCTCGGGCTGATCGGTCAGCTGGTGGTGCAGCTGCTCGTCGCCGCCGGGGTCCGGGTCGTCGGCGTCGACCCCGATCCGGCGCGCTGCGAGCTCGCCGAGCGGCTCGGCGCGGCGGCCTGTGGCGATCCGGCGTCCGCGGCCGTGGAGGCCGCCGTCGCCGAACTGACCGACGGGCACGGCGTGGACCAGGTGTACCTGGCCGCCGGCGGCGGCAGCAACGAGCCCGTCGAGCTGGCCGCGCGGCTGTGCCGGGACCGCGGCCGGGTCGTCGACATCGGCAAGTGCCGGCTGGACCTGCCGTGGAACGCGTACTACGAGAAGGAGCTCGACGTACGGTTCTCCCGCAGTTACGGCCCCGGGCGCTACGACCCGGAGTACGAGCTGGAGGGGCGGGACTACCCGATCGGCTACGTGCGCTGGACCGAGCGCCGCAACCTGGCGTGCTTCCTCGACCTCATGGCCCGTGGCCGCGTCGACGTGGAGCCCCTGATCTCCCACGTCGCCGCTTTCGACGACGCCGTGGAGACGTACCGGTCGCTGAAGGACGGCGATCTGAAGGCCGTGGCCGTGCTGTTCCGGTATCCCGGCCGGGCGGCGGAAGCGGTCGTGGCGGAGGCCCCGGCGGTGGCCGTGCCCGCGGTGAGGGCGGGGCGGGGTCCGGTGCGGGCCGCCGGGTCGCCGGTGCGGCTCGCGTTCGTCGGCGCGGGCAACTACGCCACGTCGATGCTGCTGCCGCACCTGACGGGGCGCGAGGGCGTCGAGCTGTCCACGGTCGTCACCACGACGGCGCTGTCCGCGGCCAACGCGCAGCGGAAGTTCGGCTTCACCCGGGTGACCACCGATCTCGACGCGGTCCTCGGCGACGGGTCCGTCGACGCGGTGTTCGTGGTCACCCGGCACAGCTCGCACGCCGAGCTGACCCGGAAGGCGCTCCTCGCTGGCAAGGCGGTGTTCGTGGAGAAGCCCCTGGCGCTCACCGAGGACGAACTGGCCGGTGTCCTCGCGGCGGTGGAGGAGTCGGGCAACGACCGGCTGCAGGTGGGATTCAACCGCCGGTTCGCGCCGCTGCTGCAGGAGGCCAAGGAGCGGTTCGGCGCCCGGACCGGCCCGGCGAACCTGCGCTACCTGGTCAACGCGGGCAAGCTCCAGCACGGCAGCTGGTACCTCAAGGAGGGCACCGAGGGCTCGCGGTTCGTCGGCGAGGGCGGGCACTTCGTCGACACGGCGAGCTGGCTGCTCGGCGCCGACCCGGTCTCGGTGTACGCGGTCGCCCCGGCCGGCAACGAGGACCTGCAGGTCGTGCTGCGCTATCCGGACGGGTCCACCGCCACCATCAGCTACGTCACCAGCGGCGCGCCCGGCTTCCCCAAGGAGACCCTCGACCTGCTCGCGGACGGCAAGGTGCTGCGGCTCGACGACTTCGTCCGGGCCTCGGTGTACGGGCGTAAGCGGTGGGTCAGTTCGCGGCTGCCGAAGGCCCGGGACAAGGGCCAGAACGCCCAGCTGGCCGCGTTCGTCAGGGCCGTGCGGACCGGCGGGCCGATGCCGGTGCCGCTGGAGTCGCTCGTCGCCACCACGGCGGCCACCCTCGCCGTGCAGGCCGGTCTGGCGGCCGGTGTGCCGGTGAAGCTGGCGGGCGAGCGATGACGATGAGCGCGGGCTGGTACCTGCGCCGGCTGTCCGCGATGGGGCCGCGGGAGGTCGGCGGGCGGACGGTCGACGCGGTGCGCAGGCGGCGGTGGCGGTCGGCGCGGCCGGTCTGCCCGACCGTGACCGGCGTCCGGTTCACCGCCGTGCTGCCGCCCGGGACGATCGCCTCGGTGGCGCCGGACGCCGCGAAGCGTCTCGTCGCCGAGGCGGACCGGCTGATGGCCGGGCACGCCGAGTACTTCGGCGTGCCCCGCGACGACCTGGTCGACCCGGACTGGGCGTACGACCCGAAGACCGGGCGCCGCGCCCCGTGGGGCTACGCCTTCGACGTGCCGTACCGGGACGAGGACGCGGTCGGGGACGTCAAGCAGATCTGGGAGCTGTCCCGGCACCAGTACCTCACCGTGCTGGCCGCCGCCTACGCGCTCACCGGGGACGAGCGGTACGCCGAGCGGGTGGCCGCGCACCTGCGGTCGTGGTGGGCGGCCAACGCGCCGCTGCGCGGGGTGCACTGGACCAGCGGCATCGAGCTGGGGATCCGGCTGCTCTCCTGGGTGTGGGTCCGCCGGCTGCTCGACGGCTGGCCGGGCGCGGCCGGGCTGTTCGAGGAGAACCCGGTGGCGCTCCGGCAGATCTGGCACCACCAGCGCTGGCTGGCCGCCTTCCCCAGCCGGGGGTCCTCGGCGAACAACCACGTCATCGCCGAGGCCGCCGGGCAGTTCGCCGCGGCCTGCGCGTTCGGCTGGTTCCCCTCCTCGGCGCGCTGGCGGGCCGACGCGCTGCGGTCGCTCGACCGGCACCTGCGGAGCAACACCTTCCTGTCCGGTCTCAACCGCGAGCTGGCGAGCGAGTACCACGGTCTGGTCCTCGAACTCGGCCTGGCTGCGGTGGCCGAGGCGGACGCCGCCGGTGTGCCGGTCCCCGCGACGGTCCGGATCGTGCTGCTGCGGATGACCGACGCGCTCGCCGCCGTCGTGGACGACCGGCTGCGGCCGCCGCGCCAGGGCGACTCGGACGACGGGTACGGCCTGGTCGTGGACGGCGAGGGCACCGACCGCTGGGGCTCGCTGCTCGCCACCGGGGACGCCGTGTTCGGCCGGCTCCCCTGGTGGCCGGAGGTGACCGGCACCGATGTGCGCACCCCGCTGCTCACCGCTCTCGTCCGGCCCCGGCGTCCGGCCGTGTCCCGCCCGGCGAGCCGGCCGGCCCATTTCGCCGACGCCGGCCTGACCGTGCTGCGCGGTCCCGGCGGGATCTGGTGCCGTTGCGACGGCGGTCCGCACGGCTTCCTGTCCATCGCCGCGCACGCCCACGCGGACGCGCTGTCCGTGGAGGTCCGGCAGGACGGGGTCGACGTGCTCGCCGACCCGGGGACGTTCTGCTACCACGGGCAGCCCGAGTGGCGGCGGTACTTCCGGTCGACCCTCGGCCACAACACCCTGCAGCTGGACGACGGGGACCAGTCCGTCTCCGGCGGCCCGTTCCTGTGGACCCGGCACGCCCGGAGCCGGGTCCTGGTCGCGGACACCTCCGACCCGGGTGTGGCCCGCTGGTGCGCCGAGCACGACGGCTACCTGCCGTCCGTGCACCGCCGCCGGGTGGAGCTGACGGCCGGGAGCCGGGAGCTGAGGATCGTCGACGAGGTGCGGGGCGGGCCGCGGCGGGCCGTGCGGCTGGCGTTCCACCTGGGGCCGTCGGTGGTCGCGGACCTGGTGGGGAGCCGGGCGGAGCTCCGCTGGAGCCGGGACGGCGAGGACCGTTCGGCGACGCTCGACCTGCCCGGGGAGCTGTCCTGGCGGGCGCACCGCGGCGAGAGCGAGCAGCCGCTCGGCTGGTACTCCGCCGGCTTCGGGCGCAAGGAGCCCACCACGACGCTGATCGGCACCGGCTTCACCGACGGCACGGAGTTCACCACCGTGCTCGGGTTCCACGGCTAGGAAGGAAGACCTTGGGGATCAAGTGGCGGCACCGGGTGGTGCCGGCGGCACCGCTCGCGCTGGCGCTGCTCGTGGCGACCGGCTGCGAGAGCGGCACGCCGGACGCGGGGCCGACGCCGGACGCCCGGCCGAGGGCCACCGCCGCTCCGCCCGCGGCCGTGGCCCGGGTGTGCGCCGCGCCTCCGGCCGGGCCGGCGAAGGCTCCGGCGGGCGCGGTGACGGTGGACCCCGGGGTGGTCGGCGACCTGGCCGCGAAGACCGAGGACAGCCCGCCGGGCACCACGTTCTGGCTGCGGCCGGGCAGGCACCGGCTGGAGCCGGGCGAGTACGACCAGGTCCTCGCCAAGGAGGGGAACACGTACCTCGGGGCGCCGGGCGCGGTGCTCGACGGTGCGAGGACCAACCACTACGCGTTCGGCGGCACCGCCCGCGACGTCACGATCCGGTACCTGACCGTGCAGGGTTTCACCGCGCCGCAGGACGAGGGCGTGGTCAACCACGACATGGCCGACGGCTGGGTGATCGAGCACGCGACGATCCAGCACAACTCGGGTGCCGGGCTGATGGCCGGTGCCCGCCAGCGGCTCCGCGCCAGCTGTCTGCGCGGCAACGGCCAGTACGGCATGAACGCCTACAAGACCGGTGACTCCCTCAAGGGTCTGGTGGTCGAGGGGAACGAGATCACGGGCAACAACACCGACGACTGGGAGCGGCGGCAGCCGGGCTGCGGCTGCACCGGAGGCGTCAAGTTCTGGGCCGTGAACGGCGCCGACGTCCGCGGCAACTGGGTGCACGACAACCGCGGGGCCGGGTTGTGGGCGGACAACAACAACAACGACTTCCTCTTCGAGGGCAACGTCCTCGAAGCCAACGACGGTGCCGCGCTGATGTACGAGACCAGCTACAACGCGGTCATCCGGAACAACACGATCCGGCGGAACAACCGGGTCGAGGGCCGCGCGGCCGCCGAGGACGGCGACGACTTCCCGTACGCGACCGTCTACGTCTCCGAGGCGGGCGGCGAGCCGCGGATCCGCGCCCGCACCGACAGGATCGAGATCTACGGGAACGTGTTCGAGGACAACTGGTCGGGGATCACCCTGTGGGAGAACGCCGACCGGTTCTGCAACAGCCCGGCCAACACCTCGACCGGCTACTGCACCCTGCTGGTGAAGGACACCGGGCGCTGCGCGCGGCCCGGGATCACGTCCGCGCCGCTCTACGCGGACTGCCGGTGGAAGACCCAGCGGGTGGACATCCACCACAACCGCTTCGTCCTCGACAAGTCCGTGCTCGACTGTACGGTCCTGTGCGACCGCATGGCGGTGCTCTCCAACGAGGGCACCTCTCCCGACTGGTCGCCGTACAAGGGCGACCGGGTGGCGCAGGCGATCACCCTCCGGCAGGACAACCGCTGGCACGACAACGTGTACGTCGGTCCGTGGACGTTCGTCGCCCACGACGCGGGTCGGACGCTCCGCTCCGGGCAGTGGCAGGGCGCGCCGTACGGGCAGGACGCGGGCAGCACCTTCCTTACGCGGGACGGTGGTTGAGGTGCGTACCGCCGAGAGGCACGTGGACGAGGCGCCGAGGACGGTCGGGACGGCCTGGGCGCTCCTGGCCCTCAACGTGCTCGGCTCCGCCGGGGCCAAGACCGTCGTCACGATCCCCCGCTCCCTCATCCAGATGGTCACCATGGGTGCGCTGGTCGGCGCGTTCGCGCTGGCGCTCACCGCCAACCTCCGGCTGCGGATCCGGCCCAGCGCCTTCGTGTTCCTGCTGACCCTGCTCCTCGTGCCGAGCCTGGTCGCCAGCGTGGACGCCGGGGCCGGCGCGCTGTTCCGCTGCGCCCGGCTGAGCCTCTTCGTCGCCACGCTGTGGTTGCTCAGCCGCTGGTGGGACGGCAGCCTGCGGTTCGTCCGGTACCACGTCCGGTGGTACTTCGCGGTGCTCGTCCTGGTGGCCGCGGGCCTGGTCGTCTCGCCGGGCACGGCGATGCCCGAGTACTACGGCGGGCGGCTCGTGGGCGCGCTGTGGCCGCTCACGCCGCCGCAGATCGGCCAGTACGCCGCGGTGATCATCGGGCTCAGCGTGCTGCTCCTGCTCGGCCGCCGGACCACCGGGGCCAGTGCGGCGGTGGTCGTCGTGCCGAGCCTCGTCCTCCTGGCGATGACCCACACCCGGACGGCCACGCTCGGCCTGATCATCGGACTGGTCCTGGCGATCGGCTCGCTCTTCCTGACCAGCGCCGCCGCCCGCCGGGTCTTCGCCTGGGCGGTGGTGTGCGCCTCGGTGGCCGCGGTGGTGTTCGGCTCCGCGCTGCGGGCCTGGTTCCTGCGCGGACAGAGCCAGGAGAACTTCTCCAACCTCACCGGCCGGGCCAAGGTCTGGGACGCCCTCCTCGCCGCGCCCCGGACGACCGGGGAGAAGGTGTTCGGGACGGGCCTGGGCGACAAGTCGTTCGGCGGGCTGCCGATCGACAACAGCTGGCTGGCCGTCTACAACGAGCAGGGCCTGATCGGCGTCGGCATCGTGGCCGCGTTCGTCGTCGTCCTCGGCGGCGTCGCGCTGCTGCGGCCGCCGTCGCTGTCGCGGGCCTGCGCGATCTTCCTGATCAGCTACTGCGGGATCTCGTCGTACACCGAGGTCGGACTCGGCGACGCCTCGGCGTACCTGCTGCACCTGGCCCTGGCCGCCTCGCTGCTCGCCGCACCGGTCCCCGCCGCGGCCGCGGCCGCGCCCGCTCCGCTTCCGACGGTGGAAGCTCCTCGACGACGTATCCCGCTATGGGCCCGGAGGGTGACCTGAGCATGCATGTCCTGGTGGTGCACAACCGCTACTCCTCGGCGCAGCCGAGCGGGGAGAACCGGGTGGTCGACGAGGAGGTGGCGCTGCTGCGCGCCGCCGGCCACCGGGTCGACCTGTTCGAGCGGCGCAGCGACGACATCGCCGGCCGGTCCCTCCTCGGCAAGGCCGCGGTGCCGCTCCTCGTGCCGTGGAACCCGGCGGTCCGCACGGAACTCGCCGCCCGGCTCCGCGCCGACCAGCCGGACGTGGTGCACGTCCACAACGTCTTCCCGCTCCTGTCGCCGGCGGTCCTCGCCGCCTGCGCCGACGCCGGTGTGCCCGTCGTCGCCACGCTGCACAACTACACCCAGGTCTGCCCGCCGGGCACGCTGCACCGGGACGGCCGGCCGTGCACCGAGTGCGTCGGGTCGGCGACGGCGCTGCCCGCCGTCCGGCACGGCTGCTACCGGGACTCCCGGCTCGCGACGGTCCCGCTGGCGGTCAGCCTGTCGGTCAACCGGCGGCGGTGGTGGTCCGGCGTGGAGCGGTTCTTCTGCATCTCCGCGGCCCAGCGCGACCTCCTGGTGCAGTCCGGGATGCCGGCCGAACGGCTCGCGGTGAAGCACAACTTCGTGCCCGACCCGGGCGCCTGCCGGACGGGCACCGGTGAGCACCTGCTCTTCCTCGGCCGACTGGCGGAGCCCAAGGGCGTACGGCTGCTCATGGCCGCGTGGGACGAGCTCGCGGCGGACGGCGGGGCGGGCGTGCCGCTCGTGCTCGCCGGCGCGGGACCGCTGGAGCGGGAGGTGGCCGCCTGGGCGGACGGCCGGGACGACGTGCGGTACGTCGGCCTGTACGACCCGGAGGAGTGCCGGCGGGCCGTCGAGCGGTCGGTCGCCGTGGTGGCGCCCTCGCTGGCCAGGGAGACCTTCGGCCTGGTGGTCGCCGAGGCGATGGCGGCCGGGGTGCCGGCCGTCGCCGCCGGGCACGGCGCCTTCGTCGAACTCGTCGACGAAGGGGTGACCGGGCTGTTGCACCGGCCGGGCGAGGCGTCCTCGCTCGCGGACCGTCTGCGCCGGATCACGGCCGCGCCGGCCCGCAACCGGGAGATGGGCCTCGCGGCCCGGCGCCGGTACGAGCAGCGCTTCAGCCCGGCCGTCGGGCTGGAGCGCCTGCTGGAGGAGTACCGCACCGCGATCGCGGTGCGGGCGGAATCAATGGGGGGCAGTAAATGACACGATGCCGACTCTGCGGCTCGGCGGCGCTCACGAGCGTCGTCGACCTGGGGGCGACGCCGCCGTGCGAGAGCTTTCTCGCCGCGGACGAACTGGACCGGCCGGAGCCCGCGTACCCGCTGCACCTGCGGGTCTGCACCGACTGCTGGCTCGCGCAGCTCCCTCCGCTGATCACGCCGGAGGAGACCTTCCAGGAGTACGCGTACTTCTCCTCGTACTCGACCTCCTGGGTGGAGCACGCGCGCGCGTTCGTCGCGGGCGCCGTGGAGCGGCTCGCCCTCGGCGGCGACGCCTTCGTGGTCGAGGTCGCGAGCAACGACGGGTACCTGCTGAAGCACGTGGTGGACCGCGGCATCCGCTGCCTCGGCATCGAGCCCTCGGTGAACGTCGGCGCCGCGGCGCGGGACGCCGGGGTGCCCACGGTCACCGAGTTCCTGAGCCCGGAGACGGGCGCGGCCGTCCGCGCCGAGCACGGCCCGGCGGACCTGGTCGTCGCCAACAACGTGTACGCGCACATCCCCGACGTCGTCGGCTTCACCCGGGGGCTGCGCGCCCTGGTCGCCGACGACGGCTGGGTCTCCGTCGAGGTGCAGCACCTGCTGACTCTGATCGAGGAGAACCAGTACGACACGATCTACCACGAGCACTTCCAGTACTACACGGTGGCGTCCGCGGCCCGGGCGCTGGCGAGCGGCGGACTCACGCTCGTGGACGTCGAGCTGCTGCCCACGCACGGCGGCTCCGTCCGGCTGTGGGCCCGGCCGGCCGAGGTGGCCGGCGAGCCCACGGAGCGTGTGGCCGAGGTCCTCGACCGGGAGAAGGCGGCCGGGCTCCAGGACCTGTCCGGGTACGCCGAGTTCTCCGACCGGGTGGCCAAGGTGCGCCGGGACCTGCTGCGGTTCCTCATCGAGGCGGCCGAGCGCGGCGAGACGGTCGTCGGCTACGGCGCCCCCGGCAAGGGCAACACGCTGCTCAACCACTGCGGCATCCGGCCCGACCTGCTCGCGTACACGGTCGACCGCAACCCCTACAAGCACGGCAGGTTCACCCCGGGCACCCGCGTCCCGATCCTGCCGCCCGAGCGGATCGCCGCCGACCGGCCGGACTACGTCCTCGTCCTCCCGTGGAACCTGCGGGCCGAGCTGGTCGAGCAGCTGTCCTTCGTGGGCGACTGGGGCGGTCGCCTCGTCTTCCCCATCCCGGAACTGAGCATCGTCGAGGTGCCCGCGAAGGAGGTCACAGCATGAAGGTCGTCCTGTTCTGCGGCGGTTACGGAATGCGGATGCGGAACGGCACCGCGGACGACGTGCCCAAGCCGATGGCGATGGTCGGCCCGCGCCCGCTGATCTGGCACGTCATGCGCTACTACGCGCACTACGGGCACACGGAGTTCATCCTGTGCCTGGGGTACGGTGCGCACCACATCAAGGACTTCTTCCTCAACTACGAGGAGACGACGTCCAACGACTTCGTGCTGCGCGGCGGCCGGACCGAGCTGCTGTCCACCGACATATCCGACTGGACGATCACGTTCGCCCAGACCGGCATCGAGTCGCCGATCGGGGAGCGGCTGCGCCGGGTGCGGCACCACCTGGACGGCGACGAGATGTTCCTCGCCAACTACGCCGACGTGCTCACCGACGCGCCGCTGCCGGAGATGATCGACCGGTTCGCCCGGCGCGACGCCGGCGCGTCGATGACGGTGGTGCCGCCGCAGTCCTCGTTCCACTGCGTGGAGCTGGGCGAGGACGGGCTCGTCGGGGGCATCACCGCCGTCAGCGAGCTGCCGCTGTGGGAGAACGGCGGCTACTTCGTGCTCCGCCAGGAGGTCTTCGACCACATACCGGAGGGCGGGGACCTGGTCGCCGACGGCTGCGCCGGCCTGGCCAAGGAGGGCCGTCTGGTGGCGTACCGGCACCGCGGCTTCTGGAAGCCGACCGACACGGTGAAGGAGCGGGCCGCGCTCGACGAGGCCTACGCGCGGGGCGACCGCCCGTGGGCCGTGTGGGAGCGGGACGGCGCGGGGGTGACCGCTTGATCCGCCTCGCCGCCGGGCGCTTGGACCGGATCGTCGCGGTGGGCGCGCACTGCGACGACATCGCCATCGGCGCCGGCGGCACGCTCCTGGCGCTGTGCCTCGCGCGGCCGGGCATCCGCGTCGACGCGCTGGTGCTCTCCGGCGGCGGCGGTGAGCGGGAGCAGGAGGAGCGGGCCGCGCTCGCCGCCTTCTGCCCGGGCGCCGACCTGCGGCTGACCGTGCTCAAGCTGCCGGACGGCCGGCTGCCCGCGCGCTGGGAGGAGGCCAAGGCGGCGGTCGAGGAGCTGCGCGAGCGGACCGAGCCGGACCTGATCCTGGCCCCGCGCACCGAGGACGCGCACCAGGACCACCGCACCCTGGCGAAGCTGATGTCCACCGCGTTCCGCGACCACCTCGTGCTCGGCTACGAGATCGTCAAGTGGGACGCCGACCTCGGCCGCCCGGTGGCGTACCAGCCGCTGTCGCCGGAGATCGCCGAGGAGAAGGTGCGGCTGCTGCAGGAGCACTACCCCTCGCAGCGGCACCGGCCCTGGTACGACCGGGAGGCCTTCCTCGGCCTCGCCCGGATCCGCGGCATCGAATGTCACGCGCGCTACGCCGAGGCGTTCGCCGTCACCAAACTCACTCTCGACCTGGGGGACTGAACCTTGCGCGTACTGCTGACCGGACACCAGGGCTATCTGGGCACCGTCATGGCTCCCGTCCTCGCCGCCGCCGGGCACGAGGTCGTCGGGCTCGACTCCGGCCTGTTCGCCGACTGTGTCCTCGGCCCGGCGCCGGCGGACCCGGCGGGACACCGGGTGGACCTGCGCGACGTCACGGCCGAGCACGTGGCCGGGGTGGACGCCGTGATCCACCTGGGCGCGCTGTCCAACGACCCGCTGGGGTCGCTGGCGCCCGAGCTCACCTACGACATCAACCACCACGCGTCCGTGCGCCTCGCCCGGCTGGCCCGCGAGGCCGGTGTGCGGCGTTTCCTGTACGCGTCGACGTGCTCCGTCTACGGGGCGGCGGGCGGCGACGAGCTGGTGGCCGAGGACGCCCCGCTGCGGCCGGTGACGCCGTACGCGGAGTCCAAGGTGCGAGTGGAGGACGACCTGCACGCCCTGGCCGACGACGACTTCACCCCGGTGTACATGCGCAACGCCACCGCCTTCGGCTACTCCCCCAGGCTGCGCGCCGACATCGTGCTGAACAACCTGGTGGGCCACGCCCTGCTGTCCGGCGAGGTGCTCGTGCTCTCCGACGGCACGCCCTGGCGCCCGCTGGTGCACGCCGCCGACATCGCCCGGGCCTTCACGGCCGCCCTGGAGGCGCCCCGGGAGGCGGTGCACGACCGGGCGTTCAACATCGGCAGCGAGGTCAACAACGTCACGGTCGCCGAGATCGCCGCGCAGGTCGCCGAGGCGGTGGACGGCGCGAAGGTGCGGATCACCGGGGAGAACGGCGCCGACCCCCGCTCGTACCGGGTGGACTTCTCCCGGTTCCGCGAGGCGGTCCCCGGCTTCGACTGCGAGTGGACGGTGAAGCGGGGCGCCCTCGAACTCGCCGACGCCTACCGCGAGCACGGGCTGACCAGGGAATCCTTCGAGCAGCGCTTCACCCGCCTCGCCGTGCTGCGCGCGGCCTCCGGCACCGGCGCCGTCGACGGCACCCTGCGGTGGCGCCGATGACGGCGGCCGGCGAGGAGATGCACGCCCTGGTGGAGCGGCTGTACCCGCTGTGCCGGAGCATCACCGGCGACGGGGTGCGCGCCACCCTCGACATCGTCGGGGAGTACGTCCCGCTCCAGGTGCACGAGGTGCCGACCGGGACGCAGGTGCTGGACTGGACGGTGCCGCAGGAGTGGAACATCCGGGACGCGTACGTCGCCGACCCGGCCGGCAACCGGGTCGTCGACTTCGCCGCGTCCAGCCTGCACGTGCTCGGCTACAGCGTGCCGGTGGCGGCGACCATGCCGCTGAGCGAGCTGCGCGGGCACCTGCACACCCTGCCGGAGCAGCCGAAGCTGGTTCCGTACCGCACCAGTTACTACAAGCCGGAGTGGGGGTTCTGCCTGGCCCAGGAGACCCTGGACGCGCTGCCGGACGGCGAGTACGAGGTGCGGATCGACTCCACGCTCGCCGACGGGCACCTCACCTACGCCGAGCACGTGGTCCCCGGGCAGGTCGCCGAGGAGGTGATCGTCTCCTGCCACGTCTGCCACCCGTCGCTGGCCAACGACAACCTGGCGGGCATCGCGGTGGCGGTGTTCCTCGCCCGGGCGCTCGCGGAGGGGACGCCGTACCACACGTACCGGTTCCTCTTCGCGCCCGGCACCATCGGGGCGATCACCTGGCTGGCCCGCAACAAGGAGCGGATCGAGCGGGTCAGGCACGGCGTCGTGCTGGCCTGCGCCGGGGACCGGGGCAGCCTGACGTACAAGCGGAGCCGGCGCGGCGACGCGGAGATCGACCGGGTGATGCGGCACGTGCTGGAGGCCTCCGAACGGCCGCACCGCATCGTGGACTTCACCCCGTACGGCTACGACGAGCGGCAGTTCTGCTCGCCCGGCTTCGACCTCGGCGTGGGCTCGCTCACCCGTACCCCGTACGCCGGCTACCCCGAGTACCACACCTCGGCGGACAACCCGGACTTCGTCTCCCCGGAGGCGATGGCGGACACGCTCGCCGTCTGCCGCGAGGCGTTCGCCGTCCTCGACCGCAACCGGCGCTTCCTCAACCTCAGCCCCTACGGCGAACCGCAGCTGGGGCGGCGCGGGTTGTACGACGCGCTCGGCGGCCGCAGCGACACCAAGCAGGCCCAGATGGCCATGCTCTGGGTGCTCAACCTCTCCGACGGCGAGCACGACCTGCTGGACGTCGCCGAGCGGTCCGGGCTGCCGTTCGACGCCGTCGCCGCCGCCGCCGACGCCCTGGCCGCCGCCGGACTGATCAAGGCATGACGCCGATGACCACCGAGGAGGAGACGACGACGGCACCGGCCCGGTCCGTCCGGCGTGCCGTCGTCGGCCGGCTGTCCTGGGGACTGGCCGACCAAGCGGCCTCCAGCATGTCCAACTTCGTGGTGGGGTTCTATGTGGCGCGCTCGCTCGGGGTGACCGCCTTCGGCGTGTTCAGCCTCGCGTGGGTGACCTACGGCGTGGTGCTCGGCGCCTCCCGGGGGCTCGCCACCGATCCGCTGGTGGTGCGCTTCAGCGGCGTGTCGCACACGGCCTGGCGCGGGGCGGCGGCCCGGTCGACGGGCGCCTCGCTCGCCGTCGGCGCCGCCGTCGGCGCGGTGTGCCTGCTGGTCGGGCTCGCCCTCGGCGGCGGCGTGGGGTCCGCGTTCGCCTGCCTGGGCGTCGTCCTGCCGGGGCTGCTGCTGCAGGACGCCTGGCGGTTCGCCTTCTTCGCCGCCGGTGCCGGACGGAAGGCGTTCGTCAACGACCTGGTGTGGGGCGCCGCGCTCGTCCCGGCCCTGCTCGTGGCGGCCCGCGTGGACAGCGTGGCCGCCTTCGTCCTGGCCTGGGGCGCGTCCGCCGCGGTCGCCGCGGGGTACGGTCTGCTCCAGTCCGGCGTCCGGCCCCGGCCGGCCGGGGCGCGCGGCTGGCTGCGCGAGCAGCGCGACCTCGGCTACCGGTACCTGGTCGAGAACGGCAGCCTCAGCGGCGCGGGCCAGCTGCGCTCGTACGGACTCGGCGTGATCGTCGGGGTCGGCGCGGTGGGCGCGGTCCGCGGCGCCGAGCTCCTCCTCGGCCCGTTCCTCGCCCTGCTCATGGGCCTGTCGCTGGTCACCGTCGCGGAGGCGGCACGGGTGCTGCGCCGGGCCCCGCACCGCCTCGGCCGGTTCTGTCTCCTGCTCGGCGGCGGGCAGGCCGTCGCCGCGCTGCTCTGGGGCGCGGCGCTGCTGCTCGTGCCGGACCGGCTCGGCGAGCTCGTGCTCGGCGGCGTCTGGCCCTCCGCCTCGGAGCTCATCGTGCCGGCCACGCTCGGCGTCGCGGGCGCCGGCCTCGGCACCGGGGCGGCGGCCGGGCTGCGCGCGCTCGGCGCGGCCCGGAGCAGCCTGCGCGCCCAGCTGTTCGCCTCCGCCTGCTACGTCGCCGGCGGGCTCGGCGGGGCCGTCCTGGCCGGCACCGTCGGCTCGGCCTGGGGCGTCGCCGCCGCGACCGCCGCCGGCTCGGCCGTGTGGTGGCTGCAGCTGCGCTCCGCCCTGCGCGAGCGCCACCGGAACCCCATCCCCGAAGTGAGGACCTCATGACCGCCCGACCCAGGCTGACCGTCGGCCTGCCCGTGTACAACGGCGAGGAGTACCTCGCCGAATCGCTCGACGCCCTGCTCGGCCAGACCTACGAGGACTTCGAGCTGGTCATATCCGACAACGCCTCGACCGACGGGACCCAGGACATCTGCCGCACGTACGCGGCCAAGGACCCGCGCGTCCGCTACCTCCGGCTGCCCCGGAACATCGGCGCGACGCCGAACCACAACCGGTTGTTCGCCGAGTGCCGCACCGAACTGTTCAAGTGGGCCTCGCACGACGACCTGTACGCCCGTGACCTGCTGCAGCGCTGCGTGGAGGCGCTCGACGAGCGGCCGGAGGTGATCCTCGCCCACGCCGACCAGGCCGTGATCGACGGCGAGGGCCGGGTGAAGGTGCCGTACGAGTACACGCTCGCCACCGCCTCCCGGCGTGCGCCGGAGCGCTTCCGCAGCATGCTGTTCGAGCCCGGCGGCGACGACTTCTACGGGGTGATACGGGCCGACGTGCTGCGCCGGGTGAAGCCGATGGACAGCTACCACCACGCGGACCGCACGTTCGTCTGCGAGATCGGTCTGCACGGGCCCTTCCACCAGGTGCCGGAGCTGCTGTACTTCCGTCGCGACCACCCCGCCCGCGCCGAGCGGGCGAACCCCTCCAAGCGCTCCCGGTGCGTCAACCTGGACCCGCGCCGGGCGGGCCCGCTGCACCCGACGCCCCGGCTGCTCGCCGAGTACGTCCTGGGCTTCGTCTCGGCGATCCGTCGGGCGCCGCTGTCGGTGGCCGACCGGCGCGCCTGCTACGGCCACCTGGTCGAGTGGGCGGCCAGCCGGGCCCGGCCGGGGGCCGGCGAGCGGGTCGAGGACCGGACGCCGGTCGACCCGGCCCGGCTCGCCGTCTCCGTCGACGACCTCGTCGCCGGGCGCGAGGGAAGGCCGCGGTGACGGCCGTGCGCGTCGGGGTCTTCGGTCTGCTCGGCTCCGGCAACCTCGGCAACGACGGCTCGCTGGAGGCCGTGCTCGGGTACCTCCGCGCCGAGCACCCCCGGGCGGTCGTCGACGCGCTGTGCGGCGGTCCCGAGGCGGTCACGGCCCGCTTCGGGATCCCCGCGACCCGCCTCCACTGGTACCGCGGGGAGTACCGGACCGCGTCGCGCGCGGGCGCGGTCGCGGGCAAGGGCCTGGGCAAGCTCGTCGACGTCTTCCGCACCGCCGCCTGGGTGCGCCGGCACGACGTGGTGATCGTGCCGGGCATGGGCGTCCTGGAGGCCACGCTGCCGCTGCGGCCGTGGGGCTTCCCGTACTCGCTGTTCCTGCTCTGCGCGGCCGGCCGGCTCCTCGGCACCCCGGTCGCGCTCGTCGGCGTCGGCGCCGCCGCGATCCGCGACCGGCCGACCCGGGCCCTGGTCCGCTGGTCGGCGCGGCTCGCCGCGTACCGGTCGTACCGGGACGCCCAGTCCCGCGACGCCATGCGGAAGATGGGCGTGGACACCGCGCGCGACGAGGTCCATCCGGACCTGGCGTTCTCCCTGCCGACGCCGTCGTCCTCCCCGTCGGGCCCGCCGGGTCTGGTCTGCGTCGGCGTCATGGCCTTCCACGGCGGCAACGACGACCGGGCCCGCGCCGAGGAGATCCACCGGCGGTATCTCGACGGGACGATCCGCTTCGTCCGCACGCTGGTCGAGGAGGGCAGGCCGGTGCGGCTGCTCACCGGCGACGACGTCGACGCGACGGTGGTCGCCGCGATCCTCGACGCGGTGGACTCGCCGCTGGTCACAGCTGCCGAGACGACGTCGCTGGCCGGCCTGATGACGGAGATGTCGGCCGCCGGCACGGCGGTGGCGATCCGCTACCACAACCTGATCTGCGCGCTGAAGGCGGGCACGCCGGTGCTCGCGGTCACCTACGCGGCGAAGAGCGACGCCCTCATGGCGCAGATGGGCCTCGCCGAGTACTGCCACCCGGCGCGCGAGCTCGACGCCGACCGGCTGCTCGAACAGTTCCGCGAGCTGGAGAAGCGCTCGGCGGAGCTGCGCCGGACGCTCGCCGAGCGGAACGAGACCGCCGCCCGGCGGCTCGCCCACCAGTTCACCGCCCTGACGGCGGCCCTGTTCCCCACGACCGACCCCACCTCGCGGAAGGCTCCATGAAAGCGACCGAAGTCCCGGAGATCGCGGGCGCATACCTGTTCGAACCGACGCCGTACGCCGACGAGCGCGGCTTCTTCTGCCGCACCTTCGACGCCGACGTGGTCCGCTCGGTCGGCCTCGACCCGGACGCCTTCGTCCAGGACAGCCTGTCCCGCTCGGTCCGGGGCGTGGTGCGCGGCCTGCACCTGCGCTCGGGCGAGGGCGAGGCCAAGCTGGTGCGCTGCTCGTACGGAAAGGTCTTCGACGTCGTCGTCGACCTGCGGGCCGACTCACCGACCTACCGGAACCGGGCCTTCTTCGACCTGTCCGGCGAGACGCAGACGACGCTGTACATCCCGGCGGGGTGCGCGCACGGCTTCCAGGCGCTGACCGAGACCGCCGACACCTCGTACCGGATCGACCGCCCGCACGATCCGGCGGAGGACGTGACGATCGCCTTCGACGACCCGGAACTCGCCATCCCCTGGCCGCTGCCCGTCACGTCGGTGTCCCAGCGGGACCGGGAGGCGCCGAGCCTGGCCGAGGTCCTGAAGCACGGAGAGAAGTGAGGTCGGCGTGGACATCGAAGAGTTCGAGCTCCCCAGGTCGCGGAAGGCGAACGAGCGCCTGCACGCCCTGATCCCCGGGGGCGCGCACACCTACGCCAAGGGCGACGACCAGTACCCCGAGAACCTGGCGCCGGTCATCAGCCACGGCCGCGGCGCCCACGTGTGGGACGTCGACGGCAACCGGTACGTCGAGTACGGCTCCGGTCTGCGGTCGGTCAGCCTCGGCCACGCCCATCCGCGCGTGGTCGAGGCGGTGCGGCGGGAGATCGACCGGGGCGGCAACTTCGTCCGGCCGTCGATCCTGGAGGCCGAGGCGGCGGAGCGCTTCCTCGCCACCGTCCCGACCGCCGAGATGGTGAAGTTCGCGAAGAACGGCTCGGACGCCACCACGGCGGCGGTACGCCTCGCCCGCGCCGTCACGGGCCGCCCGAGGGTGGCGCTGTGCGCGGACCATCCGTTCTTCTCGGTGGACGACTGGTTCATCGGCACGACGCCGATGTCGGCGGGGATCCCGGCCACGGACCTCACGGTGACGTTCCCGTACGGAGACCTGAAGGCCACGGAGGAACTCCTCTCCCGCCACGAGGGAGAGGTGGCCTGCCTGATCCTGGAACCGGCCACCCACACGGAGCCGCCGCCCGGCTATCTCGCCGGCCTGCGCGAACTGGCCGACCGCCACGGCTGCGTCCTGGTCTTCGACGAGATGATCACGGGCTTCCGCTGGTCCGAGGCGGGCGCCCAGGGCCTGTACGGAGTCGTCCCGGACCTCTCGACGTTCGGCAAGGCGCTGGGCAACGGCTTCGCGGTCTCGGCCCTCGCCGGGCGCCGCGAACTGATGGAACGGGGCGGCCTGCGCCACAGCGACGACCGGGTGTTCCTCCTCTCCACCACGCACGGCGCGGAGACGCACTCCCTGGCGGCCGCGATGGCGGTGCAGACCACCTACGCGGAAGAGGGGATCACCGCCCGCCTGCACGTCCTCGGCGAGCGCCTGGCCGCCGGCGTCCGCGAGGCGGCGACCGCCATGGGAGTCGGCGACCACGTGGTCGTACGGGGCCGGGCCAGCAACCTGGTCTTCGCCACCCTCGACGAGCGGGGGCGGCCGTCGCAGGAGTACCGCACCCTGTTCCTGCGCGGCCTCCTGGCGGGCGGGGTGCTGGCTCCGTCGTTCGTGGTGAGCAGCGCGCTGGACGACGCCGACATCGACCACACCGTCGAGGCGGTGGCCCAGGCCTGCGCGGTCTACCGGAAGGCCCTGGACGCCGGAGACCCGACCCCCTGGCTGGCGGGCCGCCCGGTGAAGCCGGTCTTCCGCCGCCGGGCCTGACGCGACGTCACCGCCCGGCCCCACCGACCCGATCGACGCCCCACGCGACCACCGGCACCACCGCGAGCGCGGTGCACCAGCCGCCGAGGGCGTCGGTCGGGTAGTGGGCGCCCAGGACGACCTGCGCCCAGCCCATGGCGACGCCGGCGACGAGCGCCGTGACGAGGACGAGGGACAGACCGGCCGCCCTGCCGAGGCCGAGCCGTCCGCTCACGAGCAGCGCCACCACGAGGGCGAAGGCGGTGAGGAAAGCGGTGTGGCCGCTGGGGAAGGACAGGTTGTCCCCGTGAATGGTGCGCCCCACCAGGAACTTGAGCAGCCGGGCCACGACCACGGCCGCACCGACCCCGACGGCGAGGAACACGGCCGCACGGGGCCACCTCAGCAGCAGGCACCCGGCCACGGCGGCCCCGACCAGCAGGACCGCGCCCACGGGCTCCCCCAGGAAGTCCAGTCCCCGGGCGACGTCCCACCAGGGCGGCGTCACCTCGCCGACCACCGCCCATACCCGTACGTCCACGGCACCGGGCCGGCCGTCACCGGCGTACAGGACCCCGAGCGCGGCCACCACCACGACGGCAAGACCCGCGATCCCCCCGAGCCCCACCCGTACCGCCGAAGGCAACACCCCGCCGGCCGAAGCCCCCTTCACCCGCCCGCGCCGCATTCTCCCCCACCCTTCGAACCCAACGTCCGGGCGGATCCCGGCACTTGCCACCCTAATCAAGAAGGCGGGCACGGGCGGGCAGCCACCACCGCGCGGAGGGCTGCTCCTGGCACTGCTCGTGGCAGGGGCGCCCGGGTCCGCCGGCGGGCTTCTTGTTCATGGCCGTCCTCCGCACAGGCGGGTGTCACCGCGCGGTGCACGAGCGGGGATCACCGTGCGATCCCCCTCTTCCGAAGCGGGCGCCACTTCGCCCGTGCGGCCCGGTGACGACCGGGGTCTCACATGGATGGATCGTGCCCCGTACACCCCGAAGCCCTGCCCCGTCGGGGGCGTGCGTGCCCGTGGGGTGCGGTCGAGGTGACCACGCACGGCCGCCCGTCATGGTCGGGGAGGAGACACGCGCTTCCCCCGGATGCCGGCGCGACGACCGCCGGGGCTGCCGCGGAACCAGGCGTTCAGCCACAGCGCCTGGAAGACGGCGTCAAGGAGGTAGACCCGCCGGATGCGTCCGGTGGTGGCGTACCGGACGTCCACCACGAACAGGGCGGTGGCCGTTCCGATGCCCAGCCGGCGCGCGTGGGCCGTCCCCGCTCCCGTCCCCACACCGCGGATCTGAGCCCATCCGATGGCGACGAGCAGCCCGGAGACGGTCTGCAGCAGCCACACGTCGGCCTTCGGACCGGTGATCCCCTCGAAGCTGCGCCTGTGGACCAGAGGCCACATCCCGCTCACGAGGTTGAACCAGCCCTGCGCTCGGGCGACGGACACCGGAGTCGCCATCTTGCCCACCGCCCCTTCACGGGTGATCGACGCGCAGTCCCGGGAGGACCGTCGCGCCCCGACCGGACAGGCCGTCGGCACACGGGCGACTGCCCGCGTCGGCCCTCCTCAAGCGCACCCGCGCGATCTCCTCCGCCTGCAACGGGCACCCCATCGGGCACCCCATCGGGCGGGAATCTGCCCCGTAGATGTAGATGCGGTTCCATTCCCCGAGCACCCTCGCAGGAGGTGCCCCGTTCCAGGCACCGCTGCGCGACGGCGGGCGCCGGCGCACCGCGCTGCGGGAACCCCGCGGCGCGGGCCGTGCGGGCCGGGACGGAAAGGACGACCGGGTGGGGAACGCGTTCGGGGCGGTCGTGCTCCTGCCCGGCTGCGCCCTCGCCGTGCGTGCCCGTCGGCGGCCGGCACGGGCCCGGCGGCGGGACGCGGTTCGAACCGGCTGACCAGGGCGGCAGTCGCTCGTGAGCGCCCCGAGGCCACGGTCCGGGACGCCGTGAGCACGTTCGACAGGGGCTTGCGAAGGGGCACGGGTCCGGACCCGGCCTCGGTGTCGGCCGGGTCCGGACCCGTGGCAGGGGTCAGCGGTCTCCGGCCGTGGGGGAACGCCGGCCCATACGGGAACCGCGCGGGGTGTCGGTGCGGTCACGGGCCGCGGAGGCGGCGGCGAGAGCCAGGAGCGTGGCGACGGCTCCCGTGATGAGGTTGCTGGTGATGGAGCGGGTGTGGGCGACGTCGCCCGCGACGACCCACGGGGCGACGCAGGTCCAGATGCCGATGACGGCCGCGGCCCAGGCCATGGAGTGGGTGCGCTCGTACGAGCTGCCGAGGCCGCCGAGGAGCAGCATGTAGGCGAGTCCGGCGATGAGGTTGGTGACGGCCAGTGTGGTGAAGCCGTTGAAGCCCACGATCCAGGGGGACGCGGCCAGGAAGAGGCCGGTGATCAGGGCGAGGGCCTCGATCATCTGCGCTCGTGGGGTGACGGCGGCCCTGTCGTGCCGGGCGCGCAGTTCCATCAGGTCGGGGTGTTCTTCGATCGGTGCGCGATGAGTCGACGCCATGATGACCTCCGAGGGATGCTCGCCCACCCCCTACCCGTAAATCCGACATAAATAGAGAAGATGGGCGAATTTCACATCGCGATACGCGAACGTCTCACAGCGGCACGGGCGTGACGGTCGAATCTCCCACCGGGCGGGCCCTAGCGCGGCGCGCGCAGCAGCGAGGCGAGGGCTGCGGCGCATTCCAACGGTTCCACCGGCAGGGTGATCACGGCGTCGGCGTGGCACCAGGCGGCCAGCCAGGCGTCCTGCGGCCGGCCGATCAGGAGCAGGACCGGCGGGCACCGGAAGACCTCGTTCTTGATCTGCCGGCACACGCCCATGCCGCCCAGGGGGACCGCCTCGCCGTCCAGGACGCAGGCGTCGACGCGGCCCGTCTCCAGGGCCCGCAGGACCGCGGGAGGGGTCGCGCACTCGACGAACGCGACCGGCGGGACGTCGGGAGCGGGGCTGCGGCCGACGGCCAGGCGGACCTGCGCCCGGGTGTCGGCGTCGCTGCTGTAGAGGAGGACCGAGGCGCTCGACGCCATTGCTTCTCCCTGCTGCGGTGATCGGGGGCGGCGGACCGGAGCCGATGTCCGTCACATCCCCGGAACCAGGATGTTCAAAAATACATAAATGGGGTATTTCCGCATGTTCGGCGTCAGCCGGACGCCCGTCCGTCCTGCGCGGGCGGGCCGGTCACCTCATGACATGGCGGTGAGAGCGATGGCTCCGTGCAAGACCCCCGACTACCGCACCGATCACCGTGGCCGGCACTGGACGCACGCCCTGCGCTGCGCGCAGAAGGCGGGATCCGTCATCGTCACCGACGATACGGAGGAACCGGTGACCTATGCGCACGAGGCCTCCGGGCCCGGTCGCTTCAGGCCCTGGATCACCGCGTCCGGTTCCCGCTACGACAGTCACGACGTCCACCCCGAGTGGTGACCGCGAACAGCGCACGACTCCGGCGAAGACCTTCGGATCCCGCCACGGACGGTTCACGTACTGCGCCAGGGGGCCAGGATCAGATCCTGGGTCTGCTCATGCCAGCGGTCTCGGTGCTGCTTCTGGTGATGCCGATGGCCACGCAGGCGGGTTCGAAGGACGCGCAGATCGACGAGATGCTCGTCGGTCTCGTCGTGGCGTTCACCGCGGGGTGGCGCGTCTACCGTGGCGGGAGTCTGCGATCCGACGCCGTCGTCGGCCTCGCCGGCGTGTGGCTCCTCGTCGCGCCGTTCGTCCTCGACGCGTAGAACACCGCCGTGTACACGGCGGACCGCGTACTGGCCGTCGTGGCCGGCGGCGTCCTGATCGTCCTCAGCGTCGCGTCCATGCTGCTGTGGCGGCTGGACCGCGGGCACACCTGATCAACCGGTGCCGCGCGCCGCGACGGCCAGCACGACGGACGCGGCGGCGGTCAGGCCGAGAACGGCGGCGACAAGGCGGCGGCGCAGGAAGGCGTAGCGCCGGCTGTACTCGTCGCGGAGTTCGTCCGCGCGGGCGACGGTGGCCCGGAGCATCCGGCGCCGTACGGACAGGTACTCCCGCTCGAATGCGCGAGCGATCTCCGCCTGCTCATGGGGCCCCAGCCAGGCGAACCGGCGGGCGAACGCGGCGCCGGCCTCGGCGGCCTCGGTCCTGGCGCGCTGGACGAGCAGGTAGCCCTCCAGCCGGGCGATGCCGGCGGTCACCTCCGCGGCGGGTGAGTGCGGGCGGCGGACACCGCATCCGGCCGGCCCGGGAGCGTCGCCGTCCCGCTGGGCCCGCTGTCCCGCGACGTCTCCCGGCTCCCGGCGCCTCTGCGTGGTCATGCTCCGCCGTCTTGTGGGTTCTGCCTGGCGCCGGGGTCGTCGATGACGTCCCGCTTGTGCGACTGACTGTGGTCGAGGGCCGCCAGTTCCGGGAAGTTGAGGTCGAAGGCCGGGGACTCGGAGCGGATGCGCGGGATGGTGAGGAAGTTGTGGCGGGGAGGGGGGCAGGAGGTCGCCCATTCCAGGGAGCGGCCGAAGCCCCAGGGGTCGTCCACGGTGACCCGGGGGGCGGTCTTGGCCGTCTTCCAGACGTTGTAGAAGAACGGCAGGGTCGACATGCCCAGCAGGAACGCGCCGATGGAGGAGATCGTGTTGAGGGTGGTGAATCCGTCGGCCTGCAGGTAGTCGGCGTAGCGGCGGGGCATTCCCTCGGCCCCGAGCCAGTGCTGGACGAGGAACGTGGTGTGGAAGCCGACGAAGAGCGTCCAGAAATGGATCTTGCCGAGGCGTTCGTCGAGCATGGTGCCGGTCATCTTGGGCCACCAGAAGTAGAAGCCGGCGAACATCGCGAAGACGACCGTCCCGAAGACCACGTAGTGGAAGTGGGCCACGACGAAGTAGCTGTCGGTGACGTGGAAGTCCATGGGCGGCGAGGCGAGGATGATCCCGGTGAGCCCGCCGAACAGGAAGGTGACGAGAAAGCCGATGGACCACAGCATCGGGGTCTCGAAGGAGATCGAGCCGTTCCACATCGTGCCGATCCAGTTGAAGAACTTCACCCCGGTCGGCACCGCGATCAGGAAGGTCATGAAGGAGAAGAACGGCAGCAGCACCGCGCCGGTGGCGAACATGTGGTGCGCCCAGACGGTCACCGACAGGCCGGCGATGGCGATCGTGGCCCCGATGAGCCCCACGTAACCGAAGATCGGCTTGCGGGAGAAGACGGGCAGGATCTCGGTGACGATGCCGAAGAACGGCAGCGCGATGATGTAGACCTCGGGGTGCCCGAAGAACCAGAACAGGTGCTGCCACAACAGCGCGCCGCCGTTCTCCGGGTCGTAGACGTGCGCGCCGAACTGCCGGTCCGCCTCGAGCGCGAACAGCGCCGCCGCCAGCACGGGGAACGCGAACAGTACGAGCACCGAGGTCAGCAGCACGTTCCACGTGAAGATCGGCATCCGGAACATCGTCATGCCCGGAGCGCGCATGCAGATGATCGTGGTGATGAAGTTGACCGCGCCCAGGATCGTCCCGAAGCCGCCGAGCGCGAGTCCCATGATCCACATGTCACCGCCGACGTACGGGGTGCGTTCCCCGCCGCTGAGCGGCGTGTAGGCGGTCCAGCCGAAGTCCGCGGTGCCCTGGCTGGTGAAGATGCCGCAGAAGGCGATCAGGCCGCCGAACAGGAACAGCCAGTACGAGAACATGTTCAACCGCGGGAACGCCACATCGGGCGACCCGATCTGCAACGGCATGATCGCGTTGGCGAAGCCGGCGAAGGTCGGGGTCGCGAAGAGCAGCAGCATCACCGTGCCGTGCAGGGTGAACGCCTGGTTGTACTGCTCGGGCGAGACGATCTGCAGCCCCGGCCGCGCCAGTTCCGCACGGATCACCAGGGCGAGCATGCCGCCGAGCAGGAAGAAGACGAACGACGTGACCAGGTAGAGGTGCCCGATCTTCTTGTGGTCCGTCGTCGTCAGCCAGTCCACGACGACACTCCCCCAGCCCCTCTTCTTCACCGGTACGAGGGTGGGTGGTTCCGTGGAGACGACCATGTGGACTCCGTGAGGGCTCAAAGGGATGCCGGCGGGCGTGGCGACCATAGACCCCATAGCTCCCGATAACCGCCCGGACACGGACAATCGGGATCAGTCTCTTCATCACACCGACACTGACCTGCGGATCTGCTCTTCCTCCCGCAGCAGGAGCCCCGTTCGGCGGGCACGGGGTGTCGCGAACCGTGCTGGCGGCGCTGTCCTCGGGTTGGTCGATCCGACGTCCGGAGGCCGCTGACGCCTTCCGGGCGGGCACCGACCAAGACGCCGGGTACGACGGCACCGCCACCGTCCACGGGCGGGACTGCGTGATGCTGTCCGACACCACGGCGGGTGAGGCGGCCCCCTTCCTCCTCTGGCTGCGCGACACCTACCTGCCCGCCCCCGACCTCGTCCGCTTCAGCAGCGAGCCGGCCGTGGAACGGGGCATCGAGACGGACTGGCGCCTTCCCGCCGACGGCGACAGGGCACGCGTGACCGACGAGCTACGCCACCACCTCTCGGTCGTGGAAGGGGCCTGACCCACTCCACCGGAACGAGCATCAGCTCAGCGCCGGGGTGTCGCGTACCCCCATCGCCCCTCCCGAGCACGCGCAGGCCCCAGCTCAGGCGTCCTTCTTCACCGGCTCCAGGATCGCCACGCACTCCACGTGGTGCGTCATCGGAAACAGGTCGAACGCTCGCAGGGTCCGGACCTTGTAGCCGCGTTCCGCGAAGTAGGCGAGGTCTCGGGCCAGGGCGGCCGGGTCGCAGGCCACGTAGGCGATGCGGCGGGCGCCCAGGCCGGCCAGGTGGTGGACCGTCTGCTTGCCGGCGCCCGCGCGGGGCGGGTCCAGGACGATGAGGTCGACCTCGGTGATGCCGGTGCGCGGGAGGACCGACTCGACCTTGCCCTGTTCGATGCGGACGCGCGGGAAGCCGGCCAGGTTGTGGCGGGCGTCCTCGACCGCGCGCTTGCCGGACTCGATGCCGAGGACCGCGCCCTGGTCGCCGACGCGGTCGGCGAGGGCGCCCGCGAAGAGGCCGACGCCGCAGTAGAGGTCGAGGGCCGTCTCGCCCTTGCGGGGGGTGAGGCCCTGCATGACGGCGAGCATCAGGGTCTGCGCGGCCTTCGGGTGGACCTGCCAGAAGCCGCCGCTGCCGACGCGGTAGGTGCGGTCGTCGGCGCGCTCGCGGACGAAGGCGCGGCCGTGGACGCGGTGGACGCCGCCGTCCTTCTCGTCGACGCGCATCACGGAGACCGGCTTGTCCAGCTCGACGAGGGGGAGGCGGGCGCCCGGGCGGGGGGTGAGGATGACCTGGCGGTCGTTGGAGCCGGAGGCCGCGATGGCCTCGATGGCCGCCATGCCCTCCCAGCTCCGCTTCTCGATGCCGAGCTCCGAGACGCCCTCGGCGGCGATCATGCAGTGGTCGATGATCTCGACCTCGTGGGAGCGGTGCTTGCGCAGGCCCGCGTGGCCCTCGGCGTCGACGGCGTACTGGACGCGGGTGCGCCACTGCGGGACCTCGCCCGCGGGGAGCTTGTCGCCCTCGGCGGGCATGACGGTGCCGTCCCAGCCGGCCTCCTCCGGGGTGAGCCCGGCCAGGCGCTGGAGCTGTTCCGCGATGACCTCACCCTTCAGGCGGCGCTGGGCGCCGGGCTTGGCGTGCTGCCAGTCGCAGCCGCCGCACTTGCCGGGCCCGGCGAAGGGGCAGGGGGCCTCGACGCGGTCCTTGGAGGCGTCCAGGATCTCGATCGCGTCGGCGCGCAGGAAGCGGGAGGTCTCCTCGCCCTCGGTGACCCGCACCCGGACGCGCTCGCCGGGCAGGGCGTGGCGGACGAAGAGGACCCGGCCGGCTTCCGTGCGGGCGATGCAGTGGCCGCCGTGGGCGACCGGGCCGACCTCTACCTCGTACTCCGCCCCGACCAGCGACGTGACAGGGGTGTTCTGCATGACCGGGGACTCCAGAGGGAAGAAGAAGGTGGGCTGCCGCTCGGACCACGGTCCGACGGCAGCCCACCAGTCTAGTTGCTGTTTCTCAGTTGTTCTTCGCGGTGGGTTCCTTCTGGCGCTTCTCCACCGGGCCGCGGCGGACGGAGCCCGGCGCGTTCCACTCCTGGCGCTTCCTGGCCCGGTTCTTCGCGGCCTCGGAGGACTGGAGCTGGTACGGGACGGACGTGACCATCACGCCGGGGGTGAAGAGCAGCCGGCCCTTGAGGCGGAGCGCGGACTGGTTGTGGAGCAGGTGCTCGTACCAGTGGCCGACGACGTACTCGGGGATGTAGACGGAGACGGCGTCGCGCGGGCTCTCGCGGCGCATGTTCTTCACGTACTCGATCACCGGCCGGGTGATCTCGCGGTACGGCGAGTCGAGGATCTTGAGCGGGACGTTGATGTTGCGCCGCTCCCACTCCTCCTTGAGCGCCTTCGTCTCGGCCGGGTCGACGTTGACGGTCAGCGCCTCGAGCTCGCCGGCGTGCATGAGCTTGGCGTAGGCCAGGGCGCGCAGGGTGGGCTTGTGGAGCTTGGAGACGAGGACGATCGAGCGGACCCGGGAGGGGCGCACGTACTCGTCGGGGCGCTCCTCCGCGGCGGCGATCTCCGCGGCGACCGAGTCGTAGTGCCGTCGGATCGCGGTCATCGTCCCGTAGAAGATCACCATGCCGAGCAGGGCGACCCAGGCGCCGTGCGTGAACTTGGTGGCGAGGACGACGACGAGGACGAGGCCGGTGAAGAAGGCGCCGAAGGCGTTGATCGCGCGGGAGCGGATCATGTGGCGGCGCTTGGCCGGGTCCTTCTCGGTCGTCAGGTGGCGGTTCCAGTGCCGGACCATGCCGATCTGGCTGAGGGTGAAGGAGACGAAGACGCCGACGATGTAGAGCTGGATCAGCCGGGTGGAGTCGGCTCCGTAGATCCAGACGAGGAGGGCGGCGGCGCCGGCGAGGAGCACGATGCCGTTGGAGAAGGCGAGGCGGTCGCCGCGGGTGTGCAGCTGGCGCGGCAGGTACCGGTCCTGGGCGAGGATCGAGCCGAGGAGCGGGAAGCCGTTGTACGCGGTGTTGGCGGCCAGGAAGAGCACGAGGGCGGTGGCGGCGGCGAGGACGACGAACAAGAACGTTCCGTCTCCGAAGACGGCGGCCGCGACCTGGGAGATCACCGGGTCCTGGACGTAGCCCGCGCCGAGCGGGACGCCGTTGTGCAGCAGGTCCTCGCCGGGGTTCTCGGCCATCCGGACGTCGGTGGCCATGGCCAGGAAGATGATGCCGCAGAACATGGTGACGGCCAGGCCGCCCATGAGGGCGAGCGTGGTGGCCGCGTTCTTCGACTTCGGCTTGCGGAAGGCGGGGACGCCGTTGGAGATGGCCTCGACGCCGGTGAGGGCGGCACAGCCGGAGGAGAACGCCCGCAGCAGCAGGAAGACCAGCGCGAAGCCGGCCAGGCCCTGGTGCTCGGCCTTGATCTCGAAGTCGGCGGTGGGGGCGCGCATGGTCTCGTCGAGGACGATCCCCCGGTACGCGCCCCAGATGATCATGATGAAGACGCCGGCGACGAAGACGTACGTCGGGATGGCGAAGAGGCTGCCCGACTCCTTCACACCCCGGAGGTTCATGAGGGTGAGGAGGACGATGACCGCGATCGCCGAGGGCACCTTGTGCTCGACGATGAAGGGGACCGCGGAGCCGAGGTTCTCGATGCCCGAGGCGATCGACACGGCGACGGTCAGGACGTAGTCGACGAGCAGGGCGCTCGCGACGGTGAGTCCGGCCTTCGGCCCGAGGTTGGTGGTGGCGACCTCGTAGTCGCCGCCGCCGCTCGGGTACGCGTGCACGTTCTGCCGGTACGACGCGACCACCGTGAACATCAGAACGACGACCGCGAGCGCGATCCACGGGCTGAAGTGGTAGGCCGACAGGCCGGCGACGGAGAGGACGAGCAGCACCTCGCCGGGGGCGTACGCCACCGAGGACAGCGGGTCGGAGGCGAAGACGGGGAGGGCGATCCGCTTCGGGAGAAGGGTCTCTCCCAGCTTGTCGCTGCGCAGGGCCCGCCCGATCAGGATCCGTTTGGGCACGTCGGTCAGTTTGGACACGCAGAGGATCGTAAGCGTTCGAAAAGAGCCACGCGCACCGGCACCCCCGATCCGCACCGAATCTCCCTGAGTACCACCTCGGATGCGGTCCCCGCCAGCGTTGCCGCTTAAGCTCGGACCGGGCGACCCGTCAGGGCGTTGCCCGCCACGGCCCGGGCCGATCGGGCGAGGAAAGTTGTGAGCAGGGTGTATTCGCAGGTCAGCAGGGCGATCAGGAGTGCGGGGTAAGGGGACGTGCACATCGTCATCATGGGCTGCGGGCGAGTGGGAGCCGCTCTCGCGCAGACCCTGGAGCAGCAGGGGCACACCGTCGCGGTCGTGGACCAGGACCCGACGGCTTTCCGCCGTCTGGGCTCGGGTTTCGGCGGCCGGCGGGTCACGGGCGTGGGCTTCGACCAGGACACGCTGCGTGAGGCCGGGATCGAGGAGGCCGGTGCCTTCGCCGCGGTGAGCAGCGGCGACAACTCCAACATCATCGCGGCGCGGGTCGCGCGCGAGATGTTCGGCATCGAGAACGTGGCGGCGCGGATCTACGACCCGCGTCGCGCCGAGGTCTACCAGCGCCTCGGGATCCCGACGGTCGCGACGGTCCGCTGGACCGCCGACCAGATGCTCCGCCGGCTGCTGCCCTCGGGCGCGGAGCCGCTGTGGCGCGACCCGAGCGGTGGCGTGCAGCTCGCCGAGGTGCACACCTCCCCGGCGTGGATCGGCCACAAGGTGAGCCGGCTCCAGGAGGAGACCGGCGTCCGCGTCGCCTTCCTCACCCGGCTGGGCGAAGCGATTCTGCCGACCTCGCAGACGGTGCTCCAGGAAGGTGACCTGGTGCACGTGATGATGCGTACGGACGAGATCGCGAAGGTCGAGGCGGCCTTCGCCGAGGGTCCCGAGGAGGGCGGTCACTGATGCGTGTCGCTATTGCGGGCGCGGGTGCGGTGGGCCGTTCCATCGCGGGCGAGCTCCTGGAGAACGGCCACGAGGTCCTGCTGGTCGACAAGGCGCCGACCGCCATCTCGGTGGAGCGGGTGCCGCAGGCGGAGTGGCTGCTCGCCGACGCCTGCGAGATCACCTCGCTGGACGAGGCGGCGCTGCAGCGCTGCAACGTGGTGATCGCGGCGACCGGTGACGACAAGGTGAACCTGGTCGTCTCGCTGCTCGCCAAGACCGAGTACGGCGTGCCGCGCGTGGTCGCCCGGGTGAACAACCCGAAGAACGAGTGGCTGTTCAACGAGGCCTGGGGCGTGGACGTGGCCGTCTCGACTCCGCGGCTGATGTCGGCCCTGGTCGAGGAGGCGGTGAGCGTCGGCGACCTGGTCCGGCTGCTCCGCTTCAGCCACGGCGACGCGAACCTGGTCGAGCTGACGCTGCCGCCGGAGTCGGCGGTCGCCGGCACCGCCGTGGGGGACGTGGCCTGGCCGCAGGACACCTCGCTGGTGACGATCATCCGCGGTTCGCGGGTGCTGACGCCGAGCCCCGAGGAGACCCTGGAGGCCGGCGACGAGCTGCTGTTCGTGGCCGCGCAGGCCCGCGAGGAGCAGTTGGAGGACCTCCTCCAGGTCCGCCGGGAGACTCCCGAGTCCTGATCCCGGGCGTGGGTGTACGCGGAAGGGCCCGGACCTGGTGGACAGGTCCGGGCCCTCTCTCGTACCGCTGCTCAGGCCCCCGGCCGGTGCTGTGCGGCGGCGGCCGCCTCGCGCTCCTTCTCGGCGCGCTCCTCGGCCTCCATCTCGGCGAAGACGTCGATCGGCGCCGGGGCCTTCGCGAGGAACACCCAGGTGAGGTAGACCGCGAGCAGGAACGGCGGGATCTTGAGGGCGACGAGCACCCAGCCGAACTTGGTGGTGTCGGCCCACCAGTACATCGGGAAGAGGATCGCGCACTTGCCGAGCAGGATCAGGCCCCAGGCCCAGCTGGCCTTGGTGTAGGCCTTCTTGCGGCCCGGGTTGCGGGTGCGCCAGGAGAGGTTCTCCTTGAAGACCGGGCCGAGGATCAGGCCGATCAGGGGCACTCCGGCGAGCGCGGTGATGATGTAGGCCAGGGCGAGGCCCAGGGTGTAGAGCATGCCCGGCAGGTAGAAGTCCTTGGCGTTGCCCGTCATCATCGCGAAGACCACGCCGAAGGCGACGCCGAAGACGCCGCTGAAGGCGTGCTTGACGGTGTCCCTGCGGATCAGCCGGACGGCCACCAGGACCAGCGAGACCGCGAGCGCGGCGATGGCCGAGACGTGCAGGTTCTTGTTGATCGTGAAGATCGTGACGAACAGCAGGCCGGGCAGGACCGTCTCGATCATGCCTCGCAGACCGCCGAAGGCCTCGAAGAGCGCGGCCTCGGTCACGGCCTTGTCCGCCTGGGCGTCCTGGTCCGGGGTCGAGCGGTCCGCGGTCGGCTTGTCGAGGGACGTCACCGGCTACTCCTGTCCGAGCGGTCGGAGCTCGTATTTGGGGTTGAAGAGGACCCGCCGGCCGTGGCTCATGGAGATCCGGCCGGAGGCGATCAGCTTGCGTCCCGGTTCGATGCCCACGATGGAGCGCCGGCCGAGCCACACGACGTCGAGCGGTGCCGTGCCGTCGAAGAGCTCGGCCTCCAGCGCGGGCACACCGGCCCGGGGACGCAGCGTGACCGTGCGCAAGGTACCAGTCACCTTGACTATCTGTCGGTCGGAGCAGTCGGAGATACGCGTGCACCCCGAGGCCTCGGTGTCCTCCTGGAGCTCCTCCGACTCCAGGTCCTCCGGGGAGGAGGAGAGGCGGTCGAGCATCCGGCGGAACCTTCCGGCCGGCTTCTCCGTACGCGGTGCAGCACTCATACAGAAAGCGTACCGGCCACCGCTGTCACCGGAAGCGGCCCCGGACCACCCGCCCGTACGGCTTCCGTTTCAGCGTTCGAAGCGGTACCCCATGCCCGGCTCGGTGACGAAGTGGCGCGGGTGCGAGGGGTCGGTCTCCAGCTTGCGCCGGAGCTGCGCCATGTAGACCCGGAGGTAGTTGGTCTCCGTGCCGTACGAGGGTCCCCAGACCTCCTGGAGGAGCTGCTTCTGGCCGACGAGCCTGCCGGCGTTGCGGACGAGGACCTCCAGGAGGTGCCATTCGGTGGGGGTGAGCCGCACGTCGCGCCCGTCGCGGTGGACCTTCTTCGCGGCCAGGTCGACGGTGAAGCCCGCGGTCTCGACCACGGCGACCCCGTCCTCGGCGCCGCCGACCGGCTCGGCGCGGCGCACGGCCGCGCGCAGCCGGGCGAGCAGCTCGTCCATGCCGAAGGGCTTGGTGACGTAGTCGTCGGCGCCCGCGTCGAGCGCCTCGACCTTCTCGTCGGAGGTCTGCCGGGCGGACAGGACGAGGATCGGCACCCTCGTCCAGCCGCGCAGGCCCTTGATCACGTCGACGCCGTCCATGTCGGGCAGTCCGAGGTCGAGGACGACGACGTCGGGTTGGCGTTCGGCGGCGAGCCGGAGGGCGGTGGCGCCGTCGGGCGCGGCGTCGACCTCGTACTTCCGCGCCTTCAGGTTGATCACCAGGGCGCGGACGATCTGCGGCTCGTCGTCGACCACGAGGACCCGGGTCATGGAGGGGGCCTGCCTTCTTCGTCGTGTCGGGGTACGGATGTCGGGAGGGTACGGAGGTGGGTACCGGCGCCGGATACGGGTGCGGCCGCCGGTCAGGTCACGGCGCGGGCCGGGAGGCCGGCGGCCGGGGCCCGGGGGCCGCCCGGCGCGGCGCGCAGGGTGAGCACCATGGTGAGGCCGCCGCCGGGGGTGTCCTCGGCGCCGAGCGTCCCGCCCATGGCCTCGACGAAGCCGCGGGCGACGGCGAGGCCGAGGCCGACGCCGGAGCCGCGCGGGGCGTCGCCGAGGCGTTGGAAGGGCTCGAAGATGCCGTCCTTGGCCTCGTCGGGGACGCCGGGGCCGCGGTCCACGACCCGCAGCTCGACCCGGTCCCCCAGGGCGCTGGCGGCGACGGCGACGGGCACGCCCTCGGGGCTGTACTTCACGGCGTTCTCCACGATGTTGGCGACGGCCCGCTCCAGGAGGCCCTTGTCGACCTCGACCATGGGCAGCGTCTCGGGGATGTCGAGCTCGGCGCTGCCGTCGGGCACTCCCCCGAGGGCCATGGGGACGACCTCGTCGAGGTCGACGGCCCGGATCAGGGGGGTGACCGTGCCGGTCTGGAGGCGGGACATGTCGAGGAGGTTGCCCACGAGGTGGTCGAGGCGGTCGGCGCCGGCCTCGATGCCCTCCAGGAGCTCGGCCCTGTCCTGCTCGGACCATTCGACGTCGTCGGAGCGGAGGGAGGAGACGGAGGCCTTGATGCTCGCGAGCGGGGTCCGCAGGTCGTGGCTGACGGCGGCGAGCAGGGAGGTGCGGATCTTGTTGCCCTCGGCCAGTTTCCGGGCCTCCTCGGCCTCGCCGACGAGCCGTTGCCGGTCGAGGACGACCGCGGCCTGGGCGGCGAAGGCGCCGAGCACCCGCCGGTCCTCGGCGGGCAGCACCCGGCCGGTCAGGGCGAGCGCCAGGTGGTCGCCGACGGGCATGTCCACGTCGGCGTCCTCCGGCCGGGCCGCGGGATGGGGGCCGACGCTCGCGGCCCGGGTCCACGGCTCGACGTCGTCCGCGCGCTCCAGGAGGGCCACGGACTCCATGGAGAAGGTCTCGCGGACCCGTTCCAGGAGGGCGTCCAGGCTCGTCTCGCCGCGCAGCACGCTGCCGGCCAGGTAGGAGAGCACCTCGGACTCGGCGCGCAGCCGGGCGGCCTGGTGGGTGCGCCGGGCGGCCAGGTCGACCACGGAGGCGACCGACATCGCGACGCCGAAGAAGACGGCGATGGCGACGATGTTGAGGGGGTCGGCGATGGTCAGGCGGTGGACCGGCGGGGTGAAGAACCAGTTGAGGAGGAGGGAGCCGGCGGCGGCCGAGGCGAGCGCCGGCAGGAACCCGCCGAGCAGCGCGGCGGCCACGGTCAGGGCGAGGAAGAGCAGCATGTCGTTGGCGAGCCCGAGGTCGGCGTCGACGTGCGTGAGGAGCAGGGCCAGGGCGACCGGGCCCGCGACGCCGGCGAGCCAGCCGCCGAGGATCCGGGAGCGGCCGAGGCGGGCGCCGCGCGCGACGGGCAGGCCCCGGCCCTTGGCGACCTCGTCGTGGGTGACGATGTGGACGTCGAGGTCGGGTCCGGAGTCGCGGGCCACGGTCTGGCCGACGCCGGGGCCGAGCACGTACTGCCAGGTCCGGCGGCGGCTGGAGCCGAGGACGATCTGGGTGGCGTTGACCCCGCGGGCGAATTCCAGGAGCGCCGAGGGGATGTCGTCGCCGATGACGTGGTGGAACGTTCCGCCGAGGTCCTCGACGAGGGTGCGCTGGACGGCCAGCTCCTTCGGGGAGGCGGCGGTGAGGCCGTCGCTGCGGGCGATGTAGACGGCGAGGACCTCGCCGCCGGCGCCCTTCTCGGCGAGCCGGGTGGCGCGTCGTATGAGGGTGCGGCCCTCGGGGCCGCCGGTCAGACCGACGACGATGCGCTCCCGGGCCTGCCAGGTGGAGCGGATGCCGTGCTCGCCCCGGTACTGCCGGAGGTATTCGTCGACCCGGTCGGCGGTCCAGAGCAGGGCCAGTTCGCGCAGGGCCGTGAGGTTGCCGGGGCGGAAGTAGTTGGAGAGGGCCGCGTCGACCTTGTCCGGGGTGTAGACGTTGCCGTGGGCCATCCGCCGCCGCAGCGCCTTCGGGTCCATGTCGACCAGTTCGATCTGGTCGGCCCGGCGCACCACCTCGTCGGGGACGGTCTCCCGCTGCCGCACCCCGGTGATCGCCTCGACTACGTCGCCGAGGGACTCCAGGTGCTGGATGTTGACGGTCGACACGACGTCGATGCCGGCGGCGAGGAGTTCGGCGACGTCCTGCCACCGCTTGGGGTTGCGGGAGCCCGGCACGTTCGTGTGGGCGAGCTCGTCGACGAGGGCGACGGCGGGACGGCGGGCGAGGACGGCGTCGACGTCCATCTCCGTGAAGGCCGCCCCCCGGTGCTCCAGGGTGCGGCGCGGGACCTCCTCCAGGCCGTGCAGCATGGCCTCCGTGCGCGGTCGGCCGTGGTGCTCCACGAACGCCGCCACGCAGTCCGTGCCGCGCTCCGCCCGGCGGCGGCCCTCGGCGAGCATCGCGTAGGTCTTGCCGACGCCCGGCGCAGCGCCGAGGTAGATCCGAAGCTTGCCGCGTCCCATGGTCTCGACCATACGTCCAGCCAATCGGACATTCGGTGCGCGGGGAGGGGCCGCGGGCGGTATTGACGTGATCCTGATGTGCCCCGCGACCTGGCCGCCGAGGGGGCGCCCCGCGCCGGACCGGCCCCGGGGGAGAACGGCCGGTGGGCCGTCTCCCGTACGAGGGGTACGGGAGACGGTCCACCGGCCTTGCCACACGTCGGCGGAGCCCGGGGCTCGGCGGAGCCTGGGGCTCATCGGAGCCCGGGGACTCAGCGGATCTCGGAGATCTCCGGACCGCGCTGGAGCTGGCCCATGCCGCCGGAGAAGCGGGAGCTCTCCTGCTCCTCCTGCTGCACGCCGTCCGGCACCATCTGCGCGTCGTTCGGCAGCTTGAGGACGATCGGGTCGCGCGGGGCCATCGGGCCCTCGCCGCGGACGACCACGGTGTCCCGGACGATCTGCTCCAGGAGGCCGGCGGCCTCGGGCTGGACCGCGCCCTGCCCGGAGATCACTCCGCGCAGGAACCAGCGGGGCCCGTCGACGCCCACGAAGCGGACCAGCTGCACGCCGCGGTTGCCGTCCGGCAGCTGCACCGGGACCTGGGCCCGCAGCTCCCAGCCGAGCGGGCCCTCGACCTCGTCGATGGCGCCGCCCTGCTGGACGATGCCGGTGGCGATCTCGTCGCGGACCTCGCCCCAGATGCCCTCGTTCTTGGGGGCGGCGAAGGCCTGCAGCTGTACGGCGCTGTCGCGCAGGACGACGGTGGCCGCGACGATCGCGTCGCCCGCCACCTCGACCCGCAGTTCCATGCCCTCGACTCCGGGCACGAAGATTCCGCCGAGGTCCACGCGGCCCTCGTCGGGCTTGGCGACCTCGGAGATGTCCCAGGGCCCGTCGGGCCGGGGCGCCGGCGGAAGGTTCACGCGGCGCGGCTCGGCCGCGTCCTCGCCCTCCACCGCGTCGACGACCTGCTCGGCCTCGCCCGCCGCGTCCTCGGCGGCACCGCTCTTCTTGCGACGTCCGAACACGTCACTGTCCTTCCCGGTCGGATACGACCGAAGCGTATCGATTCCCACCCGTTGTGCCGTCCACGGCGGCATGACCGCCGGTGGACCCGAAGCCCCCCTCGGCCCGCGCCGAACCGGGAAGCTCCGCCACCTCGTGGAAGCGGACCTTCTCGACCTGCTGGACGACGAGTTGGGCAATCCGATCGAATCGTTCGAACCGCACGTCCTCGCGCGGGTCGAGATTGACCACGATCACCTTGATCTCTCCACGGTACCCGGCATCGACCGTCCCGGGGGCATTCACGAGCGCCACTCCGCAGCGGGCGGCGAGACCGGAGCGCGGGTGCACGAAGGCCGCGTACCCGTCCGGCAGGGCGATGGAGATCCCGGTGGGCAGCACGGCGCGCTCCCCGGGGGCCAGCACGGCGGCCTCGGTGGTCACGAGGTCGGCACCGGCGTCGCCGGGGTGCCCGTAGGCCGGGATCGGCACGTCCGGGTCCACTCGCCGGATCAGTACGTCGACAGGGCTGCGCATCAGGGGTTCACCTCGAAGGCGCGGGCGCGCCGGACCTGGTCGGGGTCGGACATGGCGGCCCGGATCTCCTCCGGGCGGCCGTTGTCGATGAAGTGGTCGACCTTGACCTCGATGAAGAGGGCGTCGGCGCGGACGGCGACGGGGCCCTCGGGCCCGCCGATCCGTCCGACGGCGGTCGAGTAGATCTTGCGGCCGTGCACGGCGGTGACGGCGGCCTCCAGGTGGAGCACGGTGCCGACCGGGACGGGCCGGGCGAAGTCGGTCTCCAGGCGTCCGGTCACGGCGATGACCCGCAGCAGCCAGTTCAGGGAGCCGAGGGTCTCGTCGAGCGCGGTGGCGAGGACGCCGCCGTGCGCGAGGCCGGGGGCGCCCTGGTGGTCGGGGGTCACCGTGAACTCGGCGGTGACGGTCACGCCCTCGCCCGCGCGCGCTTCCAGGTGGAGGCCGTGGGGCTGTCCGCCGCCGCACCCGAAGCAGTACTCGTAGTGTGCACCGAGCAGCTCCCCGGGGGCCGGCGCGTCCGGGTGGCGTACCGGCGGTATGGCGTCGGCCGGCGGGGTGAGGGCGGCAGATGTTGCAGTCACAGCCGCAGACCTTACCCGCGCGGATGCCCGCAGGTCGCGCCGTGGCAGGCTTGGACGCATGCAGCCTTCCGCACCGTCCCCGGGCCCCTCCCCCGTGTCCCCCGCCGCGCCGCGCTTCGACGAGCGGCTGACGGCGCCCCGCTCGTGGTGGGTGATCGTGGTTCTGATCGGTCTCTCCGGCGCCCTGATCATGTTCCCGCTGGGCACGGTCCCGATGCTGGGCGGCCTGATCGCGGCGGCGGTGATCGCCGGGGTGGTGGTCTCCTCGTACGGCTCCGCCCGGATCCGGGTGGTGGCCGGTTCGCTGGTGGCGGGCGACGCCCGGATCCCGGTGGCGGCGCTCGGGGCGGCCGAGGCGCTCGACGCGGAGGAGGCGCGCGCCTGGCGCAGCCACAAGGCGGACCCGCGCGCCTTCATGCTGATGCGGAGCTACGTGCCGGGGGCGGTACGGGTCGAGGTGACCGACCCGGCGGACCCGACGCCGTACGTGTACCTGTCCAGCCGCGATCCGGAGGCGCTGGTCGCGGCCCTGGAGGCGGAGCGCGCCTGATCCGGCGCGCCCGCCCGCGTCAGAAGCCCGGCTCCTCGGCGTTCTCGGGCTGCTGCGTCAGAAGCCCGGCTCCTCGGCGTTCTCGGGCTGCTCCAGCGGGGGCAGCTCCGGGAGGGCGTCCCAGGGGACCTGGCGGGCACGGAGGTCCTTGCGGATGTGCCCGGCGAGTCTCCTGGTGTCGCGGCGGTTCATGACGGCGCCGACGGCGGCGCCCACCATGAAGGGCATGAGGTTCGGCAGGTTGCGCACCATGCGCTTCGTGATCTGCTGGCGCAGTTCGCGCTTGAGCTGACCGCCGAGTGCGGCGTTCACCGTGGTGGGCTTGGTGGGGTCGATGCCCCGCTCCTCGGCCCAGGAGGTCAGATAGGCCGCCGAGCGCTGGGTGAGCCGGCCGGGGGGCCGCAGTCCGTAGACCTCGTGCAGTTCGGCGATGAGTTTGAGCTCCACGGCGGCGACGCCGGTGATCTCGGCCGCCAGCTCGGCCGGCAGGGCCGGGGGCACGGGGAGCATGGCGGCGGCGCCGACGCCGGCGCCCACGGTCGAGCTCGCGTTCGCCGCGCCGGCGACGAGTTTGTCGGCGAGCTCCTCGGGGCCGAGGCCGGGGAACTGCTTGCGCAGGGTCGCCAGGTCGCGGACGGGAATCCGCGGGGCGAGGTCGATCAGCCGGTCGGCCAGATAGCCCAGGCCGGCCTTGGCGCCGTCTCCGCCGCGCCTCACGCCCTGTCGGACGCTCTGTGTGACGCCGCGCCGGACGACGTCGATCCGGTCGGAGCCGATCCTGATCCGGTCGAGCCGGGCCCGCGCGGGATTGGCCAGCCGCCTGACGGCGCCGCGGCGTCCGCCCTGCCGGGCGTCGGCCGGTGCGTCGCCCTGTCCCGCCGGCGGGCGCGCCGGATCCGTCTCGGCGGCCTCGACGACCGCTTCGAGCGAGGCCGGGAGGCCTCGCTCGTCGTCACGTGCGCCGAGGGAGGGCAGGGAGGCGGTGCGCTCGGCTTCAGGGGCCTCCTGGGCGCCCTCCGCCGGGCCTGAGCCGCCCTTGTGCGTCTCCGGGCTCCGGGGGAGCCGCAGACGCCGCTTCCGGGACGGGGTGTCGCCTGCCACGGCCGAGCGGTCTCAGTCGCAGTCGCGGCAGATCGGCTGGCCGTTCTTCTCCCGCGCCAGCTGGCTGCGGTGGTGCACGAGGAAGCAGCTCATGCAGGTGAACTCGTCGGCCTGCTTGGGCAGGACCCGGACGGCCAGCTCCTCGTTCGAGAGGTCGGCGCCGGGAAGCTCCAGGCCTTCGGCGGCCTCGAACTCGTCGACGTCGACGGTCGAGGTCGACTTGTCGTTCCGGCGGGCCTTCAGTTCCTCAAGGCTGTCCGAGTCGACGTCGTCGTCGGTCTTGCGTGGGGTGTCGTAATCCGTTGCCATGTCGCTCTCCCCCTCTGGGTGGTTGCGGTGTCTCCAGCGCACGTAACGCGTGAGAGGTCGGACTTGTGCCCGACCTGAGGCGGAGATTTTGCCTCACATCAAGGTCTGTTACTCAATCGACACCCGTCGGGCACTCTCGCGAGTGATCGGCTTCGGGTGGCGAACCGGACCGTACACGGTCCTCGGGGCGGCCCTCGCAGGCGCCACCCCGTGTACTTCCCGTCATTCCGGGCCCGGGAAACCCGGACTTTTCCTGGTTTTCCGAGGGTTTTCCCGGTCACGGAGAGTGGAGGGCCGAACACCCTCTCCTGTGATCGATCACACATGAGCGTCTCAGGATCGGGGCTCCGGAATTCCGCGCAAAGCGAACGGAACCGGTCGGCTCGTGCAGTGTGTCAGATCGGCAGAGTGACGCGCATCACGAGTCCGCCGCCCTCGCGCGGCTCCGCGATGATACGGCCGCCGTGGGCGCGGGCCACGGAGCGGGCGATCGACAGGCCGAGACCGACCCCCTTGTCGCTGCCGGTCCGCTCCTGCCGGAGCCTTCTGAACGGCTCGAAGAGGTTGTCGATCTCGTACGCGGGGACCACCGGTCCCGTGTTCGAGACGACCAGGACCGCCTGGCCGTCCTTGGCCTCGGTGGTGACCTCCACCCAGCCCCCCTCCGGCACGTTGTACCGCACGGCGTTCTGGAGCAGGTTCAGCGCGATCCGTTCGAGGAGCACGCCGTTGCCCTGGACGACGGCGGGCGCGCGCTCGCCGCGGATCTCCACGCCCTTGGCCTCGGCCTCGGCGTGCACCTGGTCGACGCCGCGCTCGGCGGCCTCGGCCAGGTCGACGGGTTTGCGCTCGATGATCTGGTTGTCGCTGCGGGCGAGCAGCAGCAGGCCCTCGACGAGCTGTTCGCTGCGCTCGTTGGTGGCGAGCAGGGTCTTGCCGAGCTGCTGGAGCTCCACCGGCGCCCCGGGGTCCGAGAGGTGGACCTCCAGGAGGGTGCGGTTGATCGCGAGCGGGGTCCGCAGCTCGTGCGAGGCGTTCGCGACGAAGCGCTGCTGGGCCGTGAAGGCGCGCTCCAGGCGGTCCAGCATCTCGTCGAAGGTGTCGGCGAGCTCCTTGAGCTCGTCGTCGGGGCCGTCCAGCTCGATCCGCCGGGACAGGTCGGAGCCGGCCACCTGGCGGGCGGTCCGGGTGATCCGGCCGAGCGGGGAGAGCACCCGTCCCGCCATGGCGTAGCCGAAGGCGAAGGCGATGATGCTCAGGCCGAGCAGGGCGAAGAGGGACCGGCGCAGGAGGTCTTCCAGGGCGATGTCGCTCTGGTGCCGCAGACAGAGCGTGACGGCGTCGTTGAGCTGGTCGCCGGTGGGCGACTCGGGCAGCCGGCACCAGGAGGTGGTGGGCTGGACCGTGCCGTTGACGACCTTGAAGGGCAGCTGGGAGGTGCTGTCGCTGAGCGCCTGGGCGGTGAAGAGGTAGATGATCGACAGCAGCAGGATGCCGGCGATCAGGAACATCCCGCCGTACAGCAGCGTGAGCCGTATCCGGATGGTCGGGCGCAGCAGCGGCCGGACGGGGTCCCGGGGGTCCCAGGTCGGTTTCGGGGGCGCCTGGGGGTGGGGCGCGGGTGTGGTGGCCATCGGGTCAGATCCGGTACCCGGAGCCGGGGACGGTGACGATGACGGGCGGCTCGCCGAGCTTGCGGCGGAGGGTCATGACGGTGACGCGCACGACGTTGGTGAACGGGTCGGTGTTCTCGTCCCAGGCCTTCTCCAGGAGCTGCTCGGCCGAGACGACGGCGCCCTCGCTGCGCATGAGGACCTCCAGGACGGCGAACTCCTTCGGCGCGAGCTGGACCTCCCGGCCCTCTCGGAAGACCTCGCGGCGGTTGGGGTCGAGCTTGATGCCGGCGCGCTCCAGGACGGGCGGGAGCGGGACGGTGGTGCGGCGGCCGAGGGCGCGCACGCGCGCGGTGAGCTCGGTGAAGGCGAAGGGCTTGGGGAGGTAGTCGTCCGCCCCGAGCTCCAGGCCCTCGACGCGGTCGCTGACGTCGCCGGAGGCGGTGAGCATCAGGACGCGGGTGGGCATGCCGAGCTCGACGATCTTGCGGCAGACGTCGTCGCCGTGGACGAGCGGGAGGTCGCGGTCGAGGACGACGACGTCGTAGTCGTTGACCTCCACGCGCTCCAGGGCCGCGGCGCCGTCGTACACGACGTCGACGGCCATGGCCTCCCGGCGCAGTCCGGTGGCCACCGCATCGGCGAGCAGCTGCTCGTCCTCGACGACGAGTACGCGCACGTCGTTCATTCCTTCCCGTCGAGCCGCTGTCCGGGGTGGGGACCGGCTGAGTTCCACGCACTGACTGTGCGTGTCCATCCTGCCCCGTACGCGCGTAAACCGGCTGTAAGTCGGGGGTGCGGGGCCTCGGGCGGGAGGGGGCGCGCGACGGGGCGCGCGGGCCGGAACGAAGAATTCACCGGATTCGCGGGCCAGTTGAGGTTTCTCTGAGGAAGGGGTTGGGGAGGACGACTGCACACCCCGTGATCACGCCCTGTATGTGGCGCGCCACCTACCGCTCTCTGTCCCCCAGAGTTCGCAGTGCGTGATCCACCCACCCTCGGCACACCCCCGTGCCACCGGACCCACGAGGAGGGGGCGCACGATGGACGCTTTCACCGCAGGACTGCTGCACCGCATCAGGACCACGCAGACGGACCTCACGCGGGCCCGTGAGACGGGCGACGACTACCTGGCGGAGGTGGAGCAGGCGGAGCTGGAAGACCTGCACCGGCTGGCCGCCGAGCACGGCGTGGAGGTGGCCTCGCCGGGCGTCTGACCCGTCCCACCCGCACTTCGTCCGACCGTACGCACGCGTGGGCCCCGGCGCCGTCCCGGCACCGGGGCCCACGCGCGTCCGTCTCCCGGCCCGACGGGGCCCTGTCCGGCCCGACCGGGAAGGTCCGCCGGTCCCGCTAGTCGTGCCAGGCCCCCAGCTCCTCCAGGAGCTCCTGGAGGGGCTCGAAGAGACCCGGGGAGGCCGCGAGCGTCAGTTCGCCCGACTCCGGCTCCCCGGGGCGGCCGCCCGTGCGGCCGCCGGCCTCGCGGGCGATGAGCGCGCCCGCCGCGAGGTCCCAGGGGTTGAGGCCGCGCTCGTAGTACGCGTCGAGGCGGCCGGCGGCGACGTCGCAGAGGTCGATGGCGGCCGAGCCGCCGCGCCGGATGTCGCGGACGCGCGGGATGACCCGCTGGGCCACGTCGGCCTGGTGGGCGCGGCGGGCCTGGAGGTACCCGAAGCCGGTGCCGAGGAGGGCCTGGTCGAGCGGGGGCGAGGGGCGGACGGCGAGCCGCCGCTCCCCCGCGTACGCCCCGCTGCCGAGGACCGCGCGGTAGGTCTCGCCGCGCATCGGCGCCTCGACGACGCCGACGACCGTCTCGCCGTCCCGTTCGGCGGCGATCGAGACGGCCCAGGTGGGCAGGCCGTACAGGTAGTTCACGGTGCCGTCGAGCGGGTCGATCACCCAGCGGACCCCGCTGGTCCCGGGGCTCGACGCGCCCTCCTCGCCGAGGAAGCCGTCGTGCGGGCGGTGCTCCGAGAGGAAGCCGGTGATCAGCTTCTCGGCGGCGATGTCCATCTCGGTGACCACGTCGATGGGGCTGGACTTGGTCCTCGCCACGGCCAGGTCGTCGGGCCGGCCGTCGCGCAGCAGCGCTCCGGCCCGCCGGGCGGCCCCCAGGGCGAGGTCGAGCAGTTCGGTGAGCAGGGGGTCGGTCACGTCGGCTCCTTACGCGTACGGGCTGTCGGCGCCGGCCGCCGCCGGCCGTTCGGCCCGGGCCGGGCAGCAGCCGATCGGGCAGAGGTCGTGGGAGGGCCCGAGCGCGCCCAGGGCGCACCGCTCCGCCGTGCTCCCCCGCTCGCGCGCCGCCCGCTCCAGGACGAGCTCGCGGACGGCGGCGGCGAAGCGCGGGTCGGCCCCGACGGTCGCCGAGCGGCGGACGGGCAGGCCGAGCTCGGCCGCCTTGGCCGTGGCCTCGGTGTCGAGGTCGTAGAGGACCTCCATGTGGTCGGAGACGAAGCCGATCGGGACCATGACGGCGGCGGGCACGCCGGCCCCGTGCAGCTCCTCCAGGTGGTCGCAGATGTCGGGTTCCAGCCACGGGATGTGGGGGGCGCCGCTGCGGGACTGGTAGACGAGCTTCCACGGGTGGTCGACGCCGGTCTCCTCGCGGACGGCGTCGACGATCACCCGCGCGACGTCGAGGTGCTGGCGCACGTAGGCCCCGCCCTCGCCGTGCTCGGTGACCGGGCCGGAGGTGTCGGCGGCGGAGTCGGGGATGGAGTGGGTGGTGAAGGCGAGGTGGGCACGGTCCCGCACGGCCGGGTCGAGCTCGGCGAGCGAGGCGAGGACGCCCTCGACCATGGGCCCGACGAAGCCGGGGTGGTTGAAGTAGTGCCGGAGCTTGTCGACCCGGGGCAGTGGGAGCCCCTCCGCCTCCAGGGTGGCGAGCGCGTCGGCGAGGTTCTCGCGGTACTGGCGGCAGCCGGAGTAGGAGGCGTACGCGCTGGTGGTGAGGACGGCGATGTGGCGCCGTCCGTCGGTGATCATCTCGCGGAGGGTGTCGGTGAGGTACGGCGCCCAGTTCCGGTTTCCCCAGTAGACCGGCAGGTCGAGTCCGGCCTGCTCGAAGTCCTTCCGCAGCGCGTCGAGGAGCGCGCGGTTCTGGTCGTTGATCGGGGAGACGCCGCCGAAGAGGAAGTAGTGCTGTCCCACTTCCTTGAGCCGTTCCTTCGGGATGCCGCGGCCGCGGGTCACGTTCTCCAGGAACGGGACCACGTCGTCAGGACCCTCGGGGCCGCCGAAGGAGAGCAGCAGCAGGGCGTCGTACGGGGCGGGATCGTGCTGATCGGACATGGCACCGATCCTCCCACCCGCCTCGGACGGCGAGGGGCACGGCCCGTGGTCGCGGAACCCTTCGTCCGAAAAAGGAGGATGACCGATCGACTTCAACACCGTAGGCTTTAGCTATTAATTACACGTGTTGACCAAGGACCTCTCTTGCCCAGTCCCTACCGCGCGATCTTCGCGGCGCCCGGAACCGCCTCGTTCTCCGTGGCGGGCTTCCTCGGCCGGATGCCGCTCTCCATGATGGGCATCGGCATCGTGACCATGATTTCGCAGGTCACCGGCCGATACGGTCTCGCCGGGGCGCTCTCGGCGACGCTCGCGATGTCCGCGGCGGTCCTCGGCCCGCTCGTCTCGCGCCTGGTCGACCGGCACGGACAGCGCAGGGTGCTCCGCCCGGTGACGCTGGTCTCGCTCTCCGCCGCCGCCGGACTCCTCCTCTGCGTGCAGCAGAAGGCACCGGACTGGACCCTCTTCGTCTTCACGGGCGTGATCGGCGTCGTGCCGAGCGTCGGCGCGATGACCCGTGCCCGGTGGGCGGAGATCTACCGGGGCGAGGAGCGGCGCCTGCACACGGCGTACTCCTGGGAGTCGATCGTCGACGAGGTGTGCTTCATCTTCGGCCCGATCCTCTCGATCGGACTGTCGACGGCGTGGTTCCCCGAGGCCGGTCCGCTGTTCGCCGGGGTGTTCCTGGCCGCCGGCGTGTTCTGGCTGACCTCGCAGCGCGCCACCGAGCCGGTCCCCCACCCGCAGCCCGGCGCCCGGGGCGCCTCCGCGCTCCGCTCCCGCGGCCTCCAGGTCCTCACCCTCGCCTTCGTCGCCACCGGCGCGATCTTCGGCTCGGTGGACGTGGTGACCGTGGCCTTCGCCGAGGAGCAGGGCCACAAGGCCGCCGCCAGCCTCGTCCTGGCCGTGTACGCGCTGGGCTCCGGCCTGGCCGGCGCCGTCTTCGGGCTGCTCCACCTCAAGGGCGAGCCGTACCGCAGATGGCTCCTGGGCATCTGTGCGATGGCCGTGAGTATGATCCCCCTCCTACTGGCCGGGAACCTGCCGTTGCTGGCCGTGGCGCTCTTTGTCGCGGGCCTGTCCATCGCGCCGACGATGGTGACCACCATGGCCCTCGTCGAAGCGCACGTACCGCGCACCAAGCTGACCGAGGGCATGACCTGGACGAGTACCGGGCTCGCGGTCGGCGTGGCGCTCGGCTCCTCGGCCGCCGGCTGGGTGGTCGACGCGTCGGGGGCCGAGGCGGGGTACGTGGTGCCCGTCGTCTCGGGCGCGCTCGCGGTCGCGGTGGGTCTCCTCGGACACCGCCGGCTGCGCAGGCCGGCGCCGAACCGGGAGGGGCAGCGTGAGCAGGACGACAGCGGGGTCGGGGAGCGCCAGGACGGCGGGCAGCCCGTGGCGTAACTGGGCGGGGAACGTCACCTCCCGCCCGGCGCGCGAGGTGAGTCCGGCCTCGGCCGAGGAGCTCGCCGAGGCGGTGCGCCGTGCGGCCGAGGACGGGCTGCGGGTGAAGACGGTCGGCACCGGCCACTCCTTCACCTCGATCGCGGCCACCGACGGCGTGCTGATCCGGCCGGGCCTGCTCACCGGCATCCGGCGGATCGACCGCGAGGCGATGACCGTGACGGTCGAGTCGGGCACCCCGCTGAAGCGGCTCAACGTGGCGCTGGCCCGGGAGGGCCTCTCGCTCACGAACATGGGCGACATCATGGAGCAGACCGTCGCCGGCGCCACCTCCACCGGCACGCACGGCACGGGCCGCGAGTCGGCGTCCATCGCCGCGCAGATCCGCGAGCTGGAGCTGGTCACGGCCTCCGGCGAGCTGCTCACCTGCTCGGAGAAGGAGAACCCCGAGGTCTTCGCGGCCGCCAGGATCGGTCTCGGCGCCCTCGGGGTGGTCACGGCGATCACCTTCGCGGTGGAGCCGGTCTTCCTGCTCACCGCGCGTGAGGAGCCGATGAGCTTCGACCGGGTCACCTCGGAGTTCGACGCGCTGCACGCGGAGAACGAGCACTTCGAGTTCTACTGGTTCCCCCACACGGACAACTGCAACACCAAGCGCAACAACCGCAGCGCGGGCCCCGCCGCTCCTCCGGGACGGATCAGCGGCTGGATCGAGGACGAGCTCCTCTCCAACGGGGTCTTCCAGCTCGCCTGTTCGCTGGGCCGCGCGGTGCCGCCGGTGATCCCGTCGATCGCCAAGGTCTCCAGCCGGGCCCTGTCGGCCCGTACGTACACCGACATCCCGTACAAGGTCTTCACCTCGCCGCGGCGGGTCCGCTTCCTGGAGATGGAGTACGCGCTCCCGCGGGAGGCGGCGGTCGCCGCGCTGCGCGAGCTCAAGGCGATGATCGAGCGTTCGCCGCTCAAGGTGAGCTTCCCGGTGGAGGTGCGCACGGCCCCGGCGGACGACATCGCGCTGTCCACGGCCTCGGGGCGGGAGACCGCGTACATCGCCGTCCACCTCTACAGGGGAACGCCCCACCGGGCGTACTTCACCGCGGTGGAGCGCATCATGACGGCGCACGGCGGCCGGCCCCACTGGGGCAAGGTCCACACCCGCGACGCCGCCTACCTCTCCGAGGCCTATCCGCGCTTCGCCGAGTTCACGGCGCTGCGCGACCGGCTCGACCCGGACCGGCTGTTCGCCAACGACCATCTGCGCCGGGTCCTGGGCGACTGACGGTCACTCGGTTCCCGTGCCGGTCCCGGCTCCGGCCGTCGCCGGGGCCGAGGGGGTCCGGGGCGGCTCCGTGCCGGTGGTCGGGTCCTGGGTCGGCGCCGTCGGTTCCGTCGGCCCCTCCGGTTCCGTCGGTTCCGTCGTCGGGGCGGTCGGCGCGGGCGTCGTCCCGTCACCGGCGGAACCGGAGGGGGCGGGCTCCGCCGAGGGCGTTCCCGCGCCGGTCCCCGGGCCGCCCGGGGTCGGCGTGGACCCCGTCGTGGGGGTGCCCGCGCCGTCCCGCTGCCGCCCGGTGCCGTCGGCGGATCCCGAGGGCGTCGGGGCGGGCTCCCGGTCCCGCTCGGAGGTGTCGTGGCCGGTGCTTCCGCCGCCGCGGACGACGGAGCCGAAGGTGGTGGTGCCCTGCTTGCCGCTGAAGTCCTGTCCGGCGACCAGTTCGTAGGCGGTGATGCCGCCCATCGTGACGCCGAAGACCAGGGCGGCGGCGATCGCCGGGCGCTTCCAGCCCCGGACGCGGGTGCCGTGGGTGGTCGCCGCGCCGAACTCCCCGTCGGACGGGGGCGGGGCCTGGAGGGCGCCCAGCAGGAGGGTGCGGTCGTCCTGCCGCCCGGCCGGGACCGGGACCTGACGCGCCTTCGGCTTGGCCGCCGCGGTCACGTCGCGGACCTGTTCGCCGGTGCGCTTGAAGAGCTGCTGGAAGAGCGGGCCGCCGCAGGTCGCGATGACACTGATCACACCGGCGCCGAGGATCGTGCCGTACACGCCGAGGGTCGAGGCGAGTTTGGCGGCGATGACCGCGGCCAGGGCGCTGCCGGAGACCTGAGCCACGCTCAGGTCGATCCTGCCGCCGCTCTTCTTCCCCTCCTCCGGCTCGTCCCCGTCGATTTCCGGCCTGTGACGCATCTCCGACCCCTGCTGGCTCATCCGTTCGGCTTGCACCCAGAAGGGACAAACAGGAGAAGCGAATAGTTCCGTTTCTGCTGTTTCTGTGAAGAGTGACACGTACGGGGGAAGATCGCGGAGACTCAACTCCCGTGCCGCCCGAGAAGTTGGGCGGCGCGCCGGTCCACCCAGGTGGCCCGAATGGAGTACATTGACGAACCCTGGGTCCGGACGCCCTCACGGGTGCCCGGGATCAAGGGGAGGGGGCCGTACACGGCGCTCGAACCGGCGGCGCTTCGGCATCGCACGGAAACCGGCTGCACAGAGTGACCGCCAGTCACTCCCCGTAGCGAACAGGTAACCGTGCCATAACGGCGTTCCAGGGTCCACGCCCGACACGCCGGGCAACTCGGCAAGGTAGTGGCAGGCTGCACCCGGGCAGGCCACACTCGACTAGCGGAAGCAGCGACGCACGTGACGTCGGCAGGCACCACCCGGGAGGTCCCCATGCCCGAACTGCGTGTCGTGGCCGTCTCCAACGACGGCACACGACTGGTGCTGAAGGCTGCTGACAGCACGGAGTACACGCTTCCGATCGACGAGCGGCTCCGTGCCGCCGTGCGCAACGACCGCGCGCGCCTCGGCCAGATCGAGATCGAGGTGGAGAGCCACCTCCGCCCCCGTGACATCCAGGCGCGGATACGAGCCGGTGCCTCCGCGGAGGAGGTCGCCCAGCTCGCCGGCATCCCCGTCGACCGCGTGCGCCGCTTCGAGGGTCCCGTGCTCGCGGAGCGCGCCTTCATGGCCGAGCGCGCCCGCAAGACCCCGGTCCGCAGGCCCGGCGAGAACAGCGGCCCGCAACTCGGCGAGGCGGTGCAGGAGCGGCTGCTGCTGCGCGGCGCCGAGAAGGACACCGTGCAGTGGGACTCCTGGCGGCGCGACGACGGCACCTGGGAGGTGCTGCTCGTCTACCGGGTCGCGGGCGAGGTCCACACGGCCAGCTGGACGTACGACCCGCCCCGGCGGCTCGTCCAGGCCGTGGACGACGAGGCACGGGCCCTGATCGGCGAGACGGACGACACGATCGCCGCCGCGCCGGAGCCGAGCTTCCCCTTCGTGCCGCGCATCGCCCGGCTGCCCCGGGACAGGCCGCTCGACCGTGCCCTGGACCGTCAGATCGACCGTTCCGACCGGCAGCTGGAGCGGGCGCCCGCGCCCGTCGAGCCGGAGGAGGAGCGGGACTCCCTGACGAGCCTCCTGGAGGCCGTGCCGAGCTTCCGCGGCGACATGGTCGTGCCCGAGCAGCCGGACAGCGAGCACGCGGAGGAGGTCGAGGCGGAGGAGCCGCCGGCCCCGGCCGCCTCGGCGGGCGCGGGTTCGGCCTACGCCGACGTCCTGATGCCCCGCGCGGTCTCGGGCCACCGCGACCGCCTGCACGGCGCCACGGACCGCCAGGCCGAGGCGGACGGCGTCCGCCCGGGCCGCCGCGCCGCCGTACCGAGCTGGGACGAGATCGTCTTCGGCACCCGCCGGAAGAAGCAGGACTGACACGACCGCACGCGCGCGGGGGAGGCGGGACCGCCCCGTCCACGCGCCCGCGTGTGCGGGACTCGCTGCGCGCCTGTGCGTACGGGGGACGGGAGCGCGCCCCGTTCCCGGCCGCGCCACGGGGTGGCAGGAGCGACCGGGCCGCGGGCGCGGGACTCTCACCCTGCTGCGCGCGCACGTACGGGGCGCTGGGCCGGCGCCCGTACGCGCACGCGTGCGGAGGCAGCAGGGCCGGCGCCCGTACGCGCGCGTCAGGGCGGGGCCGGCCCCGTCATGGATCCGAAGGGGCGGTCACGCGTCCGCATGGGCGGGAAGGGCCCGCTGTGTGCTCCGGTGCGGGCCCTGGTGGGGGACGTCAGCGGGGGGCCGGGCCCGTGGCGACCGGGCGGGCGGGGTCCGAGGACCATTCCGACCAGGAGCCGGCGTAGAGACCCGCGGGGATGCCCGCGATCTCCAGGGCGAGCACCTCGTGGGCGCCCGAGACGCCCGAGCCGCAGTAGACGGCCACCGGGGTCCCCTCGGTCGCGCCGAGCGCGGTGAAGCGGTCCCGCAGGGCGTCGGCCGCCAGGAAGAGGCCCTCGGCGTCGACGTTCTCCGTCGTCGGGGCCGAGACCGCGCCCGGGATGTGCCCGCCGACCCGGTCGATCGGCTCCACGTCGCCCCGGTAGCGCTCGGCCGCCCGCGCGTCCAGGAGCAGCCCCGTGTCGGGCAGCGCCGCGGCCGCGTCGGCGTCGAGCAGCTCCAGGGCGCCCGGCTTCGGCCGGAAGTCGCCCGGCTCCGGCGCCGGCACCTTCTCCGTGAGCTCCCCCGTCCAGGCCGCGAGGCCCCCGTCCAGGACCCGCACGTCCGGGTGGCCCGCCCAGCGGAGCAGCCACCAGGCGCGGGCCGCGCCCCAGCCGAGGCCCCCGTCGTAGACGACGACCGGCCGGTCCGCCGAGACGCCGGCCCGGCGCATCACGGCCCCGAAGGCCTCCGGGTCGGGCAGCGGATGGCGGCCGCCGCTACCGGGCGGGCCCGCGAGTTCCGCGTCCAGGTCGACGTAGACCGCGCCGGGAAGGTGACCCGCCTCGTAGGCGGGCCGCCCGGGCGGGCCGCCGAGCGTCCAGCGGACGTCCAGGAGGACCGGCGGCCGGTCCCCGGCCGACTCGCTCAGCAGTTCGCTTGCGGAGATGATGGGCTTCATGGGTGCCATCCTCGCGCAGCCGCACGGCCGCGGGGGACGGACCCGGCGACCTCCGACGGGTTCTCGCCACGTCCGGTGTGGCCTGGGCACGTCGCGGCCCCGTCGATGTCACCATCGGACGGAGCACGGCCACGACGACGGTCCGAGGAGAGGGTGACGATGACCGAGGCGACTCCGCGCCCGCCCGGCACACCCTGCTGGGTGAGCCTGATGGTGCACGGGATCGACGCCACGCAGGAGTTCTACCGCGCGCTGTTCGGCTGGGACTTCGTCCCCGGTCCGCAGCAGCTCGGCCCGTACGTGCGCGCGCTGCTCGGCGGCAAGGAGGTGGCGGGCATCGGCCAGCTGCCGCCCGACCGGCACCTGCGGATCGCCTGGACCCCCTATCTGGCCACGGCGGACGCCGACGAGACCGCCGAGGACATCCGCAGCTGCGGCGGCACCGTCGCCGTCGGCCCGCTGGACGCGGGCGAGGCGGGCCGTCTGGTCATCTGCTCCGACCCGTCCGGCGCGGTCTTCGGCGTCTGGCAGGCGGAGGCGCACCACGGCACGGCGGCGGCGGGGCCGCCGGGGACGCCGGTGTGGAACGAGCTCCTCACGTACGAGACGTCCTCGATCGGCAAGTTCTACCGGTCGGTCTTCGGCTACGAGGTGGAGCCGGTCGTCTCGGCCGACCACGACTACGCGACGCTCCACGTGGCCGGGGCCCCGGTGGCCTCGCTGCACGGCATGGGCGACGCGCTCTCCCGGGACCGGGGCCCGCACTGGATGACGTACTTCGAGGTCGCCGACACGGACGCGGCCGCCGCGCTCGTCCTGGAGCTCGGCGGCCAGGTGCTGCGCCCGCCGCGCGAGGGCACGGCGGGCCGGCTCGCCCTGGTGGCGGACCCGGAGGGCGCGGTCTTCAGCCTGGTCAGGTCCCCGGGGAACTGAACGCCGTGGCTCAGCCGCGCCTGCTTCGGGCCAGGGTGCGGCGCAGCCGGGAGGCGCCGGTGCGGCCCGGGGCGGGGCCGCCGCCCGGGAGGCCGAGCAGGGTGAGCCGTTCCGCGGTGAAGTGGTGCGCGATGCCGGGCTCCGCATGGTGCTCCGCCAGGAAGGCGGCGGCCTCCTCGCGGAGCCCCGGGTGGACCTTGTGCCGCATGCAGTAGCCGACGGCCCTGACCAGGGGCGTGAGCGAGGCCGGGGCCGCTCCGGGCACGGCGGGCTCCCCGCCGCCCTCCAGGTCCGCGACCAGGTGGTCGACGACGGTGAGCGGGACGCGGTTGCTGTTCTCGAAGGGGGTGAGCCGTTCGAGGACCTCGGCGGTGCCCACGCGCGCGATGGGGATGTCGTAGTAGACGGCGGCGGTGAGCATCGCGGTGGAGAAGCAGCCCACGACGAGCTCGGGCCGGCAGCGCTCGTAGAAGGTCTCGGCGAGCAGCGGCCCGTCGAGGACCGTGAGCCGCACGCCGCTCCGCCCGGCCTCCTCCTCCAGGGCCCGGGAGTAGCGGGCGGGGGCGGTCGGGTGCGGCTTGAAGACCACCGACCGGTGGCCGGCCGCGGCGGCCCCGCGCAGCATCCGTACGTGCAGCTCCTCTTCCTCCTCGGGGGTGAGCAGGGAGAGGGCGGCGAGGTACTGGCCGAGCAGCAGGGCCGTCGGACCGGCGGCCGCCGCCCGCGCGATCCGCGGGTCGTCGGCCGCCTCCTCGGCGAGCTCGGCGAGGACGGCGCGGAAGGCGGCGTCGGGGACGAGCTCGGGCTCGACCCCGTACTCGCTCAGGAGCAGGGGGCGGAGGCCCGGCACCAGGTCGAGGTGGAGCACGCGGCGGACGCGGCAGGCGATCGACTGCGCGAGGTCGGAGCGGGTCGGGCCGTAGCTCATCAGGCCGTCGGCGTAGACGTGGACGGCGCTCTCGGGGAAGGCTCCGGCGAGTGCCTTGGCCGGGTTGACCTGGATGGATTCGACGACCAGCTCGACCGGGCCGGTGCCGAGGCCCCAGGCGGTGCGCAGGACGCGCTGCCAGAGCGGGGCCTCCTCGGGGCGGGGGGCCCAGGCGGCGGGGTGGTACGGGCGGATCGTCTCGTTCCAGTCGAGGGTGCCGTCGAAGCGGGCGGCGATCCGCTCGTACCCGGTCATGGTCTCCAGGCGCAGCGCGGTCTCCGGGATCTCGGCGTTGTGCGAGACCAGCAGGAGCCTGCGGGCGGAGCCGCGGGGGCCGAACCGTCCGGCGTCGAGCGCGGCGGCGAGGGTCGCGGCGCCGTACAGGGTGGACACCTGGAAGATCTGGACCGGCGTGTCGGGGGTGGCGTCGGGGGCCATGGGTCAGGCGGTCCTTCCGGTGTCGCGCAGGCTCCGGAGGAGGGTGCTGCGCGGGGTGTCCATGGTGGCGAGGGTCTCGTCGAGGACCTCCTGCGGCATGCGGTGCAGGGCGCTCCGGACGTCGGTGCGCAGCCGCGCGGCGACGGCGGGCTCGTACGTGTCGGCCTTGCCCATGTGGAAGGCGATCATCGCGCAGTAGGTGCGGACCGCCTTCGGGAGGAAGCGGTCGGCCTCCGCGTCCCGGGAGACCTCGTCGAGCAGGAGGTCGTACGAGGGGATGAAGTCCAGCTGCCGGTTGTCGGAGATCTGGGTGAGCGAGGTGGTGACGCCCCGCCGGTAGAAGACGCCGTGCAGGGAGAGCGCCGCGAACGTGCGGGCCTTGAGGTGGAGCCGCCAGACCCAGAGCCGGTCCTCGGCTGTTCTCAGGGAGGTCTCGAAGCGGGATTCACCGTTCTCGAAAAGGCGTCCGCTGTAAATGCCGAAGGGGACGAAGGGATAGTCGACCATCGTCACCATGGAGGCCGGTGAGATTCCGTCCCTGGGGTCCATCACGGTGTCGCGCCGTTGGGCGGGGGCATAGCGGATCTGTCGCTTCCGGCCTTCCGACAGGACGTGGTCGGTGCGGGCGAAGTCGCAGCCCAGGCGGGAGATTCCGGCCACGGCGGCGCTCAGGTGGCCGGGCGCGTACCAGTCGTCGCCGTCGAGGAAGGTGAGGTAGTCGCCGCGTGCCGCGTCGATTCCGGTGTTGCGGGCCTGGGCGACGCCCTGGTTCGTCTCGTGCCGGATGACGGTGGCGTTCGGCAGGCGGCCCTGCCAGCGGTCGAGGATCTCCGGGGTCTCGTCCGTCGAGCAGTCGTCGATCAGCAGGAACTCGAATTCCGGATCCGCGTTGTTCGCGAGACTGCGCAGGGTGTCGGGCGCGTATGCCCCGACATTGTGGAACGGGACGACGACGGACAGTTTCGGCACTCGGGATCCCCACACTGAATCAAACAATTCAACACCGTTACGGCGGGCACAGTAACGATCGACTTTTCCCGGCGAACGATCCGCGCGTGCACTCCGGGTGAACTCTTGTCGTCTCCGGCGGAAACCCCGTCACCTCCGGGCCCGTCGGCGGTGCGGGAACCACGTCGCGGCGAGCGCGAGGAGCGCCGCCGCGCCGACCGCGCCGCCGAGCTTCAGCCCCGGCGGCCGGAAGGAGCAGCTGACGGTGTCCGCCCGTCCGTCGAGGGGGACGGCGACGAGGCCCTCGTACGCGCGCGCGGGGCGGGCGTCCGCGTCGCCGGCGGCGCAGCGCCAGCCGGAGATGCGCGGCGCGGCGAGGACCGCGACGCCCCTGCTGCCCGGCGGGAGTTCGGCCGTGACGGTGTGTCCGGTGGCACGCACGCGCGTGGCGCCGTCGGCGGTGAGCTGCCGCACGGCGGAGTCGAGCCGGGCGCGGACCAGGCAGCCGACCGGTTCCCGGGGCAGCCGCACCGTGCCCTCGGGCCCCAGGTCGATCCGTACCGCGCCGGAGTCCGGGGCGGTGCCGAGGGCCTGCATGGGGGCGCGTACGGAGGGCGGCTTGCCGTCGAAGTCCACGGGCCGCTCCCCCGCCAGGGCCGCCGTGCCCCGGTACTCGGGCGCCCAGAACCAGACCTGGGAGCCCGCGGGGCAGCGGGCGGTGACGGTGTGTCCGGTACGGCGCGGGGCGGGCAGTTCGTACACGTCGGCGCCGAGGAGGCGTTCCTGGCGGGCGAAGGCCGAGTCCCCGGGGTGCGTGGCCGGGCGGCCCGCCGGGCGGACGGTGACCAGGGGCGGGACGGGGGTGGTGGTGGCGGTGACCGTGGCGCGGGGCAGGGCGTCCTGCCGTACGGGCTCCGTGGGCCGCGAGCGCAGCCGGGTGCCGATGGAGAAGAGGGCGTCCGCGACGGGGTTGTCGAGGCTGACCGGGTGCCGGCCCTTCGCGTAGTGGCCGAAGCCGAGGGAGGCCAGGGTCCGGGAGGTCACGTCCGAGGTGAGGCTGCTGTAGTAGTCGGCGCCCTGCCCTCCGACGAGCAGCACGTCGTTGCCTCCGGGCACCTCGCCGGGGTCCGTGCGGTACCGGGGCCAGGCGTCCGCGCGGTCCGTCTCGGCGGCGGCGGTCTCCTGCCAGGGGCCGACCCGGGGCGACCAGGAGACCTCGCCCCGCCGCTGCTCCTCGATCCGCTTCCCGCTGACGGCCGTCTCGCCGGCCTGTGCGGCGACGAGCAGGACCACGGCCAGGACGGGGAGCACGCGCGCGCGTGGTGCCCGATCCGGCCGCACGCGCGCGTGGCCGCGGCGGTCGGCGGCCAGGGCGAGGGGGGCGGCGGCGAGCGCGAGGAACGCGGCCGTGCCGAAGGCGGGGAAGGTCCACCGGTCGATGTCGGCGCTTCCCCGGGCCGTCCAGGCCAGGGCCCCGAGCAGTGCCGTGCCCGCGAGGAGCGGGGCCGGCCGGGGCACGCCCCGGGCGGCGGAGAACCAGGCGGCGACGACCAACAGGCCGCACAGCACGAAGGCCTGACGGTACGGGATGCCGTTGGGCGAGGCGCCCGCGTGCCACAGCAGGTGCGTGGGCTCCCACTGGAGGGAGAGCGTCACCAGGACGATCGCGGTCGTCCAGCCCGCCCGGACGCGCGGGGCGACGGCCCGGTTGAAGGGCAGCGTCAGCGCGAGCACGAGGGCGGGCGTGCCGATGAAGAGGGCGGGGCTGGCGACGCTCGCGGTGGCGGGCAGGAACCGGGCGAGGAGGTCCGTCCAGGGCGCCGGCGCGAAGACGGTCGCGGGGGTGGGGTCGGCGACCTTCGTGGCGAGGAAGACGACCAGGACGAGCGGCGCGGCGAGCCCGATGCCGATGAGGACGCTCCGGGCGGCGCGCAGCGCCCCGGCGAGGCGCCGCCGGGCGTCGGCGGTCTCCTCGGCGGTGAGGAGGCGGACGGCGAGGACGACGGCGGCGCCGAGCGTCGCCATGTACGCGGTGTAGAAGTTGGCGATCCAGGCCAGGGCCACGACGAGGGGGCCGAGGACGGGCCGGCGGCCGGTGCGGGCCCATTCGCCGACCAGGCAGAACAGGGGGAGGGCGACGAGCCCGTCGAGCCACATCGGGACGGTGGAGCCGTGGTCGAGGGTCCAGCCGGAGAGGGCGTAGGCGGTGCCGAGCACGGCGGCGACCGGCCACGGGCCGGGGCGCAGCCGCGGGAGCAGCAGCGCCATCGCGGCCGCCGCCGCGGTGATCTTGGCGGCGGTGACGACGTACAGGGCGAGTTCGACGCGGTCCGCCGGGAAGAGCACGACCAGCAGGTCGAAGGGGCTGCTCAGGTACGTGCCGATGTCGCCGAGGAAGTTGGAGCCGAAGCCGGAGTTCCAGTTGAGGAAGACGTCGCCGTGGGTCTCGCCGAGCAGGAAGGCCCGCCAGTAGGCGTGGAACGGCAGGTACTGCTGGCCGAGGTCGACGGTGTTCCGGGTCACCGGCCCGAAGGGGTACGTGCGGGAGAGCCGGGTGGCGAGGCAGAACAGCACCGCGGTGAGCAGGGCGGCGGCGGCCGGGGCCCGCAGGACCGCGAACCGCCGCTCGTCGCCGCGGTGCCGCTCCGCCTCGTCGCGTACGGTCTCGTCCTCGGCGCGGGCGGCCTCGACGGCGGGGGGCACACGTCCTCCAGGGGGCGCACGGTACGGAGGGCCCGGAGGGATCGTCACGGGCCGGCCGCCATTACCGCCGAGGCGGACGACCCGCAACCGAGCGGCAGGCGCTCTTCAGGCGCACCCCGGGTGAACTCCGGGTGCCGACGGATGCCGACGGATGCCGACGGGTGCCGACGGATGCCGACGGGCGAACTCCGGGTGCCTACGGATGCCGACGGGCGGACTCCGGATGCCTACGGATGCCGACGGGCGGACTCCGGATGCCGTCGGGAGCCGACGGGTGGACTCCGGATGCAGTCGGATGCCGGCGGGCGCCGTCGGCTCCTCGTGTCACCCCACGGGCGCCGGGGCGACGAGCTCGTCGACCGTGCGGGCCACCGTGCCGAACAGGTCCCGGACCGTCGTGAGGCCCGCGGCCTGGAGGGCCTCCGCGGGCAGGGCGGTGCCGTCCGGCGCCTCCAGGGGGCGGGTCGCGGTGGCCTCGGCGACGACGGTGGGCCGGTATCCGAGGTTGAAGGCGCCCTGGGCGGTGAAGAGGACGCACATGTGGGTCATGAAGCCGGCGATGACCAGGTCGCCGCCCACGCCGAGCTCCTTGAGCGTCTCCTCCAGGTCCGTGCCGTGGAAGGCGTTGGGGAACTGCTTGACGACGACCTTCTCGCCCTCGACCGGGGCGACCTCGTCGCTGATGGAGCCGATCTCGGCCCGGATGTCGTACGGGGTGCCCCCGCCGCCGTCGTTGACGACGTGGACGACCGGGGCGCCCACGGCGCGGGCGGCGGCGAGCAGCCGGGCGCCGGCGGCCACGGCCTCCTCGGCGCCGTCGAGCCGCATGACGCCGGTGCGGTAGGTGTTCTGGAAGTCGATCATGATCAGCGCCGACTCGCCCAGTCGCGGCAGCTCCTGGGGCAGGCCGATCACATCGCGCAGGGTGGTGGACACGGTCATGGCGGTTCCTCTCGTCGTGAACGGCGGGACGGCTCGGGCGCGCCGCCCCGGGCATGTTTCACACGCTAACACAGTTCGTTAGCGGCGATAACAAGCAGGAGGGCGGCGCCGTCGGCAGTCCCTCCCGGCGCGGGATCCGCCCAGGTCCGCCGTGTTAGCGCTGTTATCGTGGGGGCCATGTCGACGGCACGAGAGCGCATCCTGGAAGCCACCGGGGAACTGCTCGCCACCAAGGACGCGCTGGCCATCTCGACCCGGGCCATCTGCGACCGGGCGAAGGTGGGCATGCCCGAGATCTACCGCCAGTTCGGCGACAAGCAGGGCCTGCTGACGGCGGTGGCCGACATCGGCTTCGAGCGCTTCCTCGCCGAGAAGCGGCGCAACCCGCTCACCGAGGACCCGGTGGCGGACCTGAGCACGGCCTGGGACAGCCACGTCGCGTTCGCGCTGCGCAACCCGTACCTCTACCGCCTGATGTTCACGCCGACGGGCGACGCCAAGCCGCAGGCGATCAAGGAGGCGCAGGCGATCCTCCTGAAGGCCGTGGAGCGCTGCCGTGACGCCGGGCGGCTGCGCATGAGCCCCGAGCTGGCCGGCCAGTCGATCCTCTCCGCCAACGTGGGCGTGTGCATGATGGCGCTGTCCTTCCCCGAGCTGTTCGGGGACCCCGCCATCTCGTACGCGGTCCGTGACGCCGTCATCGGGAAGGTCACCGGCGACGAGCGCGAGGACGCCCGGCTCGGCTCCGCGACCGTCCTCGCCCAGGCGCTGGTCGGCACCCTGACGGGGACGGCGCCGGTGAGCGCGGCGGACCTCGAACGGCTGACGCGCGCACGGCGGGCACCGGACACGACCCCGGAGCCGTGACCCCCGGCCGTACCCCCGTCCGTGCCCGGAGACGCGGAAGACCATTTCTCTCTTTGGCCACCTGGACGCAAGACCCGGCCGGATAGAATCCCGGCGCGGGGGGTGAGGTGTGGAAGAGCGGGCTTCGGCAGCCGATGTGACGCGTCGTGACGACGCCGGTTCCGGCGCGGGAGCGCCCGACGCCGCCGTGACGCGCCGCGACGGCGGCGGGGAGCCCGGGCCCCTGCTGCGATTACCCTCGGCGCTGGCCGAACGGTTCACGGTGGTCCGGGAGTTGCCGCACCAGGGCCGCGAGGCGGACGTGCTGCTCGTCCGCGACGCCACCGGGAACGCGTTCGTCGCCAAGGTGTACCGCCACGGGGTCCGGGTCGCGCCGGAGGTCTGGGAGCGCTTACGGGGGCTGGAGAGCAGCCATGTGGCGCGCGTGATCGAGACGGGCTTCTCGGACGGGCGCGACTTCGAGGTCTCGGAGTACCTCTCCGGAGGATCGCTGGAGGACCTGGCCGGGGCCGGGACCCCGGTGCCGCCGGACGTCCTGTCCGAGGTCGTCTCCCAGTTGACGGCGGCGGTGGCCCATCTGCACGGCGCGGGGATCGTGCACGGCGATCTGAAGCCGTCGAACGTGCTCCTCCGCCGCGGGGAGCCGCTGGAGCTGGCGTTGGCCGACTTCGGCGTGAGCAAGTCGCTCGACGCGACCTCCCGGTTCACCCAGCGCGTGTTCGGGACGCTGGCGTACGCGGCCCCGGAGTACGTGTTCGGCGCGGAGGTCTCCGGTTCCCAGGACTGGTGGGCCGTCGGGATGATCGCCCGCCAACTGGCCACCGGACGCGCCCCGTTCGAGGGCCTGTCCGAGCAGGCGGTCCGGCACCACCTGGCGACGCGGCCGGTCGACGTGTCGGACGTGCCGGACGAGCGGGTGCGACTGCTGTGCCGCGGGCTGCTGGTGCGGGACCCGGGGCGCCGGTGGGGAGCCGCCGAGGTCCGCGGATGGCTCGGGGGCGGCTCCCCCGGGGTGCCGGAGGAGCCGCCCCCTCCCGCCGTTCGGCCGGCGGGCCCCGGCGGGCGCAGGCCCCTGCAGTTCAAGGGCGTGAAGTACACCGAGAAGGCGGCGCTGGCCCGGGCCCTGGCGGCGGACTGGGAGACCGCCGCGCGCCGGTTCTTCGTCGCCATGGGCGACCGGGACGACCCCAGCCAGGGCTGGCGTCAACTACGCGCCTGGCTGGCACAGTTCGAGGACCCCGAGTACGACGACCTCGAAGACCTGGTGGACCTGGTCGACGTCCACCTCCCCGGGCCCGAGGCCCCGGACGCGAAGCTGCTGCGGCTGCTGCGCTGGCTCGATCCGACGATGCCGCCCGTCTACCGCGGAAAGCGCATGCTCCCCGAGGACCTGCTCGCCCTCGCCGAACAGGCCTCCTCCCCCCACGACGACGAGGAGCGCCGGGCCGCCCGGGAGCTCGTCGACGAGCTGTACACGGGCGACCTGGTCACCGCCCTCGCGACGTTCGGCGAGGGCGCCGGACAGCTCGCCGACGTCGACCGGCGGTGGCGCGACCTGAACGCCCGCTGGGACGAACTGCGGAGGTCCACCGCGCTGCCGACCAGGGTCCGGAGGGAACTCGCGGACTCCGAGATCCGGGTGGAGGCGCTGGCCGTCGCGGTGGCCCCGGACTGGGCACGGGCGCTGCGCCGTCGGATCGAGTCCGCCGCGGAGCCCGTCCGGGGCAGGACCGGCTGGTTCGACGCGCTGCTGGCCGACGGCGGGGACCCCGTCCGTCATCTGGCGGCCACCCTCGCCCTGCCGGCCGCCGTCGCCGAGGCCCGCAGGCTGGACGAGCTGCGCCGCGCGCACGCGGCCGCGGAGACGGCCCACCGGCACGAGTGGCGGGACTCCGAGGAGCACCGGCGGTCCGGCACCGGAGAGGCCGTGCTGCGCGCCCTCGGCGGAGCGGCCCTGCTGTTCGCCCTGCCGGTCGGTCTCCCGCTGGTTCTGGGAACCCTGGTCGGCGAGGCGGAGTTCCTCGGGCGGTTCGTCCCCGCCGCGACGGTGACCTGCGGGATTCCGCTCGCCTGCGAACTGGCGCTGGCAGCGGGGCTCGGCGGGGACTACCACCCGGGGTGGTCCCTCCGGTCCCGCCTCGCCGGCCTCCGCCGTCGGCTGCCCGGCCGGCAGGGAGCGCTGGCGACGCAGTTGCAGCCGCTGCGGAAGAGCACGATCGCCTGCGGCGGGGGCTGCCTCCTCTATCTGGCGCTCGGCACCGCGATCTGGGGGATCGTCACCCTGCGGGCGTGGTCACCGGTCCCCTTCCTGATCGGGGCGGGGTACGGGGTCTGGACGTTCGCCCGGTACCGGGATTGGCGCACGGCACACCAGTCACAGCGGACACAGGTTCTGGGGGAGCGATGAGCGGGCCCAAATGTACGACGTACCAGCTCGACCAGTCCTTCACCGCCGCCGAGTTGCGCGCGGCCGCGCGCGACGCCGCGGTGCGCGAGGCCACGCGGCGCCGTCAGGAGGCCGCCCGCGAGGCGGCCCTCCGGGCGGCGGCCGCCCGGGACGCGGCCGTGCGCGGGGTGAAGGCGCTCAACGCGCGGATCACGGCGCTCTCCCGGGCACGGGACGACCGCGGGAAGCAGTACGGCGCGGCCGTCTCCGTACGGGTTCCCGAGCCGCTCGTCCTCGGCACGCAGTCCACGTCCGAGCTGGAGTCCTGGTGCGCCGAGGCCGACGGCGCGCTGGCCGGCGCGGAGCGGGAACTGCGGGAACAGACCGCCCGCGCCCTCGCGACGGAACTGTTCGCCGGCATGAGCGGGCACACCGCCGGACGCCGCCCGGCCGAGGCCGCCGAGCTGTTCGCGGACCGCCCGGAGGGCTCCCCCGCCGTGCCCTCCGGTGCCGACGGCCCCCGGGACGGGGACGAGGCCGCGCGCGAGGACGTCGGACAGGCCCTGGCTCGGGTCCTCTCTCGCCTCCTCCCCGACTGCGACGAGGACCGTCGTACGGCCGCCCGGGCGGCCGCGGCGCGGGTGGCCGCGGCGGCGACCCCCGACGAGGCACGCACCTGGCTGACCGAGACGAGGCTCCGCGTCCAGCGTGCCAACGAGGCGGCGGAGGCCGCGCGGCGCGAGGCCCGCGAGGCGATCGAACTCCTCCACGACCTGGAGGAACCGGAGGGCACCGGGGAGACGGAGGCGGACTCCGTGCGGGCCCTGCTCACGGAGGTCGTCTCCGGCCACCGGGCGCTCGACGAGTCGCTGCGCCGGCGCGCCGCCGACTGCCGGGCCGCGGCCGAGGCGGAGGCCGAGCAGCGGTACGTGGTCAACACGGTGACCGACGCCCTCGCCGACCTCGGCTACCACGTCGGCGAGGGGTTCGAGACGCTCACCGTCGCCGACGGCGCCCTGCGCCTGTCACGGAGCGAATGGCCCGAGCACGCGGTCAACCTGGCCGTCGACCGGCAGGGCGGTCAGCTGCGCACCGCCGTGGTGCGCACCGCCGCCGGACACGGCGACGACGCCGCGCACCTCGACGTCGAACGCGAGGAGCAGTGGTGCCGGGACTTCCAGGAACTGCGCGACCGCCTGGCGGAGGCGGGGCTGAGGACGGACGTCCAGGTCGCGGTCCCGCCCGGGCGGGTTCCCGTGCCCCTGGTGGCCGCCCCGGCCGCGCCGGTCCCGCGGGCCCGGCGCGGGCACCGGGAGCGCGAGCGGTGACCCGCCCGTGACGACGACAGGGCCGTGGACCATGAGCCGGTGACAGGAGGAGGGGTCTTTGTCCGTCGAGGACACGCGCGCGCCCGGGAGCGTCCCGCCGGGCGGAGGGCCGCCGTTCATCAGGGAGTTCGAGGCGACCCTGCCCGTCCACGCGCAGTTCGTGCTGTGGGGGAACCGCCATGACAGCTTCCTCGTCCGGGAGCCGGGCGGCGCGCGCCCGCGCCTGCTGTCCCTGCCGGACCTGCTCTGGGAGACCCTCCGGGCCAGCGGCTACGCGTGCCTGCTCGTGCACGACCCCGTGGACGGCCTCCGGGTGCACCTGCCGGCCACCGCCACGGCCGAGGAGACCGAGCGGGCCGAGGCGGCCGCGGCCCGGCTGCTTCCCCGCCTCCCGCGGCCGGGGGCCCTCCCCTCGCTGGAGGCGCTGCGCACGCTGATGGCCGAACTGGCCCGTCCCGCGCTGCGGATCCGGGCCGCGCTGGCGATCGACGACGCCTCCCGCATCGCGCGCGGCCCGACGGAGATGGAGCCGAACGAGCGGGACTTCTTCCGGTTCTGCGCCAGGCTCTCCCGGATCGCCGTCCCGGTCGGCGCGCCGGAGGGCCGGACGACCCCGCTGTACAACCCGGTGATCTGGCTGGCGGACCGGGAGGGCGACCTGCCGGCCTGGCTCACCTCGGGCAACGACCAGATCCGGTCCATCGGGCTGCCGGTCCCGGACCTGGGCGACCGTCAGACCACCGCGCGCCTGCTGATGAAGCTCTTCGGCGTCACGGACCTCGACTCGGACGCGCGGGCGGCCGAGGCGTGCGAGGCGTTCGCGGCCCGGACGGACGGGCTCACCCTGCAGGCGATGATCGAGGTCACCCGGCTGGCCCGGGACCGCGGCCTGACGATGACGGAACTCCCGGACGCGATCCGCCTCTACAAGCTCGGCGTCATGGACAACCCCTGGAAGCGGGAGTACCTCCGCAAGCGGATCACGGACGGCCAGCATTCGATCCCCCGGCGCGTCGTCGGACAGCCGCAGGCCGTCACCAAGACCCTCGACATCCTGAAGCGGGCGGCCCTCGGACTGTCCGGCGCGCAGCAGTCCAGGTCCTCGGACCGGCCGCGCGGCGTGCTGTTCTTCGCCGGCCCCACGGGCGTGGGCAAGACGGAACTGGCCAAGGCCGTCTCGTCGTTGGTCTTCGCGGACGAGTCCGCCTACCTGCGCTTCGACATGAGCGAGTTCTCCGCGGAGCACGCCGGGGACCGGCTGATCGGGGCGCCGCCGGGATACGTCGGCCACGAGGCGGGCGGCGAACTGACCGACGCGGTGCGCCGACAGCCGTTCAGGGTGATCCTCTTCGACGAGATCGAGAAGGCGCACCCCCGGATCCTGGACAAGTTCCTGCAGATCCTGGAGGACGGCCGGCTGACGGACGGGCGCGGCTCGACGGTGCACTTCTCCGAGTCCGTCCTCGTGTTCACCTCCAACCTCGGCATGAGCGTGGAGGACGACGGCGGACGGCTCGTGCCCCACGTCCACCCCGGGATGCCGTACGGGGAGATCGAGGAGCGCGTGAAGGCGGCGATCAGCGACCACTTCACCCGGGTCCTCGGCCGACCGGAGCTGCTCAACCGCTTCGGGGACAACATCGTGGTCTTCGACTTCATCGGCCCCGAGGCGGCCGCCCGCATCTTCGACCTCCAGCTCGACAACATCGTGTCCCGGGTCCACGAGGAGCAGGGCATCGCCCTGGAGGTGGCCCCCGAGGCCCGGGAGGCCCTGCGGGAGCGCTGCACCGGCAACCCGCACACGGGCGGCCGGGGCATCGGCACGGCCCTGGAGTCGCAGTTCGTCAACCCCCTCGCCCGGGCCCTGTTCGACCGCGACCCGGCGGCGGACGCGCACGTCCGGGTGACCGGTCTGCGGCGCGAGGGCGACATCGTCTCCGTGGAGCTGGCATGACGGCCTCCCCCGCCTCCCCCCGCCCCGTGCGGCTGATGCTGAACAAGGCGCACTATCCGGTGACCTCGCTGGGCCCCGGGACCCGGGCGGGCATCTGGACGCAGGGCTGCACGATCGGCTGCGCCGGGTGCGTCTCGCAGGACACCTGGGCGGCCGATCCCGGCACGCTCGTGGACGTCGAGGCGGTCGGGGCCTGGCTCGCCGGACTGCCCGAGCCGCTCGACGGGATCACGGTCTCGGGGGGAGAGCCGTTCCAGCAGCCGGAAGCGCTCGCCGCGCTCCTGGACCGGGTGGACGCCTGGCGCCGCGAGCGGCCCGCGCCCCTGGACGTGCTCGTCTACAGCGGGTACTCCCTCGCCCGGCTGCGGAAGGAGCACCCCGCGCTGCTCGACCGGTGCGACGCGGTGCTCACCGGTCCGTACGTCGAGCGCCTCAACACCCCCGGCCTGTCGTGGAGGGGTTCGAGCAACCAGCGGCTGACCGCGCTGACCGCTCTCGGGCGCGAGCGGTACGAGGGGACCGGCCCGGCCGGACCGCCGCCCATGCAGGTCGCGGTGGCCGACGGCCGCATCTGGTTCATCGGCGTTCCCCGCCGGGGTGACATGGACCGCCTGAGCACCCGGCTCCGATCGGCCGGCATCACCATGGAAGAAGTGTCGTGGCGCAGCTGACCTGCTCGATCTGTGGACTGGAGGCGGAGGACGACGACCTCGTCTGCCGGGGCTGTTCCGGGAACCTCAGCCGTCCCGTCGCCGCCCGTCATCCGCTGCCCGGGGCCGGGGCTCCGGGGGCGGCGGACGAGGGCGGTCCGGCCGAGGAGGACCAGGATGACCAGGAGGAGGGGCCCCTGGTCTGCCCGCACTGCGGGGCTCCGGTTCCCGTGCCGACCAATCAGGTGTGCGTGGCCTGCCAGCGGTTGCTGGGGGAGGCGCGGCCGACCCGTACCGCCCCGGCGGAGGCGCGGCCGACCCGTACCGCCCCGGCGGAGGCGCGGCCGACCCGTACCGCCCCGGCGGAGGCGCGGCCGACCCGTACCGCCGCCGTGGACGCCCGGCCGTCCCGTACCGCCGCCGTGGACGCGCGGGCGACCCGCCGTGATCGGCCCACCACCGTCCTGCGGATCCGGTTCGGCGTGGTGGAGCGCACCGTGGTGCCGGGCGGCACCCTGCTCCTCGGCCGGGCTCCGGCCGCCGGCGCGACGCGCGGCCTGCTGGCCCGCCACGACAACGTCTCCCGTCGGCACGCGACCGTCGGCCTGGAACCGGACGGCACCGCCTGGGTGCGGGACGAGCACTCCACCAACGGCACCTTCGTGAACGGCAGTCCGGTCGGCGCCGGGGCGCGGACGCCCCTCCGGGACGGTGACGTGCTGAGGCTGGCCGCGGACTGCACGCTCGTGATCGCCCTCGACGGGCCGGACGAGGGGTGACGGCCGGGACCGTCGCCCCTCGTCCGCCCCGGTTCAGTCGCAGCCCTTGGCGCTCTCGGCCGTGATCGCCTCGGCGGTGTACGGGCACTGGAAGCCGATCCAGCGCAGCTGCTCCCACAGTCGCGGCCAGGGCTTCAGCGGGCCGCGGCACACCAGGAACCTCTGGCCGTCGTCGGAGACCGGGAGGTCGTTCTCGTACGCGCCGCGCGGTTCGCACGAGGCGAAGAGCGCCCCGAACCGCTTCGGGTCGACGCCGATGGCGATGACGGTCGTCTTGTCCTCGCCGGGCACGCCGAAGTCGGCGTACGAGTTGTGGCCGCTGTACGCCTTCGGCAGCCCGTACTCCGGACCCCACTTGTCGATCGCGCCCGCCTGGCCGTAGTGGTTGCCGTAGATGACGGTGTGCGCCTGCTCTCCCGCCGGCAGCGAGCGGTAGACGGCGCCCACCTGCCGGGTCATCTCCGGCCAGCCGACCTGGTCGAACTGGACGATGGCCATGCCGCTGAGGACGGGATTGCTCGCGTACACGTTGATCGGGAGCGTCGGCAGCAGCAGGATCGCGCTGCTCACGGCGTTGAGCACGGTCAGTCCGCCGACCACCCCGAGCCGCTTGGCGTCGCGGGCCCACCGGTCGACGACCACGGCCCCCGCGGCGAGGAGCACGTACTGCAGCGCGGTGGTGTAGGCGCCCTGGCCGCCGACGACCAGCAGCACGACCACCATCAGCGGGTACGACCAGCCGACGAACCGGTAGGCGCGCCACTCGGGGCGGCGCAGCAGCGCGACGAGACCGGCGATCCACACCGGGTTGAGGAAGAAGCCGATGAGGAGGAGCTGCATCGGGACGAAGGTGCTGCGGGACAGGGAGTCCAGCGCCTTGGACAGCGCGGCGCTCATCTCCAGCTGCGGCATGCCGTGCGTGACCTGCCAGATCAGCACCGGCGAGGCGATCACCACGGCCACGCCGACGGCGGCCGGGAAGCGCCGGGTCCGGAACACCCACCGCGGTCCGAACACCAGCAGACCGGCGCCCAGGCAGAGCATCAGGAGGACCAGCAGGTACTTCGCGGTCAGGCCGACGCCGACCACGACGCCGATCGCCCACCACAGCCGGGTGTCGCGGGTGCGCACCATCCGGATCAGCAGCCAGGTCACCGTGATCCAGGACAGCTCGTCCCAGTTGTTGGTGCCCATGATGTGGCCGGTGTACATGACCAGGCCCGAGGCGAACGCCATGAACCCCGCGAGCGTCTGCGCCCGGGAGCCGCCGCCCAGCTCGCGGGCGATCAGCGGGGCGAGCAGCACGGCGAGGGAGGCGAGCAGCGCCGGCACCACGCGGAAGCCGAAGAGGTCGTCCCCGAAGACCGCCATCTCGGCCTTGGCGACGAGCGCGACGAGCGGCGGCTGGTCGACGTAGCCCCACGCGAGGTGGCGGCTCGCCGCCCGGGTGTAGAGCTCGTCCACGTGGTAGCCGTGCCGGGTGGCCAGCACCAGCAGGCACACCGTCATCGCTGCGGCGGTCAGGGACACCGGCCGCCACGGCACGGGAGCGAGCCCCGCCCCCTCCGGCGGCGGCGTGGACGCCTCCTGGTCCGAGGGCGCGGTCGCTTTCACGAAAGTCATCGGGGACTCCGTTCCGTCAGGGCTCGCCGGCCGTGTCGGAATGCCGGACACGACTCAGCCCTCCAATATCGGCGCGCCCACCGGCGCCCTCAACGAACTTGAACCGTGCCGACATTGCGCAGGCCGTGGCCCGCGTCCGGCGGCGGGGCGCGGTTGGCCTGGGAGTTTCGTCCAGGGGGCAACTTGATGGCGAGGTCCGACCCGCCGCCGGAACACTCGGTGACGTCGGCTGCCGTCACACAGGGAAGGCACGGCATGACCCCACCCCTGCCGCGCAACCGGAACTACCGCGTTCTCTGGTCCGGCATGTTCCTGTCGGAACTGGCCGGCGAGGTCGCGTACATCGCGTTCCCGCTGCTCGTGCTGGCCCACGGGGGCTCGGCGGCCGCGGTCGCCGGGGTCGCCGCGGTGCTCGCCGGGGCCCGCACCCTGGTCAGCCTGCCCGCCGGGGTGCTGGCCGACCGCGTGGACCGCAAGCGGGTGATGGCGGCGACCCAGGGCGTCCGTACGGTGGCGATGCTCAGCGTCGCCGTCACCGTCCTGCTGGGCGACTGCCCGCTGTGGCAGGTCCTGCTCGTGGCCGTCGTCGAGGGCGCGGCCGCCGGCGTCTTCGTACCGGCCGAGAACGCGGCCCTCCCCCAGGTCGTGCCGGAGGACGTGCTGCCGCGGGCGCTGGCGCGCAACGCGGCCCGGCCGTTCGCCGCGCTGCTGATCGGTCCGGCGCTGGCCGGCTTCACGTTCGGGCTGCACGAGGTCCTGCCGTTCGCGCTGAACACGTCCGTCCTGGCGGCGTCGTTCGTGGCGCTGGCGGCCCTGCACCTGCCGCGCCGGGCCGCCGGGGTCCCGGCCGACGGAGGGACCGTGAGCGTCGCCGCGCCACGGCTCGGCGGGTTCGGGCCGCTGCTGCGCATGCGGACCGTACGCGCGACGATGGCATGGATCGTCGGGGTCAACCTCGCGTTCCACACCCTGGTCGTGCTCGTGCTCGTCGTGTCGGGCGAGGAGCACGTCGCGCCCGGGCAGATGGGCCTGATGATGACGTGCTTCGGCGCGGGCGGTCTGGTCGGCGCCCTGATCGCCGACCGCCTGCACGCGGCGGCGCTGCCGCCGGGGGCGCTGGTCATCGGCTCGACCTGGGTCTTCGCCGCCGTCGCCGTCGCCATGGCGTACGCCTCGCGCGGCGTGCCGCTCGGCGTCCTGCTGGGCGTGGCCGCGACGGCCATGCCCGTCGCGAACACGACCGTGATCACCTGTCAGTTGGCGTCCGTGCCCGACGGCCTGCGGGGACGGCTGTCCGGCCTGGTCGCCCTCGGTTCCGAACTGGCTGCCACGGCCGGCCCCGTCACGGCCGGCGTCCTGGCGACCGGCACCGGGAACGGGGCCGCGAGCATGCTCGGCGCGGCCGGGCTGCTGGCGGTCGTCGCCGTCGGCGCCACCCTGAGCCCGGCACTGCGCGGCCTCGCGCTGCCCCGGCCGTCCGGCGCACCCCAGCCGGCCCGCTCCTGACCACCGACAACGGAGGAAGAAGATGCTGCAGCTCCAGCTGAGCGACGAGGACGTCGTCGCGATCGAGAAGATCACCGAGGAGGTCGCGGGGCGCTTCTCGTCCATCGAGGATCCCGCCCTGCACCGGGCCGCCCAGGTCTACGCGCACGAGCTGCCCCGCGGGCTGCGGACGGCGCTGGTCGACTTCAGGCTGACCGAGCCGTCGGGGGTGCTGGTCGTGTCGGGGCTGCCGGTCGACGACGCGTCGCTCGGCCCCACGCCGCCGGACTGGCGCGAGAAGGCCGCGCCCGACGCGACGCTGCGCCTCGACATCCCGTTCCTGCTCGTCGCCTGCCTGCTGGGCGAGCCGATCGGCTGGGCCACCCAGCAGGACGGGCGGGTCATGCACGACATCTTCCCGATACGCGCCCACGAGCACGGTCAGATCGGCTGGGGAAGCGCGGAGACGCTCGCCTGGCACACCGAGGACGCCTTCCACCCCCTGCGCACCGACTACCTGGGGCTCATGTGCCTGCGCAATCCCGACGGGGTGGAGACGACCTTCGCCGACATCGCCGACGCGCGGCTCGACGAGGCGACGCGCGCGGCCCTGGCGGAGGAGCGCTTCAGGATCCTTCCGGACGACTCGCACCGCCCGCAGAACCAGGTGGCGGGCGACCACGAGGACCCCGAGGTGGCCGAGCTCATGAGGCGCAGCGCCGAGCGGGTGGAGAGCGCCCTGCGGTCCCCCGAGCCGGTGGCGGTCCTCTTCGGCTCCCCCAAGGATCCGTACATCCGGCTGGATCCCTACTACATGCAGGGGGTGCAGGGTGAGGGGGAGCAGCGGGTGCTGGACGAGATCGGGGCGGCCCTGGACTCCGCGATGAGCGGGGTGGCGCTGGCTCCCGGCGACATCGCCTTCATCGACAACTACCGCGTGGTGCACGGTCGCAAGCCCTTCCGGGCGCGGTTCGACGGCACCGACCGCTGGCTGCGGCGGCTGAATGTCACCCGTGATCTGCGCAAGTCCCGGCACGCGCGGCTGACGGCGGAGTCGCGGGTCATCTACTGACGATTTATCTAATGGCAGGGCGTCCGCCGGCACACGGCTTGTGACCGCCGACCGGTCCGGGTCTCCGACAATGAATTTTCAGCCGACTGCGACTGAATCCCACCCATCGCTTTCGAGACACCGGGAAAAGCACGGAAGGCCCGTACGGAGTTCGACGGAATGATCAACGGCGGCGCGGGACGGTCGGGCCCGGTCAGAGGGGTGGAACATGCCGGGTGCGGGTGACGGCGGGAGATGAAGCGGTCACGCGGCTCACAATTACGTGGCCGGGGCACTAAATCACGAGGAGTCGCCCCTCTACCAAATCATTGACGGATCAATATCATTGCCATCGTCGGCGACCTACGCATGATCTCCTGCATGCAAATTGCGTCTCGGGGGTGGCAATGCTGCGCATCAAAGTTTCCAGCGAAGACATACAGCGGTTAAGAATGGTCCATACTTTAGGACCCGTGTCGGAAGCGGTCTTCGCCCTCCACCACTTCGGACGCGAACGGGCGCGCGGCGGCGCCGGCTGGCACAAGTTCGTGCGCGAGCGCCTCGGCGACGACCTGCCCGCCGTGGGCGAGGTGGTGTCCAAGTACCGGCCGGTTCCCGATCTCCTGTGGCTGTTGGAGCGGGAGGGGGCCGACGCCGATTCGGTGCCGCCGGCCGTGCGCGCCCGCGCCCGCCGCCTCGCCCAGGTCGCCTTCCTGTTCTGCAGCGCGGGCATCCTGCCCTACTGGTCGCAGATACGGGCCCGGCTGGAGATCGAGCGCGACGTGCGCGGGCGGATAGCGATCACGAACGGTGTCGAATTCCTGCTCGCGGGGCTGCACCCCAAGGTGACGTGGGAGTCCTCGGAACTGCGCATCGCGTCCCCCACCGACCTCGAGATCACTCTCGACGGACGCGGCATGATCCTGAGCCCCTCGCTCTTCCTCCCCGACAAGACCTGCGTGCTCGTGCGCTCCGAACGGCAGGCCGGCGTACCGGCGCTCGTCTTCTCCGTGCCCCTGGACCTCAACGACCTGGAGTCGCCCTCCGAGGAGTCCGGGGTCGAGGGCGACCGGGCGCTGGCCGCCCTGGTCGGAGCCACCCGCGCGGCGGCCCTGCGCGCGCTGTCCGAGAGCGGCACCACCGGCGACCTGTCGGACCGGCTCGGCATCTCCCTCTCCGGCGCCAGCAAGCAGGCCACCGTCCTGCGGGAGGCCGGACTGATCACGACGCTCCGCAACCGCACCACCGCCACGCACACGCTCACCCCGCTCGGCCTGGCGCTCCTGCAGAGGGAGTTGCCCGCCGAGGTCACCGGCCCGTGGGGCCACCCGGGCGAGCCGCGGGCGCGTGAGCCGAGGGGCGCCGCGGGACCGCGCGGCTGAGGCATGACCCGCGTCCCGACGGCCGCGCCGCTACGGCACGACCCGCGTCTCGACCACACGCCCCTCGGCGAGCAGCACCACCGCGTCGGCCCGTTCGAGGGAGGCCAGGTCCGTGGCCGAGGCCACGACGCAGAGCCCCTGCCGGTCCACCAGCCCGCGCACCAGGTCCAGTACCCCCTCGGCGGTGGCGGGCGGAAGGCCGACGGTGAGGTCGTCGGCGAGCAGCACGTCGGGGGCTCCGGAGACCGCGGCCACGACCGCGGCCACCCGCTGCCGGTCCTCCGTCAGTTCGCGTACGGGAGTGTCCCGCTCCTCCCAGAGGTCCAGCCGGCGCAGCGCGTCCCGCACCACCTCCGCCGCTCCGGCCGGCATCGGGCCGAGTCCCGAGGCGAGCGTGGCGATCGTCGCCGCCTGCTCCGGCGCCGGCAGGAGACCGACGTGCGCGAGCCGGAGTCCCTCGGCGAGACGGACCTCGCCCGCCGTCAGCGGTTCCAGACCGGCGGCGCACCGCAGCACGCCGGTCTTGCCCGCGGCGGCCGGTCCAGCCAGCGCCGTCCAGGTGCCGCCGTCGCACGCGAAGGACACGTTCTCGATCGCGTATCCGGATTCGGCGCCTTCGGCGCCGTTCGTGCCGACATGACACAGCTGCAGAGCCGGACTCTGTTCCGTCATGGTGTCTCTTTCCTTGCTCGGGAGGTAGGTTGTGCAACCGGTCCGCCGTTCCCGTTCCACTTCGGCGGAAGTGAGTCGATTCCGTCCACCTCTGGTCCCCGACACTCGGTCTGACGGGCATGTTAGGGCCTTCGGTACGGAAGAGCCCATACCTTCCGCCACAGGGAAAGAACTACAGCCTGCTGTAATGCGCGCGAGGTCGCGTTCTGCTCCGGTGATCCGCGCCTGGTCGCCGCCTCTGCGGTCCACGGCTTATCTCCTCGGGGAATTGGGCACCGCGATCATGAGCATTCTTTCCTTCCTGCCGCTCTTTCATCCGGGCATGCGCCGGTCGTGGGCCGAATGGCACCGGCAGCGGGCCGGCCGGCTGCTGGGCCGCCCCGTCCGCGAGCGGGACATCGACCTCCCCCGCCATCTGTACTGGTTCGCCCTGCACGTGACCCTGGGCGCCGCCTGCGGGCTCGCCGCGGTCGTCTGCGTCGGCAACGCGCTGGTGATCGCGGCGACTCCCCTGCTGGCATGGGCGTTTCCGGCCCAGGGGCACCCGAAGACGGTGCTGGACGTCCCGGTGGCCGGCTGGCAGGAGGCCGTCACCGGCCCGTCGGTGGGCTCCGTCCTGTTCGCCGTCGGATGCCTGGCGCTGCCGCCGCTCGCCACGGGGTACGCCCGTCTGACCCTCGCCGTGCTCGCGCCGTCGCGCACCCGGATGCTCGCCGACCGCGTGGCCGCGCTCACCCGCACCCGCATCGACGCGATCGAGGCGCACGGCGCCGAACTGCGGCGGATCGAGCGCGACCTGCACGACGGCACCCAGGCACGGCTGGTGGCGGTGGCCATGCGGCTCGCGGTCGCCCGGCAGTGCCTCGACCGTGACCTGTCCACCGTCGCCCGGATGCTGCGCGAGGCGACCGACGTCACCGAGGAGGCGATGGTCGAGCTCCGCGAGGTGCTCCGCGGCATCTATCCGCCCATCCTCGCCGATCGCGGGCTGCCGGGAGCCCTGCGCACCGTCGCCGCCCGGGGCGGCGTCCCGGTCTCGATCGACATCGGCGAGCTGCACCGGATCCCGGCGGCCATCGAGGCGGTCGCCTACTTCGTGGTCACCGAGGCGCTGACGAACGTGGCCAAGCACAGCCGGGCCACGGCGGCGGCGCTCAGGGTGTGGCGCGTCGAGGACGTGCTGACGGTCGTCGTCACCGACAACGGCGTGGGCGGCGCGCGGGAGAGCGCGGGCAGCGGACTGGCCGGACTCCGCGGCCGCGCGCAGGCCCTCGACGGCCGCGTCACGGTCGTCAGCCCGGCGGGCGGTCCCACCACGATCACCGTGGAGCTGCCGTGCGGATAGTCATCGCCGAGGACAACGTCCTGCTCGCCACCGGCCTGGAGCTGCTGCTGACCCACGCCGGCTACGAGGTGGCCGAGGTCGCCGACGACGCCGGGGGGTTCCTGGCCGCGGTCGACCGGCACCGCCCGGCCGCCACCATCGTCGACGTACGGCTGCCGCCCTCGTACCGCGACGAGGGGATCCGGGCCGCGATCGAGGCCCGGCGCCTCCACCCCGGCCTGCCGGTCCTGGTCCTCTCCCAGTACGTGGAGCAGACGTACGCCTCCGAGTTGCTCTCCGGCGGCGGGGGCGGCGTCGGTTATCTGCTCAAGGACCGCATCAGCCGGGTCGACGAGTTCCTGGAGGCGCTCGACCGGGTGGCCGGCGGCGGCACCGCGCTCGACCCCGACGTGGTGGCCCAGTTGCTCGCCGGGCGAGCCCGGCCGCTGTCCACGCTCACCCGCCGGGAGCGGGAGGTCCTGGCGCTCATGGCGGAGGGGCACGACAACGCCACGCTGGCCGCGAAGCTGTCCGTCACCGACAACGCCGTCCACAAGCACATCGGCAACATCTTCGCGAAGTTCGGCCTCACCGAGACCGACGCCGGCCACCGGCGGGTCCGGGCCGTGCTGACCTATCTGGAGGCGCGCTGACGCAAAGACGGCGGGGCCCCTTCGGGGAAGGGGCCCCGCCGCCGGCGGGACGCGCTACCCCTGCCGGAGACAGAGCCTCCCGGTGATCTGCACCCGGTCGGGGGCGCCGGTCGCCGGGTCGCGCAGGAACCGCCCCAGGTAGGGCATCGCCGCGCGCGGACCGTCCCCGGAGGGCGTACGGAAGGAGAGGTCCGCGCCGACGAGGAGCCGGACCGGCGCCGCTCCGGCGACCGAGAGCAGGAGGTCACCGCCCTCGGCCTCCACCCGGCACGACCAGTCGCCGTTGGCGTAGTGCCCCGCGCACTCCGCCGGCGCCGGCACGGACCCGCCGCCGCCCGTCTCCCGGAGGTGGCCGTCCTGGGAGTGGCCGTCCCTGGGGTGGCCGTCCCGGAGGTGGCCGTCCCGGGGATGGTCGCCGATCTCCGGGCCGGTCTCGCGCAGCCGCCCGAGCAGCGACTCCCACAGGCGCGCGCCGGTGCTGCCGTTGGCGGTCAGCGCCACCACGGTCCGCGTCGACGGGTCCACGCGCAGATGGCTCCACGCCCCGTCGCCGGTGCCGTCGTGGCCGAACCAGTCCCCGTACCGCGACCATCCGGCGCCCCAGCCGTCCGCGAGCCCGTAGGCGCCGACGGCGAGCCCCTCCGTGACGTCCTCGCGCATCGCCCGCGCCGTCGCGGCGTCGAGCAGGGCGCCGCCCGGGCCGAGGCCCAAGTGCGCGGCGCCGAAGACCGCGAGGTCGCGGGCGGAGACGCACAGGCCCGCGGCCGGGTCCTCCAGCGGCGGCACGGACTGCTCCCCGATGGGCCGGGGCGGGGCGTCCGGACGTACGAGGTGCCCCGAGGCGGTCGGCGCCCCGGCGTCGTGCCCCAGCGGACGCAGCAGCATCGTCCGCACGGCCTCCGCCCAGTCCAGGCCGGTGATCTCCTCGACCAGCCGGCCGGCGATCACGTACCCCGGATTGGAGTAGGAGAAGACCGTGCCCGGTTCGTGCACGGCCTGCTCGGCCGCGTGGCGGGCGAGCCACCGGGCGCGGGTGGTCCCGACGGGCGCCTCGGCGGTGTTGGCCGCCAGGCCCGCGGTGTGGCTGAGGACCTGACGGAGCGTGAAATCCGGTCCTGCGCGCAGCTCGCCCAGCTGCTCCGCCAGGGGCTCGTCCAGGTCCACGTCGCCGTCGGCGACCAGCAGGGCCGCGAGGGTCGCGGTGAACGGCTTGGTGAGCGAACCGAGCGGGAACGCCGTCGCCGCCGTCACCGGCCTTCCCGAACCGGCCTCCTCCTCACCGGTCTCCGCGGTGCTCAGGAGGCCGTCCCGCCAGACCGCCAGCTGGGCGCCGGGCACGCCGTGCCGGAGCGCGAGCTCCGTCAGCAGTTCCTTCACCGGTCGCCCCCCGTCCCGAGGGCCGGCTCGCAGAGCCGGGCGACGGACCGCAGCGCCGCCACGAGTTCGGCGCCGACCCGCTCGATCGTCCCGGGCTCGTGCAGGTTGACCGAGTAGTAGAGGTCGAAGCCGAGCCGGCCGTCCTCGACCGCGCCGACCACCTCCAGGGCCTGCACGACCCGCTCGCGCTCGTCCTGCTCCCGGCCGATCGGCTCGTGGAAGGCGTGGAACAGCGAGCGGTCGGCCGTGCGGGTGATCTCCTCGGTCTGGCTGTGGTAGTTGAACAGCACCGCGGGAGGCGTGTGCTCCGCCGCCGGGGCACCGGCCCCGGCGAGGTGGCGCAGCGCGCCGTGGCCGAGCCCGTTGCCGGGCACGGCGCGCAGGCAGCGGCGCACCGACCGCACGACAGCGGGCCAGTCCGCCTCGCCGTCCGTCCGTCCGGGGACCTCCAGCGCGACGGGGTACGAGCTGGTGAACCACCCGACGGTGCGGGACAGGTCGATGTCGTCGAAGATCTCCTCGCGGCCGTGGCCCTCCATCTCGATCACCAGCCGGTCCTCGCCGGACCAGCGGCACATCGTCCAGGCCAGCGCGGAGAGCAGCACGTCGCTGGCCCGGGCCCGGAACCTGCCCGGCGCCACCCGCAGCAGCACCTCGGTCTCGTCCCGCTCCAGGCGCACCGGCATGATCCGCCGCGACGACACCACGTTCGGTCCGGGGCCGTCGGTCGGCAGCGGCGCCGCCTCGGGCACGGCGTCCCAGTGCGCGGCCTGGTCCGCGAAGCCGCCGTCGGCCGCGTGCGCCGCGAGCCGCGTGGCCCACTGCCGGAACGAGGAGGTCTTGGCGCCGAGGTCGACCGGCTCGCCCGCGAGGGCCTGCCGGTAGGCGAGGTCCAGGTCGTGGTTGAGGATCCGCCACGACACCGCGTCGATCACGAGGTGGTGCACCGTCAGGTGCAGGTGCGGCCGCCGGTCCGGGCCGAGGTCGAACAGGACCGCCCGCAGCAGCGGCCCCTCCGCCAGGTCGAAGCCCGTGTCGGCCGCCGCGGCGAGCCGGTCCATGGCCGGGGGGAGCTCCTCGTCGGGCAGCCCCGAGAGGTCGTGGCGCTCGAACAGCTCGCCGGTCTCGGCTTCGGCGTTCCGCTGCGACCAGCGGCCCCGCTCGTCGCGGACGTACCGCATCCGCAGCGCGTCGTGGTGCGCGACGACCGCCGCGAGGGCGGCCCGCAGCGCGGTCTCGTCGGTGTCCGCCGCCAGCTCGACGTGGACCGACTGGGCGAGGTGGTGCGGGGCGACGGTGTTGCGCGCGAAGAACTCGTACTGGATGGGGGTGAGCGGCACCTCGCCGGCCTCGGCCCGCTGGGTGGCGGCGACCCGGCGGTCCCGGCCGGCCGCGGCGACGAGCCGCTCGACGGTCGGGTGGCGGAACAGGTCGCTGGAGGAGACCTGCAGTCCCGCCCGGCGGCTCTTGAACACGACCTGGATGCTGAGGATCGAGTCCCCGCCGAGGTCGAAGAAGTCGTCGGTGACCCCGACGCGCTCCACCCCGAGCACCTCCGCCCAGATCGCGGCCATCGTGCGCTCGTCGGGGGTACGGGGCTCCACCGAGGCCCGGCCGGCCGCCGCGGTCGCGGGCTCCGGCAGGGCGCGGCGGTCGACCTTGCCGTGCGGGGTGAGCGGGATGCGGTCGAGCCGGACGAGCACGGCCGGGACCATGTACTCGGGCAGGCGGGAGGCGAGGTACGAGGTCAGTTCGGCCGGGTCCTGCTCCGAGACCACGTACCCGACGAGACGCCGGCGGCCCGGCTGGTCCTCGCGGACGACGACGGCCGCCCGCGCCACGTCCGGGTGTTCGGCGAGGGCCTGCTCGATCTCGCCGAGCTCGATGCGGTAGCCGCGCAGCTTCACCTGGTCGTCGGTGCGGCCGACGAACTCCAGCGTGCCGTCGGGGCGCCACCGCATCAGGTCGCCGGTGCGGTACATCCGGGAACCCGGTTTCCCGAACGGGTCCGGCAGGAAGCGTTCGGCGGTCATCGCGGGGCGGTCGCGGTAGCCGCGGGACACGCCGTCCCCGGCGAGGTAGGCCTCCCCGGCCACGCCCACCGGCACCACCTGGAGGTCCCGGTCGAGCAGGTAGACCCGGGTGTCCGCGGTCGGCCGGCCGACCGGGACGGTCCGTCCGGGCCGCCCGCCGCGCTCGACCGGGAAGCAGGTCGCGGTGACCGAGCACTCGGTGGGCCCGTACGCGTTGACGATCCGCAGGTCGGGCAGCCGGTCGAGGACGCGTGCGCAGTGCGGTGCGGACAGCGCCTCGCCGCCGACGACGACCTTGCGCAGCCCCGCCAGGATTCCCGGGTCGGTGTCGGCGACGGCGTGGAAGAAGCCCGCCGCGAACGACATGGCCTGAACCTCGTGGTCGCGCAGGAACTTGTCGAGCTCGTCGACCGAGCGGAAGTCGCCCGGCCGCACGGCCAGGCACGCGCCGCTCAGCAGCGCCTGCCACAGCTCGTTCTGCGCGGCGTCGAACGAGATCGAATGGTGCTGGGCGATCGTGGCGGCGTCGCCGAAGGTGTGCTCGCCCGCGGCGCGCACCAGGCGGACGAGGCCGCGGTGGGTGACCATGCCGGCCTTGGGGACGCCGGTCGAGCCCGAGGTGTAGACGAGCACGGCGAGGTTGTCCGGGACCGTGCGCGAGGGCGGCGGTCCGGCGACGGGCCCCGGCCGCAGGTCGTCGACGAACAGGATCTCGGCCCCGGTCGGCGGCAGTCCGGGCGCGAGCGCGGCGCTGGTCAGCAGCACCGGCACGCCCGAGTCGCGGAAGAGGTAGGCGAGGCGCTCGGACGGGTAGCCGGGGTCGAGCGGCACGTACGCGCCGCCGGCCTTGAGGACGCCGAGCATGGCGGTGATCATCTCGGCGCCGCCCGGCAGGCAGATGCCCACCGGCACCTCCGGGCCGACGCCCCGGCCGACCAGGTCGTGGGCGAGCCGGTCGGAGCGGGCGTCCAGTTCGGCGTAGGTGAGCCGGGTGTCCCCGGCGACGACCGCGAACCGGTCGGGGTGCTCGCGCGCGACCTCCGCGAACAGCTCGTGCAGGCACCGCTCGGGGTAGCCGGAGGGGGTGCCGTTGAACTCCTCGACCAGCCGGTGGCGTTCGGCGCCGCGCACCGTCGGCAGGTCCCGCAGCGCGGCGTCGGGCGCCGCCACCATGGCGTCGAGGATGCCGAGCAGGTGATCGGCGAAACGGCCCGCGGTGTCGTCGTCGAAGAGGCGCGGGTCGTAGCCGAGCCGCAGGTGGAGTCCGTCGACCAGGTGCGCCACGCAGGTGAGCGGGAAGTTCGAGGTCTCCAGGCCGGCCAGGGACCGCACCTCCAGGCCGTGCCGCTCGGCCGCGTGCTCGTCGTACGGGAAGTTCTCGAAGACCACGCAGCTGTCGAAGAGGTCGGTGCCCGCCGGGATCGCGGCCCAGTTCCGGACCTGGGCGAGGGAGGCGTACGCGAACTGGCGGCCGTCGACCTGCTGTTCCTGGATCTCCCGCAGCCAGGCGCGGAGTTCGCGGTCGGGAGAGACCGTCAGCCGGGCGGGCAGGGTGTTGATGAACAGGCCGACCATCCCGTCGGAGCCGGGCAGTTCGGCGGGCCTGCCGCCCACCGTGGTGCCGAAGCAGACCTGCCGGTCGCCGCTGTAGCGGGAGAGCAGCAGGGCCCAGGCGCCCTGGATCAGGGTGTTGACGGTGACCCGGGCCTCCCGGGCGAAGCCCTCCAGGCGCCCGGTCTCCTCGGCCGTGAGGGCGAGGTCGATGTGGCCGGTGTCGCGGGACTGGTGCGAGCGCAGCGGCGGCCGGTCGTACGGCAGCGCGGTCGGCGCGGAGAACCCGGCCAGCAGCCCGGTCCAGTACGCCTGTGCCGCGGCGGTGTCCTGCTCGCCCAGCCAGCGCACGTACTCGCGGAACGGGCGGCGCGGGCGCGGCGGCGCGACCTCGCGTCCGCGGAGCGCGGCGTGCTCCGCGAAGACCTCGCCGAGCACGTCGGCGAAGCTCCAGCCGTCGAGCAGCAGATGGTGCGAGGAGCAGCGCAGGTGGACGGCGGAGGCGGAGAGCCGGGCCAGGTGCAGCCGCAGCAGCGGCGGCCGCGACAGGTCCAGCGGCTCGCTCGGGGCCTCGGCGAGCAGGCGGATGCGGTCCTGCTGCTGCGCCTCGGTCAGCTCCGACCAGTCCTCGATCACGGCGGGCACGCGGACGTCCCGGTGGACCACCTGCAGGGGGCGGCCGCCCTCGGCGTCGGCGATCGCCGTGCGCAGCACGGGCGTGCGGTCGACGACCCGCTGCCACGCCTCGACGAGGAGCGCGGGGTCGGGGACGCCGTCGAGGACGAGCCCGACGTGGGTGAGGTAGATGTCCTCCTCGTGCGCGTCGAGCGAGTGGAACAACAGGCCGCTCTGCATGGGGGTGAGCGGGTAGACGTCCTCGACCATGCGGCCGTCCCCGGCGATCCGGTCGACGCCCGCCTGGTCGAGTCCGGCGAGCGGGAAGTCGGACGGGGTGCAGCCGCCGGCCCGGGAGCAGTGCGCCACGATGTCGGCGAGCGCCGTGGTGAACCGCTCCGCGAGGCCGGCGATCGTCGCCTCGTCGTGCAGCGCGGCCGAGTACTCCCAGGAGAACTCGAGCCGTCCGTCGCGGACCATCCCGGTGACCTCCAGGAGGTTCGGGCGGGTCAGGTCGGCGCCCCGGTCGGGCACCGGGCTGGGCTGCCAGGCGCGCAGCAGGCCGTCTCCCGTCGCCACGTCGAAGTGGCCGTGGTAGTTGAAGCCGACCTGGCAACGGGCGCCGCCCAGGCCGGAGTTCGCGGTCAGGTGGCGCAGGGCGCCGTATCCGATGCCGGCCTCGGGGACCGCGCGCAGGGTCTCCTTGACGGCCTTGATCCGGGTGCCCCAGTCCTCCCCGGGCACGGGCAGCACCACCGGGAAGAGCGTGGTGAACCAGCCCGCCGTGCGGGACAGGTCGACGTCGTCGAAGAGGTTCTCGCGGCCGTGGCCCTCCAGCTCGACCGCGACGGCGTCGCCGCCGGTCCACTCGGTCAGCACCGCCGCGAGCGCGGTCAGCAGCACGTCATTGACCTGGGTGCGGTACGCCGCCGGGACGTCCCGCAGCAGCGCGCGGGTCAGCTCGGCGTCGAGCCCGGCATCGACCGTGCGGGCGTGGGCGAGGGTGTCGGGGGCGGTGTCGGTGTGGGCGTCGGGCGCGGTGTCGGCGTGGGCGTCGGGTGCGACACCGGCGTGGGCGTGGGTGCCGGATGCCGCGCCGTCGGCCGGCAGGGGTGCCGTGGTGTCGCCCGGCAGGGGCGGGCAGGTGGTGGAGGCGGCCTCCACGGCCTGCCAGTACGGCCGTTCGTCGTCGAAGCGGCCGGACGCGGCCGCCTCGGTCAGCCGTCTCGACCACTCCCGGAAGGGGGTGGTCTTCTCCGGGAGGCCGACCGGCAGGCCCCGCGCCGCCTGCTCGTGGGCGAGTTCCAGGTCGGAGAGCAGCACCCGCCAGGTCACCCCGTCGACGACGAGGTGGTGCGCCGTGACGAACAGCCGGTCGGGCCCGGGCGCGCCGGTGAGGAGCACCGCGGCGAGCAGGGGTCCGGTGTCGAGCCGGAAGCCGGTCTGCGCCGCCGTGACCGCCTCGTGGACCGCCCGCTCGCGGGCCTCGCGGTCGAGCCCGGACAGGTCGACCGTGCGGAACGGCTCGCCCGTCTCGGCGAGCGCGCAGTGCTGCCGCCAGGAGCCGTCGGCGGGGACGGCGCGCAGCCGCAGCGCGTCGTGGTGGTCGAGCAGCGCCGTCACCGCCGTGCGCAGGGCGGCCGGATCGGTGCCGGGCGCGAGCTCGACGAACATCGACTGGTTGAAGTGGCCGGCGCCCCGCGGGTACTGCTCGAAGTACCAGTGCTGCACCGGGGTGAGCGGCACGTCCCCGACGGCGGTGGCGGGCGTCCGCGGGGCCCGCCCGTCCCCGGCCCACTCCTCCGCGGCCCGCTCCTCCGCGGCCCGTACGACGGCGGCCAGGTCGGCGACGGTCTGGTACTGGAAGATCTGCTTGGCGGTCAGGCGCAGGCCCGCCCGCCGTGCCTTCGACACGACCTGCAGTCCGACGATCGAGTCGCCGCCGAGCTCGAAGAAGTTGTCGTCGGCGCCGACCGTGCCGGGCGCGAGGCCCAGGACCTCGGCCCAGATCGCGGCGAGCTCGGACTCGGTGCGGTCGCGCGGCGGCACGTGGCCCGCGGGGGCGTGGTCGGTGGCCGTCGGCGTCGGCAGCGCCTTGCGGTCGAGCGTGCCGCTCGGGGTCATCGGAAGCTCGTCGAGGACGACGAGGGCGGAGGGTATCGCCGGGTCGGGGACGATCCCCGCGAGGAACGCGCGGAGTTCGGTGAGGGTGGGCGCGGTGCCGTCCGCGGTCAGGTAGCCGACGAGCCGGTCGCGGCCGGCCGGGTCGGGTCGTACCGCGGCGGCCGCGGCGGCGATGCCCGGGTGGCGCAGCATGGCCGCCTCGACCTCGCCGAGCTCCACCCGGAAGCCGCGGACCTTGACCTGGTCGTCCGCGCGGCCGAGGTACTCCACGTCGCCGTCGGGCCGCCAGCGTCCGATGTCGCCGGTGCGGTAGAGCCGCCCGCCGGTGAACGGGTCGTCGAGGAAGCGCTGCGCGGTCAGCTCGGGCCGGTTCCAGTAGCCCTGGGCCACGCCGTCGCCGCCGATGTGGATCTCGCCGGGCACGCCGACGGGGACGGGACGCAGCCGGGAGTCGAGGACGTACGTACGGGTGTTGCCCAGCGGCCGGCCGACCGGCACGATCGCCGTGCCGACCGGCTCGCCGGCCCGCAGCCGGTACGTCGTGGAGTCCACGGTGGTCTCCGTGGCGCCGTAGTTGTTGGTGACGACGGCGTCGGGGGAGAGCAGTTCCAGGACCGCGGCGGCGTCGTCGGCGAGCCACGCCTCCGAGCCGACCGCGAGGACGCGCAGCGAGTCCGCCCGGCCGCCGGTCCAGGACAGCTCCTGGGCGATCGCCTTGGCCAGCGACGGGGTGGTCACGAGGAGCTGGGGGCGGACCTCGGAGATCAGCGCGGCCAGCGCGGGCGGGTCGGTGATCACCTCCGCCGGGCAGATCACCATCTCGCCGCCGTACATGGCGGACATCAGGAAGTCGCCGAGGAACAGGTCCACGGCGAGGCTGGACACCGACAGGGAGCGGCCGCGCAGTCCGGTCAGGTCGTAGCGGTCGTCCCAGGCGCGCATCATGTGGGCGGCGTTGCGGTGGCTGACCATCACGCCCTTGGGGCGGCCGGTCGAGCCGGAGGTGTAGACGACGTACGCGAGGTCGTCCGGTCCGGCGGCCGTGACGGGCGGGGTGGCGGGCCGGCGGGCGATCGCGTCCTGGTCGGTGTCGAGCCGGACGGTGGTCCAGGGTCCTTCGCCCACCGCCGTCGAGTCGGTGATCAGCACCGGTGTCGCGGCGTCCTCGAGCATCATGGCGAGCCGTCCGGCGGGGTGCTCGGGGTCGAGCGGCACGAACGCGCCCCCGGCCTTGAGCACGGCGAGCAGCGCGACCATGGCGTCCACGCCGCGGTCGAGGCAGACGCCGGTCAGCACGCCCGGCCGGACGCCGGCCGCGACCAGGTGGTGCGCCAGCCGGTTGGCGCGCTCGGCCAGTTCGGCGAAGGTGAGCCGCCGGCTGCCGTCGCTCACCGCGACGGAGTCGGGCGTCCGGGCGGCCTGTTCGTCGAAGATCTCGTGGAGGGTCCGCGCGGCCGGAACCTCCAGGGCCGGGCCCTGCCAGTCGGCGGTGAGCGTGCGCAGCTCGTCGGCCGGCAGCATGGACAGTCCGGCGAGCGGGGCCGTGGACTCCTCCGCCACCGCGCGCAGCAGGGTGACCAGATGGCCGCCGAGCCGCTCGACGGTCGCCCGGTCGAACAGGTCGGTGCTGTACTCCAGGTAGCAGACGAGCGAGGAGGCGTCCTCGTAGAAGTCGAAGGTGAGGTCCAGCTTCGCGACGTCGACCGGCGGCTGGATCTCGGTGACGTCGAGGCCCCGGAAGGCCGGCAGCGTGTCGGCCATGTTCTGCAGGTTGACCATCACCTGCACCAGCGGCGGCCGGGACGCGTCCCGGTCCGGCCGCAGCGCCTCGACGAGGCGCTGGAAGGGGACCTCGTCGTGGGCGAACGCCTCCAGCAGGCCGGTGCGCACCCGGCCGAGCAGCTCGGTGAACGACAGCGACTCGTCCACCTGGGAGCGCAGCACCACGGTGTTGATGAAGAAGCCGATCAGGTTCTCCAGTTCGGGCCGCTGCCGGCCCAGGGTGACGGTGCCGACCGCCACGTCCGTCTCGCCGCAGTAGCGGGCCAGCAGCACCTTCGTGACCGTGACCAGGGCCATGAACAGCGTCGCGTCCTGCCCGCGGCTCAGCTCGCGCAGCCGGTCCAGCACGTCGGCGGGGATCTCCACCGGCAGGGTGGCGCCCGCGGGCGTGCGGACGGGCGGCCGCGGCCGATCGGTGGGCAGTTCGGCCGTGCGCATCCCCGCGAGCCGGTCGCGCCAGTGGGCGAGTTCCTCGTCGAGGCCGGCGGCCCGCTCGCGCTCCCAGGCGGCGTAGTCGGCGTACTGCACGGGCACGGGCGGCAGGGCCGCGGTGGTGCCGCCGACCGCCGCCTCGTAGCCGGCGGCCAGCTCGCCGAGCAGCCGTCCGGTCGACCAGCCGTCGCACACGATGTGGTGCATGGCCAGGACGAGCACGTGCTCGCGGTCGTCCACGCGCAGCAGCTTGGCCCGCAGGAGCGGTCCGTGGCGCAGGTCGAAGGGCTCGTTCATCGCGGTCGCGAGGAAGCGCTCGACCGCGGCCTCCGCGCCGGGCCCCGAGACGTCGACGGTCGGCAGGTCCTGTGCGGTGTGCTCGTGCACCACCTGGACGCCGCGGCCGGCCGGCGCGTCGAACGTGGTGCGCAGCGTCTCGTGCCGGCGTACGACCTGGTCGAGGGCGGCGGTGAGCGCCGCGGTGTCGAGGTCGCCGCGCAGCCGCAGCGCGCGCAGCGTGTTGTACTCCGCGCTGTCGGGTTCCAGTTCGGCGAGGAACCAGAGCCGTTCCTGCGCCGAGGACATCGGCAGCAGGCCGTCGCGGGGGACGGTCGGGATCGGCCGCTCCTCGGACGCGGACTCGCCGGCGAGGCGACGCAGCAGCTCCGCCTGCAGGTGCGCCGGTACGGACGCGAACTTCTCGTCTGGCTGGGTCATCTGCGTTCCTCCCTGGGTCAGATCCGGCCGGGCGCCTGGGTGCCGGAGACGGCGGTCAGGCTCGCGAGGACGCGCTCCTGGACCACCCCGGCGAGGTCGCTCACGCGTCGGTGCTCGAACAGGTCCCTCGGGGAGACCGGCACCCCGAACGCCGCGCGCATGCGGACGGCCAGGCGGATCGCGTTGATCGAGTCGCCGCCGAGGTCGAAGAAGCTGTCGCGCGTGCCCACCCGGGGCACGGCCAGCACCTCGCCCCAGATCCGGCAGAGGGCCTCCTCCGTCGGGTTGGCCGGCGCCACGTACGACTCCTCGTCCGGGCGGACGCTCGCCACGGGCAGCGCCGCCCGGTCGAGCTTCCCGTTGCGGTTGACCGGCAGCACCGTCAGCGTCACCACGGCGGCCGGGACCATGTAGGCGGGCACGTGCCGGGCGACGTGGGCGCGCAGTTCGTCCGCGGTCGGCACGCCCGCGCGCGGCACCACGTAGGCGACGAGCCGCTTGCCGGCCGCGTCGGCCTGGACGACGACGGCGGCCTCGGCCACCGCCTCGTGCCGCAGCAGCACGTTCTCGACCTCGCGCGGCTCCACCCGGAAGCCGCGGATCTTGACCTGGTCGTCCGCCCGGCCGGCGAACCGCAGCGTGCCGTCCGGGTTCCAGCGGGCCAGGTCGCCGGTGCGGTAGAGGCGGGCGCCGGGCCTGCCGAAGGGGTCGGCCACGAAGCGCTCCGCGGTCAGGCCGGGCCGTCCGACGTAGCCGCGGCCCACGCCGTCGCCGCCCAGGTAGAGCTCTCCCGTGACGCCGGGCGGCACGGGGCGCAGCCGGTCGTCGAGGACGTGGACGCTGGTGTTGGGGATCGGCCGGCCGATCGGCACGTTGTCGTACCGGACGCCGGGCTCCACGGCGAAGAGCGTCGCGGCGACCGCGCACTCGCTGGGTCCGTATCCGTTGAGCAGGCGGCGGCCGGGCGACCAGGCGGGGGGGGGGGGGGGGGGGGGGGGGGGGCCGCCCCCCCCCCCCCCCCCCCCCGGGTCGTCGCGCGGTGGCCGCGCGTCGGTTCGGCGCGGTGGTCACCGCGTCGGTTCAGCGCGCGGTGATCCGCGCGTCGGTGAGGACCGGCGCGTCCTCGCGGTCCGCGGCCGTGGCCGTCAGCCGGTGGCCGTCGGGGGTGTCCCAGACGCGCAGCCGCAGGGTCTCGCCGGGGAAGAAGACCCCGGCGAAGCGGGTGCGGCAGGCGGCGACCGCGCTCGCGTCGCCGCCGAGGAGGCGGTCGGTGACGGCCTTGACCGCCATCCCGAAGGTGCAGAGCCCGTGCAGGACGGGCCGGTCGTGGCCCGCCCGCCGGGCGGTGGCGGGGTCGGCGTGCAGCGGGTTCCAGTCGCCGGTGAGCCGGTAGAGCAGGGCCTGCTGGCGGAGCGTCGGGATCTCGGCCACCAGGTCGGGCGCGCGGTCGGGGGCGGGGAGGCGTTCGGAGGGGCCGCGGTCGCCGCCGAAGCCGCCCTCCCCGTGGACGAAGATCTGGTTGCGCTGGGTGATCAGCGGCTCGCCGTCCTCGCCGAGGAGGGTGGACTCCTGGACGATGACGGCGGCCTTGCCCTTGTCGTGCACGGCCGCGACGCGGGTGACCGCGGTCGCCCGGCCCGTGGCGGGCAGCGGGCGGTGCACGGTGATCTCCTGGCCGCCGTGCAGCACGCGCGCCAGGTCGATGTCGACGCCCGGCAGGTCGAAGACCTGGAACCCGACGCCGCCGGTGCCGCCCGCGACGACCCCGAAGGTGGGCAGGACCTGGAGGCCCCGCTCGTGTCCTTCGTACGCATAGCGCAGTTCGCGCGGGTCGGTCTCGGGGACGCCGGCGCCGAGGGCCAGGTGGTAGAGCCGTACGTCGCGCTCGTCCCACCGGACGTCGGTGCGCACCGGCGGCGCGGAGGTCGCCTTCTCGACGTCGATCGGCATCAGAAGGCTCCCACGGCGTAGCGGCTGCGGAAGAACAGCAGCGGCCGGCCGTCCTCGCCGGCGTCGAGCGCCACCACCTGCGCGGTGACCAGGTGGTGGTCCCCGGCCTCGTAGACCGCGTCGAGCTCGCACTCCACGTGGGCGAGGGCCCCGTCGACGCGTACGGTGCCGTGCTCGCCGGTGCTCCAGGGCACCCCGGCGAACTTGTCGGGGCCGCTGCGGCCGAGGGCGGCGCAGGTGGCCCGCTGGTCCTCGGCGAGGATGTTGACGCAGAAGCGGCCCGCGCGCTCGATCCTCGGCCAGCTGGTGGAGTTCTTGCCGACGGCCAGCATGACCAGCGGGGGGTCGAGGGAGAGGGAGGCGAAGGACTGGCAGGCGAACCCGACGGGCTCCGCGCTGTCGGCGTCGAGCGTCGCGACGACCGTGATGCCGCTGGCGAAGCGGCCGAGCACGTCCCGGAACTCGGAGGGCGGGATCAGCCGTTCCACTGGTGGCCCCAGAAGCTGTCGGCGGTGATCTCCTTCGCGACCCAGGTGGCGGGGTCGACGACGAGGCCGTCCCAGCCGTACTCGACCTGGAAGCCGCCGGGGGCCTGGGCGTAGAAGGACACCATGCGGTCGTTGGTGTGGCGGCCGAGGCTGGAGGCGATGGGGATGCCGGCGGCGTGCATGCGGTCGAGGCCGCGGCCCACGTCGTCGAGGGTCTCCAGCTCCACCATGAAGTGCACGATGCCGGGGGGCAGGGCGCCCGGGTAGAGGCCGAGGCTGTGGTGGCGGCGGTTGGGGCTGAGGAAGTGCATCCAGTGGAAGTCCCGCTGCTCGGTGGCGGTCGGGACGGCCTGCGGCGGCAGCTTCATCGAGTCGCGCAGCTGGAAGCCGAGCAGGTTCTCGTAGAAGTCGAGCGCGGCCTCGATGTCCGGCACGGGGAGCACGACGTGGCCGAGGCCCAGGTCGCCGGTGACGAAGCGGTTGCCGTACGGGGTGCCGAGGGCGCTGTGGTCCTGTGCCTGGCCCCAGTAGATCTCCAGCGGGTTGCCGCCCGGGTCCGTGACGTGGATCAGGCCCTGGACGCGGCGCTCGGCGAGTTCGGCGGGGTCGGCGGCCTTGACGGCGACGCCGGCCGCCTCCAGCTCCTCGGCGGCGCGGGCGAGGGCGGCGGCGTCGGCCACCTCCCAGCCGGCCGCGAGGAGCCGGTCGCTCTCGCCCGCCTGGACGACGATGCGGTGGGCGCGGTCGTCCAGGCGGAGGCAGAGGGTGTCCTCGGTGGTGCCGGATGCCTCCACCATGCCGAGGACGTCGAGCGCGTAGCGGCGCCACTCGTCCAGGGTGGTGGTCTCCAGGCGCAGGTAGCCGAGAGCACGGATGTCCATGGTGTGCACCTCTTCGGTGGAAGGTTCAGAGGGGTTCGGTGGGGTTCAGTGGGAGAAGAAGTCGACGGCGAGGCGGTTGAACTCGTCGGCCTGCTCGGTCTGGGCCCAGTGGCCGCAGTGCGGGAAGACGTGCAGCCGGGCGTCGGGGATGGTCTTGAGGGCGACGAGCGCGCCGTCGAGGGGGTTGACGCGGTCCTCGCGGCCCCAGGTGAGGAGCACCGGGTGGGTGATCCGGTGGGCCTCGCGCCAGAGCATCGTGTCCCCGGCCCAGGCGGGATCGGCGAACGAGGCGCCCATCCGGACGCTGCCGAGCCGGGTGTCGGGGTCGGTGGCCGAGGCCCAGCGCTCCTCGACGAGTTCGTCGGTGACGATCGACTGGTCGTACGCCATCACGCCGAGGAAGGCGCGCAGTTGGTCCTTGGTGGGCTCGGGTGAGGCGTTGAACTCGAAGAGCCGCTTGATGCCCTCGGTCGGGTCGGGGGCGAAGAGGTTGACGGAGACTCCGCCGGGGCCCATCAGGAGGAGCTTGCCGACCTTGTCCGGGTGGTTCAGGGCCATCCGGACGGCGGTGCCGCCGCCGAGGGAGTTGCCGACGAAGTGCGCCTGTCGGACGCCCAGTTCGTCCATGAGGGCGGCGACGGCGTCCGCGCTGTAGCTGAAGTAGTCCTTGTCGAGTTCCGGCTTGTCCGAGCGGCCGAAGCAGGGCTGGTCGACGAGCAGGGTGCGGAAGTGCTCGGCGAAGACGGGGAGGTTGCGGCCGAAGTTGCTCCAGGCGGAGGCGCCGGGGCCGCCGCCGTGCAGCATGATCACGACGGGGGCGTCGTCCCGGCCGGCGGGCGCGGCCTCGTGGTAGTGGAGGGTGAGCCCGGCCGCCTCGGCGGTGCGGGAGGTCGACTCGTAAGTGAGCTCTGCCATCGTCAACGCCTCTCAGGCCATGGTGTCTTGGATGTCGATGCCGAGCACGCTCTGCCCGTACATGACCAGGGCTCGCTCGGGGTCGTTGGCGGCGTGGCCCCGGCCGGTGTGGGCGTCGCGCCAGGCGCGCTGGACGAGGCCGGGGCCGGTGCGCATGGCGCTGCCGCCGGAGTTCTCCATGAGCAGGTCGACCGCGGCGACGGAGCGTTCGGTGGCGAGGACCTGGTCGCGGCGGGTGCGGGTGCGCAGCTCCATGGGGATCTCCTCGCCGCGCTCGGCGAGGGCGTACATCTCGCCCATGTTGCGGGTCAGCTGCAGCCAGCTCGCGTCGATGTCGCCGGCGGCGCGGGCGATGCGGACCTGCGCGAAGGGGTCCTCGGCGACCTTCTGGCCGTACGAGACGCGGAACCGCTTCCGGGTGGCCTCGGCGTAGGACTCGAAGGCGCCCTCGGCGATGCCGACGATCGGGGTGGAGATGGTGGTGGTGAACACCCCGGCGTACGGCAGCCGGTACAGCGGCTCGGGGTTGACCTCGTGGCCGGGCACCTCCAGGGCGGTGACCGGGCCGAAGCTGAGGGCGCGGTGGTCGGGGACGAAGACGTCCTCGACGACGACGTCGTTGCTGCCGGTGCCGCGCAGGCCGACGGTGTCCCACACGTCGTCGATCCGGTAGTCGGGCCTGGGGATCAGGAAGGTGCGCATGTCGACCGGGTTGCCCTCGCCGTCGGTGACGAGGCAGCCGAGCAGCGCCCAGCGGGCGTGGTCGCAGCCGGAGGAGAAGTGCCAGCGGCCGGAGAGCCGGAATCCGCCGTCGACGGCGGCGGCCTTGCCGGTGGGGGCGTACGAGGAGGCGATGCGGGTCTTGGGGTCCTGCCCCCAGACCTCCTGCTGGGCGCGGGGGTCGAACAGGGCGACGTGCCAGGGGTGGACGCCGACCACGGAGGCGACCCAGCCGGTCGAACCGCACGCCTTGGCGATCTCCTTGACCGCCGTGTAGAAGACCACCGGGTCGGCCGCGCGGCCGCCGAAGGCCTTGGGCTGGAGCAGCTGGAAGAAGCCGGTGTCCTCCAACTCCTTGACGGAGGTGTCGGGCACGCGTCGCAGCGTCTCGGCCTCGGCCGCGCGGTCGCGCAGGGCGGGGGCGAGGTCACGGATCGCTGCCAGGACGTCGTCGGCCATGGGGCATCCCCTTTCGGGTCGTGGTGGGGGAATGCCAGGACCGTACGGCGTGCCGTACGGCGACGAAATGCGCTGCTCCCACTGAGCGGGAACCCGCCCGGGGAAGGCCTTCCGGGTCAGAGCATCGGGTCGTGGACGTCCATGCCGAGGGCGTCCTGGGCGTAGAGGACCAGGGCCCGCTCCACGTCGTTGGCCGCCTGGCCGCGGCCGGTGTGCAGGTCGCGCCAGGCCCTCTGCAGGACGTCGTCGCCCGTGCGCAGCGGTCCGCGGCCGGCGTTCTCCATGAGCAGGTCCACGGCGGTGATGGCGCGCTCGGTGGCCAGGGCCTGGTCGCGGCGGGCGCGGGCGCGCAGTTCCCTCGGGATCTCCGCCCCGGCGCGCGCGACCGCGTACAGCTCCGCCATGTTGCGGGCGAGCTGCAGCCGGGCGGCGTCGATCTCGCCGGCGGCGCGGGCGATGCGCACCTGGGCGAAGGGGTCCTCGGCGGCCCGCCGGCCGGGCGCGGTCCGGAGGCGCGCGCGGGCGGCGGTGACCTGGTCCTCGTGGGCGCCTTCGGCGATGCCGACCATCGCGGTGGAGATGGCGGTGGTGAAGACGGCCGCGTACGGCAGCCGGTACAGCGGTTCGGGGTGGACGTCGTGCCCGGGGCAGCGCAGCACGGTCACCGGGCCGTAGCCGAGCGCCCGGTGGGCGGGGACGAAGGCGTCCTCGACGACGATGTCGTTGCTGCCGCTGCCGCGCAGGCCGACCGTGTCCCACACGTCGTCGACGCGGTAGTCGGCGCTCGGCACCAGGAAGGTCAGCATGTCGACCGGGTTGCCCTCGCCGTCGGCGACGAGGCCTCCGAGCAGCGCCCAGCGGGCGTGGTCGCAGCCGGCGGAGAAGTGCCAGCGGCCGGAGAGCCGGAATCCGCCGTCGACGGCGGTGACCTTCCCGGTGGGGGCGTGGGAGGAGCAGATCCGGGCGGACTCGTCCGCGCCCCAGACCTCCTCCTGCGCCCGGGGGTCGAACTGGGCCACGTACCAGGGGTGGACGCCGAGGACCGACGCCGCCCAGCCGGTCGATCCGCAGGCCTTGGCGATCTCGTGCACGGCGGCGTAGAAGAGGGCGGGGTCGGCGGCGAGTCCGCCGTACGCCCGGGGCCGGAGCAGCCGGAAGAAGCCGGCGGCCTCCAGTTCCCCGACGGAGGCGTCGGGCAGTCGGCGCAGGTCCTCCGCCTCGGCCGCGCGCTCGCGCAGGGCGGGGGCGAGGGCGCGGACCGCCGCGAGGACGTCGTCGTCGCGCATGGGCGCCCCTCTCGGATTCCGGTCCGGTCGTGCCGTGACGGGAAGGAACCTACGCGTTACTGTTCCGAGACGGAACTCCCCCTTCCCAGCGCCCGTCATCCTCTGGCAATCTCCACGCAATACCGGAGATTACGGACCCAGCCACGGGCCGTTCGGCTGTGCTGTCCGTGTGGGAGGTGTCGATGACGACCCATGCTGTCGAGCCCGTCGAGGCCGGGGCGCCGCCTCTGTCCCTGCTGGAGAAGGCGGCGAAGGTGCTGAGCGCCTTCGAGAGCGCGGGCCCCCGTCTCACCCTCACCGAGGTCGTGCAGCGCTCGGGCATCCGCCGCTCCTCCGCGCACCGCATCCTCGACCAGCTGGTGCAGCTGCGCTGGCTGGAGCGCGAGGGCCGCGACTACCGGCTCGGCATGGGAATGCTGGAGCTCGGCGCCATGGCCTCGCACCACAACCGGCTCCGCCGGGCGGCCCTGCCCCATCTGCACGCGCTGCACGAGTCCACCGGCCATCTGGTGCACCTGACGGTGCTCGACGGCTCCGAGGTGGTCTATCTGGAGCGCATCGGCGGTTCGGACGACTCCGTCGTGCCCTCGCGCACGGGCGGCCGGCAGCCGGCGTACTGCACGGCCTCGGGCAAGGCGATCCTGGCCTTCGGCGACAGCGGGCCGGTGGAGCAGGTGATCCGGGACGGCCTGCGGGCACGCACCCCGCGCACCATCACCCGCCCCGAGTCCTTCCGTCGTGAACTGGCGATGACGCGGGAGCGCGGCGTGGCCTTCGACCACGAGGAGGGGTACCGGGGCGTGTTCTGCGTGGCCGCCCCGCTGCGCGGCGCCGGCCGGGCCGTCGCCGCGATCTCGGTGAGCGGCCATGGCGTCCACCGGGAGATGGAGCGGCTGGCCCCGGTCGTGCGCGGCTGCGCGCGGGCGGTGTGGCAGTCGATGTTCGGGCCGGGGCGGCAGCCGGAGAAGCGGGCCCAGCCGGTCGACGCGGGGCCCGTGGGGCTTTCGCAGCCCTCGATGGACAACATGATGGCCTGGCTGCGCTTCAGCGACTGGATGTGAAGCGCGCCCTCAGGGCGGCGAGGCCGGTGCCGTACGTGCCGTCCCCGAAGACCGACTCCACCCGGGGCACGACGTCGTCCGTGCCCCGGTAGGCGGCGGACCACCGGACCTCCGCGCCTTCGGGGTGCGGGCGCACGGCGAGCGTCGCCACGTAGTCGTGGACCGGGAGCATGACGGGGTCGAGGAGGGTGTAGCGGTACGAGCGGGCGGTCGCGTCACGGTCGAGCAGGCGCTCCCGGGCGACGGTCTCGCCGTCGACGGCGAAGACCCGGACGGTCCCGGGGACGGCCGGGTCCCCGCCGTCCTCCAGGGTGGACGGCGGCACGTGGGGGTGCCAGTCGGCGAGGGCGCCGAAGTCGCCGACGACGGCCCACACGGCGTCGGGGGCGGCCGGGACGACGGCGGAGCGTTCGAGCGTACGGCGGTTCATGGGCGTCTCCTCGTTGCGGGGGCTCATGGACGTCTCCTCGTGACGGACACGGGTGCGGGCACGGGCACGGGTGCGGATACGGATGCGGATACGGGCGTACGGCGAGGGGCACCCGTACCCGCACGGGTGCCCCTCCAGGTCCTGCCGGGTCTCCTCGTACGGGACGTCACCAGGTGCGGTCGCCGCGCAGGACCGCGTCGGCTCCCCCGTCGGCGAAGACGACCTGCCCGGTCACGAGGGCGTTCTCGGGCGAGGCCAGCCAGGCGATGAGCGGGGCGATCTGCTCGGGGCGGGCATGGCCGTGCAGCGGCATCGGCACGCTCCGTTCGACGAGTACCCGCATCTCGGGGTCGTCGAGCAGCGGCCGGGTCAGGGGCGTGACGACCACGCCGGGGGCGACGGCGTTGAGCGGGACGCCGTCACCGGCCCACGCCCCGGTGGGGGCGGCGCGGCGGACCCAGCGGGAGATCGCCGCCTTGGAGGAGGAGTAGACGAGGTGGCCCTCGCCCCGGTCGACGGCCGCGCGTGAGGCGGCCACCGCGGCCTCCTCGTCCCCGGCGAGCGCGGCGTCCACGATGGCGGGGTCGACCGGGTGGACGGAGTCGACGGATCCGACGACCACGGCCCGGGGATCGGTGCCGGCCACGAGCAGCGGACGCAGTCCGTCGAGCGTGGCCACGGCACCGAAGTGGTTGACCTTGACGGTGAGGGGGTCGAAGTGGGCGACGCCCGCGCAGGAGACGACGGCGTCGAGACGGCCGCCGGTCAGCTCGCGGGCCCGGGCGACGAGTTCGGACCGGCCCTCGGCGGTGGAGAGGTCGGCGCGGATGTCGCCGTCGGCGAGGTCGGCCCCGACGACGGTGTGGCCTTGTCTCCGCAGGAGGTCGGCGGTGGCCTTGCCGATGCCGGAGGCGGCTCCGGTGACCAGGCAGGTTCGGGACATGACGGTCTCCTCGTCGGGAGTATCAGGAGTAGGTGATCTCGACCCGGCCGGTGAGCGGGAGGGCCTGGCAGGCCAGGACGTATCCCTCGGCGACGTCCTGGTCGTCCAGGACGTCGTTGCGGAGCATCTTGACCTCGCCGGACACGACCCGGCAGGTGCAGGCGCTGCAGGCGCCCTCCCGGCAGGAGTACGGGGCGTCCACGCCCGCGGCGAGGAGCACGTCGAGCAGGGGTGCCGTCGGCGGCCAGGCGACCGTGCGGGTCTCGCCGTCGAGCTCGACCTCGGCCTCGGCCGTGCCGCCGTCCTCGGCCGCCGTGGCCGTGGGCACCGTCGGGGCGTCGAAGACGTCGGCGCCGAGGGAGAAGAACCGCTCCCGGTGGACGCGGTCGCCGGGCGCGCCGAGCGTGCGCAGGGCCTCCTCGACGGCGTCCATGAGCGGCTGCGGGCCGCAGACGAAGGCCTCGCGGCCGGCGTACGGCGCGAGCGCGGCGGCCAGCAGTTCCACGACGGGCAGGCCCTGGAGCGACTCCAGCCAGTGGATCACGAGCAGCCGGTCCGGGTGGTCCTCGGCCAGCTCCCGCAGCTCGTCGCGGAAGATGACCGAGGACTCGTCGCGGTTGGCGTACAGCAGCACCACCCGGCCCCGGCCGGCGACCAGGGCCGACTTGGCGATCGACAGGACCGGGGTGATGCCGCTGCCTCCGGCGACGAGCAGCAGGTCCTCGTCGAGGGAGTCCGGGGTGAAGGTGCCGGCCGGGGGCAGCGCCTCCAGTTCGTCGCCGGCCGCCAGCCGGTCGCAGACCCAGTTGGAGCCGTACCCGCCGGCGACCCGTTTGACGGTGATCTTCAGGGGCTCGCCGGTGTGGGGCGAGCCGGCGAGGGAGTAGCAGCGGGCGGCCGGCCTCCCGTCGGCGCCGGGCAGCTTCAGGGTGAGGAACTGCCCGGGGCGGTACGCGAAGCGGTCCGCGCTCTCCGCCGGCGCCCGGAGCACCAGGGAGTGCGCGTCGGCCGTCTCGGCGATGACCTCGACGACGCGCAGCCGGTGGGTGCGGGCCCCGGTCGTGGACTCAGACATCGACGGCCTCCGGGGTTCCGACGGCCGGGGAGCCGTACGCCGGGGAACCGGCCTCCGGGATTCCCCGGTCCGGGGTGCCGACCGTCAGGGTGCCGTCCTCGACCGCGCGGTCGATGCTCGCCCGCAGGGCCCGGCAGGTCAGCGTCCGGGCGGTGGTCGCGCCCGGGCGCACCCGGTCGCGGAACTCCGCGCAGGCGACGGCCGCGTCGGCCGTCCACTGCACGGAGGTGTGGGCGACGCTGAACTTCTCGCACAGGACCTGGTTGCCGCAGGCCGCGCACTCCACCGCTCGCATGTCAGGCTCCGCTTCCCGTCTCCGCCGCGCGGCGCGCGAGGTTCTCCTCGACCTCGGCGCGCCAGGCCGTGTTGGCGCGCCGGGTGTCGATCTCGAACTCGAAGCGGCGGGTCATCTCGTCCTTGACGTCGGCGACGTCGACGTAGAACTGCTCGTACCAGCGGCGCAGTTGGTAGACCGGGCCGTCCTCCTCGGTGAGCAGGGGGTTGTCGATCCGGGTCTTGTTCCGCCAGATCTCGACGTCCTGCTCGAAGCCGACGGTGGCCCCCTCGGCGGTGAGCCGCGCGGCCTCCGCGGCCTGCTCGTCCGTCATCCCGGGGAGGCGCTTCACGATCGCCCCGTACTGGAGCAGGAAGCTGTTCTCGTCGATCGGGTAGTGGCAGTTGATGAGGACGATCTCCATCTCCGCGCCGCCGCCGACGTCGCTGTAGAGGTGGTCGATCATGTAGGAGGGGCCGAAGTAGGAGGCGTCGGAGCGCAGGCGGCCGGAGCTGAGGGTGCCCAGCTCCATGTCCCCGCGGGGGCTGCTCTCCATGTACTGGGTGGCGACGTGGCCGTCGAAGACGTTCTTGAAGTACTCGGGGAAGGCGTAGTGGACGTAGTAGAAGTGCGCCATGTCCACGACGTTGTCCACGATCTCGCGGCAGTTGGCGCCCTCGACCCGGAGGGTCTTCCAGGTCCAGTCGCTCCACTGCTCGGCGTCGGGGCCGTGGACGCCCGCGATCTCGGGGACGGTCACCTCGGGGGGCGGCGGGTTTCCCTCCGGGTCGTTCCAGACGAAGAGCTGCCTGTTGCGCTCCAGGGAGATCCATGAGCGGGTCCTGGCGCGGGGCGGGACGCGGCGGGCGTACGGGATGCCGGCGCAGCGGCCGTCGCCCGACCAGCGCCAGTCGTGGAAGGGGCAGGCGACGGCGTCGCCCTTGACGCTGCCCTGGGCGAGGTTGCCGCCCATGTGGGGACAGTAGGCGTTCAGGACGTGCAGCTGTCCGTCGTCCTCGCCCCGGAAGACCACCAGCTTGGTGCCGAAGGCCTCGATCTCGTGCGGCTTCCCGTCCTTGAAGGCTTCGGCGAGGCCGAGGCAGTGCCAGCCGCGGGCGAACCGCGTCGGCGGCCTGCCCGCGTCGATGACCCGGACCTCGTCGTTGAGAGCAGTCATCTCGTCCCTCCTGCTTTCTGTCGGTTCACTTCTGTGCGGCGAGTTCGACGGCGATGTCGATGAGCTGGTCCTCCTGACCGCCGACGAGGCGGCGTTCACCGGCGCGCAGGAGGATCTCGGCGCCGGAGACGCCGTAGCGCTCGGCCTGCCGGTAGGCGTGCTTGAGGAAGCTGGAGTAGACGCCGGCGTGGCCCATGAGCAGGGCGAGGCGGTCGAGCCGGCACTCCTCGTCCATGACGGGGCGGACGACGTCCTCGGCCGCGTCGATGATCTTCAGGACGTCGACGCCGGTACGGATGCCCATCTTGGCGCAGACGGCGACCAGGGCCTCGACGGCGGTGTTGCCGGCGCCGGCGCCGAGCCGGCGGGTGGAGCCGTCGATCTGGAGGGCCCCGGCCCTGATCGCGGCGATGGAGTTGCCGGTGCCGAGGGCGAGGTTCTCGTGGCCGTGGAAGCCGACCTGGGCGTCGTCGCCGAGCTCGGCGACCAGGGCCTCGACCCGGGCGGTGACGTCGTCCATGACCATGGCGCCGGCCGAGTCGACGACGTACACGCACTGGCAGCCCGCGTCGGCCATGATCCTGCCCTGCCGGGCCAGCTTCTCGGGGGTCGTGGAGTGGGCCATCATCAGGAAGCCGACGGTCTCCAGGCCCATCTCCCGGGCGAGTCCGAAGTGCTGGTCCGCGATGTCGGCCTCGGTGCAGTGGGTGGCGATGCGGCAGATGCCCGCGCCGTTGCCGTGGGCGGCCCGGATGTCGTCCTTGACGCCGAGTCCGGGGAGCATGAGGAAGGCGATCCTCGCCCGCCGCGCGGTGTCGACGGCGACCTTGATGAGTTCCTGCTCGGGGGTCTTGGAGAAGCCGTAGTTGAAGGAGGATCCGCCGAGTCCGTCGCCGTGCGTCACCTCGATCACGGGGACGCCGGCGTCGTCGAGGGCGGCGACGACCGACCGTACGTCCTCGGCGGTGAACCGGTGGCGCTTGGCGTGGGAGCCGTCGCGCAGGGAGGAGTCGGTGATCCGGATGTCGAGGGTGTCCGAGTAGGGCATGCGGGGTGCTCCTTACGCGCCCGGGGCGAGGATCGCCTTGGCGAACTCCTCGCCGACCTTGGTGGCGGCGGCGGTCATGATGTCGAGGTTTCCGGCGTAGGGCGGCAGGTAGTCGCCCGCGCCCTCCACCTCCAGGAAGATCGCGACGCGTGCCGTCCCGCCGTTCTCGGGGCTCGGGTCGTCGAACTGCGGTTCGGCGCGCAGCCGGTAGCCGGGGACGTACGCGGCGACCTGCTCGGCGACCTCCTTGACGGAGAGGGCGATGGCGTCCCGGTCGGCGTCCTCGGGGATGGCGCAGAAGACGGTGTCGCGCATGATGACGGGCGGCTCGGCCGGGTTGAGGATGATGATGGCCTTGCCGCGCCCGGCGCCGCCGATGGTCTCGATGCCGCGGGAGGTGGTGCGGGTGAACTCGTCGATGTTCGCGCGGGTTCCGGGACCGGCGGAGACGGACGCCACCGAGGCGACGATCTCCGCGTACGGCACGGGGACGACGCGCGAGACCGCGTACACCATGGGGATGGTGGCCTGTCCGCCGCAGGTGATCATGTTGACGTTGGGCCGGTCGAGGTGCTCGTGGAGGTTGGCGGGCGGTACGACGGCGGGGCCGACGGCCGCCGGGGTCAGGTCGACCGCCTTGATGCCGAGCTCCGCGTAGCGCGGGGCGTTGGCGCGGTGGACGTAGGCGCTGGTGGCCTCGAAGACGATGTCGGGCTTCTCGTCCTGGGAGAGGAGCCGGTCGACGCCCTCGTGGGTGGCCTCCAGGCCGGCGCGGGCGGCGCGGGCCAGGCCCTCGCTGTCGGGGTCGACGCCGATCATCCAGCGGGGCTCGACGTGCTCGGAGCGCAGCAGCTTGTAGAGCAGGTCGGTGCCGATGTTGCCGGATCCGACGATGGCGGCGGTCGCCTTTGTCTTGATGGTCATGATCACCTCAGATGAACGAGAGGGAGACGGAGCCAAGGCCGGTGAACTCGGCGGTGAAGGTCGCCCCGGCCGCCACGTCGACGGCCCGGGTGCACGAACCGGGCAGCACCAGGTGCCCCTTCTTCAGCGGCACGCCGAAGCGGGCGACGGTACGGGCGAGCCAGGCGACGGAGCGGGCCGGGTCACCGAGCACGGCGTCGCTGCGTCCCTCGGCGAGGAGCTCGGCGCCGGAAGTCAGCCTGGCGTCGATCGCCGTGAGGTCGAGCTCACGGGGCTCCCGCCCCTCGCCGATCGCATAACCGGCGGAGGAGGCGTTGTCCGCGATGGTGTCGGCGATGGTGATCCGCCAGTCCCGGATCCTGCTGTCGATCAGCTCCAGGGCGGGCACGACGCGTTCGGTGGCGGCGAGGACGTCCGCCGGGGTGCAGGTCTCGCCCGGCAGGTCGTCGCCGAGGACGAAGCCGACCTCGACCTCGACGCGGGGGGAGCAGTAGCGGGCGGCGCGGACGGGGACCTCCGGCCGGAGCTCCATGTCGTCGAGCAGATGCCCGTAGTCCGGTTCGTCGACGCCCATCATCCGCTGCATGACCGGCGAGGACAGACCGACCTTGTGACCGCGCACCTCCGCGCCGGCGGCGAGGCGGTGGCGGATGTTGACGAGCTGGATCTCGTACGCGTCCTCGGTGTCGATGCCGGGGAACGCGTCGGTCAGCGGGGCGATCGGCGCGACGTGCTGTTCGGCGGAGCGGAGCAGCTCGGCCGCCTCGTGTCTCCGGCGGTCCGTGAGCATGGCGGGTCCCTCCTGCGGGGCGGTTGGGGCTGTGCGGGGAGGCTAGGCGGGGGGTGCGGGTGGCGGGGAGCGCCGGTTCCCGGTGAGCGGGAAAGGGGGACGGGGCGGCCGGGAGCGCTGCCACGCCGCCGACCAGGCCGGCCTGTCCCGCCGGTACGGGGGCATCCGCTTCGAGCAGGGTGACCTCGACGCGCGCGCGACGGGGCGCGCGTGCGGGGAATCCGCCTGGGAGCTGGCCCGGCGCCACTTCGACGGCACGGCGCAGAGGGATGTCCCGTGAACACTGCTCGACCCACGGCCCCCGGGGTGCGCCCGTAGGCGTCCCGGGGGCCGGCGGTCTTCGTCGCGGTGGCGCGGTCAGGGGACGTCCGGTGTCGCCTCGCAGCTCGCCGTGGCCTTGTCCGTGCCCGACTCGCCGTCACAGACGTCCGGGGCGCCGTCGCCGCCGTCGAGGTGGTCGCGTCCGCCGCCGGAGGCGGTGGAGCCCAGGCTGTCGCCGATGAGGCGGTCGTCGGCGGCCCCGCCTTCCAGGCGGTCGCTCCCGCCGCCCGAGCCGCGCCCCGCACTCGAACAGCCGTCTCCGACCAGGATGTCGGACCCGTCGCCGCCCAGGCCGTTGACGATGTCCGGGCCCGGAGTGCCGCTTCTGCGATGCCCCATCGTCGATCTTCTTTTCGGTTGTGGACACGCATGCGCATACGATGCCTGACCGAAAGCGACGACGAGGTGCATCTCGGCAGCACACCGCAACCGGGACGGTCGAAGACAACAGCCCGCACGGCGGACGTACCGTGCGGGCCGGTCCGAGCACCCCGGGACTCCGAAGCCCACCGTTCCGGAGCGGGGAGGGCGGGCCCGACGGCGGGGGCGGTGTTCCGCGACGGCCGTCCACTGGCGGCGGAGCCCTCAGCGTGCGCCGTACACCGGGTGCGGGGGCTCCGCGGCGGCCAGGAGCTTCAGGGTCGTCTCGCCCGCCTCCGTCGGCGTCCAGCGGGCGCCCTTGTCGGCCGTCGGGCCCGGCCGCCAGCCCTCCATGACCGTGATCCGGCCCGCCTCGGCCTCGAAGACACGCCCCGTGACACCCGCCGAGGCCGCGGAGCCCAGCCAGACGACGAGGGGGGAGACGTTCTCCGGGGCCATCGCGTCGAAACCGGCCCCCGAAGGCGCGGCCATCGTCTCGGCGAAGGTCTGCTCCGTCATCCGGGTGCGGGCCGCCGGGGCGATCGCGTTGACCTGGACGCCGTAGCGGGACATCTCGGCGGCGGCCACGAGCGTGAGGCCGACGATCCCGGCCTTCGCGGCGGAGTAGTTGCCCTGGCCGACGCTGCCGAGCAGCCCCGCGCCGGAGCTCGTGTTGACCACCCGCGCGACGGGCTCGCGCCCGGCCCTGGCCTCCGCCCGCCAGTACGCCGCCGCGTGCTTCAGCGGCAGGAAGTGGCCCTTGAGGTGGACGCGCATGACGGCGTCCCAGTCGTCCTCGTCGAGGTTGACGAGCATCCGGTCACGCAGGAAGCCGGCGTTGTTGACGAGGGTGTCGAGGCGGCCGAAGGCGTCGAGCGCCGTGGCGACGAGTGAAGCCGCGCCGTCCGTCGTCGCGATGTCGCCGCCGTGGGCGACCGCCTCGCCGCCCGACGCGATGATCTCGTCGACGACCTGCTGGGCGGGTCCCGCGCCGCCCCCGGTGCCGTCGAGGCCGACGCCGAGGTCGTTGACGACGACCCTGGCGCCCTCGGCGGCGAAGGCGAGCGCGTGCGCGCGGCCGAGCCCGCGGCCCGCCCCGGTGACGATGACGACGCGTCCGTTGCACAGTCCTGTCATGGCAAGTGCCTTTCAGTGAGTGGGTTCAGTGGTTGACCGTCGCCGCGTCCAGGAACGCCGGGCGTTCCCCGCCCCCGTGGACGAGCAGGCTGGCGCCGGTGATGTAGGCGGCCTTGTCGGAGGCGAGGAAGACGCAGGCGTCGCCGATGTCGGCGGGTTCGGCGAGCCGGCCGAGCGGCACGGTGCGGCCGACGGAGGCGATGCCGTCCTCGTCCCCGTAGTGCAGATGGGAGAGTTCGGTGCGCACCATGCCGGGGACGAGCGTGTTGACCCGGACCAGCGGCGCCCATTCCACCGCCATGGACCGGGCGAGGTTGTCGAGGCCCGCCTTGGCGGCGCCGTAGGCCGCGCTGCCCGGTGAGGGGCGGGTGCCGCTGACGCTGCCGATCATGACGACGGAGCCGCCGCCGGGCTGGTGGCGCATCACCTCGTACGCGGCGAGGGAGGCGGTCAGCGGGGCGATGAGGTTCAGTTCGAGGACGCGTGCCTGTTGCTCGGCGCTCCCCTCGCCGAGCATCCGGAACGGGGTTCCTCCCGCATTGTTGACCAGGACGTCCAGCCTGCCGTGGTCGTCGCGCACCCGCTCGAAGAACTCCGCGACGGCGGCCGGGTCGCGCAGGTCGACGGGGAGGAAGCGGGCCGTGCGCCCGGCCGCCTCGACGGGCTTATCGGGGGCGCGTCGCGCGCAGGTCACGACCTCCGCGCCGGCTTCGAGCAGAGCGCGGGCGACACCGGCGCCGACGCCCCGCGTGCCACCGGTGACGACGGCCACCGAACCCGTCAGATCGATGGTGACTGGCAAGGGACACCTCCCGCAGCGTGCGAACCGCTGCTATCTTCCACCTAACAAACGTTTGGTGGAAAGGTAGCTGATCTGCTCATGGGTGTCTCCACCTCCGCCCCCGACAAGGGCGTCGCCGTCGTCACCGTCGACTTCCCCCCGGTCAACGCCCTCCCCGTGCGGGGCTGGTACGACCTCGCCGCGGCGGTGCGCGCCGCCGGTGCCGATCCCGAGGTGCGCTGCGTCGTGCTCACCGCGGAGGGCCGCGGCTTCAACGCCGGCGTCGACATCAAGGAGATCCAGCGCACGCCCGGACACGACGCCCTCCTGGGCGCCAACCGCGGCTGTCACGAGGCCTTCGCCGCCGTCTACGACTGCGAGGTGCCGGTGGTCGCCGCCGTGCACGGCTTCTGCCTCGGCGGCGGCATCGGCCTGGTCGGCAACGCCGACGCGATCGTCGCCTCCGAGGACGCGACCTTCGGCCTGCCCGAGCTGGACCGGGGCGCGCTCGGCGCGGCCACGCACCTGGCCCGGCTCGTCCCGCAGCAGCTGATGCGGGCCCTGTACTACACCTCGCGCACGGTCACCGCCGAGGAGCTGCACCGGCACGGCTCGGTCTGGCGGGTCGTCCCGCGCGAGCGGCTGCTCGACGCGGCACTCGGCCTCGCGCGGGAGATCGCCGCCAAGGACGGGCGGTTGATCCGGCTCGCCAAGGCCGCGATCAACGGCATCGACCCGGTGGACGTCCACCGCAGCTACCGCTTCGAACAGGGCTTCACCTTCGAGGCCAACCTCAGCGGCGTCGCCGACCGGGTCCGCGACGCCTTCGGCAGGAACGACGGCACGGACAAGGAGCAGCAGTCGTGAGCAGGGACAAGACGATGACCGCCGAGGAGGTCGTGGGCCGGCTCCGGAGCGGGATGACGATCGGCATCGGCGGCTGGGGCTCGCGCCGCAAGCCGATGGCGCTGGTACGGGCGCTGCTGCGGTCCGACGTCACCGACCTGACCGTGGTGTCGTACGGCGGCCCGGACGTCGGGCTGCTCGCCGCGGCCGGGAAGATCCGCAAGCTGGTCGCGGCCTTCGCCACGCTCGACTCCGTGCCCCTGGAGCCGCACTTCGGCGCGGCCCGGCAGCGCGGTGACTTCGAACTGGTGGAGCTGGACGAGGCGATGGTCATGTGGGGCCTGACCGCCGCCGTGCACCGGCTGCCCTTCATGCCCATCCGGGCCGGGCTCGCCTCGGACGTGATGACCGTCAACTCCTCGCTGCGGACGGTCACCTCCCCGTACGACGACCGCGAGGAGCTCGTCGCCGTGCCCGCGCTGCGGCTGGACGCCGCGCTCGTCCACCTCAACCGTGCCGACGCGCAGGGCAACGGCCAGTACCTGGGCCCCGACCCGTACTTCGACGACCTGTTCTGCGAGGCCGCCGACGCCGCGTACGTCTCCTGCGAGCGGATCGTGGAGACCTCGGAGCTGCTGAAGGACGCGGGGCCGCAGTCGCTGCTGGTCAAGCGCGCCTTCGTCGACGGTGTCGTCGAGACGCCGAACGGCGCGCACTTCACCTCCTGCGCCCCCGACCACGACCGGGACGAGGCCTTCCAGCGCGCCTACGTCAAGGCGGCCCGGGACCCGGAGGCCTGGCGGGGGTTCACCGCCCGGTTCCTGTCCGGCGACGAGGACGCCTACCAGGCCGCCGTCGCGGCGTTCCAGAAGGAGGAAGCGTGAGCGGGACCCCGACGAACGCGACGCGGGCCGAGTACTGCGTCGTCGCCTGCGCCGAGGCCTGGCGGGACGCGGGCGAGGTCCTGGCCAGTCCCATGGGCACCGTCCCGATGATCGGCGCCCGCCTCGCGAAGCTCACCTTCGCCCCCGACCTGCTGCTGACCGACGGGGAGGCGCTGCTCGTCGCCGACGTGCCGGCGGTGGGCGCCGCGCCCCGGGTGGTGGAGGGCTGGCTGCCGTACCGGCAGCACCTGGCCATGGTCGCCACCGGGCGCCGGCACGTGATGATGGGCGCAAGCCAGCTCGACCGGTACGGCAACCAGAACATCAGCTGCATCGGCGACTGGGCGCGGCCGAGGCGCCAGCTCCTCGGCGTGCGCGGCGCGCCCGTCAACACCCTGAACAACCCGACCAGTTACTGGGTCCCCAAGCACTCGACCCGCGTCTTCGTCGAGCGGGTCGACATGGTCTGCGGCGTCGGCTACGACCGGGCCGCCGCGGCCGGCCCCTCCGCGACCCGCTACCACCGCCTCCCGGACGTCATCAGCGACCTGGGCGTCTTCGACTTCGAGACCCCGGACCGCACCATGCGGCTGCGCTCGCTGCACCCCGGCGTCACGGTGGAGGAGGTCAGGGCGGCCACCGGCTTCGCGCTGACCGTCCCCGACGAGGTGCCGTACACCCGTGAGCCCACCGCGGAGGCGCTCCGGCTGATCCGCGAGGAGATCGACCCGAAGGGACTGCGTGACCGGGAGGTCCCCTCATGAGCGACGTCACCATCGCCACCCGTCTCACCGAGCTCGTCGGGGTCCGGCACCCCGTCGTGCAGACCGGCATGGGATGGGTGGCCGGTCCCCGCCTGGTCTCGGCCACCGCGAACGCCGGGGCGCTCGGGATCCTGGCCTCGGCGACGATGAGCGTCGACCGGCTCCGCTCCGCGGTGCGCGAGGTGAAGTCCCGTACGGACGCGCCCTTCGGCGTGAACCTGCGGGCGGACGCCGGGGACGCCGCCGAGCGCGTGCGGGTCGTCATCGAGGAGGGCGTGAAGGTCGCCTCGTTCGCGCTCGCGCCGTCCCGCGAGCTGATCGCGCGGCTCAAGGACGCGGGTGTCGTCGTCGTCCCGTCCATCGGGGCCCGGCGGCACGCCGAGAAGGTCGCGGCCTGGGGCGCCGATGCGGTGATCGTGCAGGGCGGGGAGGGCGGCGGCCACACCGGCAGCGTCGCCACCACCGTCCTGCTGCCGCAGGTCGTGGACGCCGTGGACATCCCGGTCGTCGCGGCCGGCGGCTTCCACGACGGGCGCGGCCTGGTCGCGGCCCTGGCGTACGGCGCGGCCGGGATCGCCATGGGCACCCGCTTCCTGCTCACCTCCGACAGCACCGTCCCCGACGCGGTCAAGGCCCGCTACCTCGAAGCGGCGGTCACGGACGTCACGGTGACCACGAAGGTGGACGGGCTGCCGCACCGGATGCTGCGGACGGAGCTGGTCGACGCGCTGGAGCGCTCGGGCCGGGCCGCCTCGCTGCTGCGGGCGGTCCGGCACGCCGCGGCCTTCCGGCGCGACTCCGGCATGAGCTGGGCGCAGATGGTCCGGGACGGCCTGGCGATGAAGCACGGCAAGGACCTGACGTGGAGCCAGATCCTGCTGGCCGCCAACACCCCGATGCTGCTCAAGGCGTCCATGGTCGAGGGCCGGACCGATCTGGGCGTGATGGCCTCCGGGCAGGTCGCGGGGCTGATCGACGACCTGCCGTCCTGTGCCGAGCTCGTCGAGCGGCTGATGGCGGAGGCGCAGGCCGCGCTCCGCACCCTGCCCGCCACGGGCTGACCCGTCACCCGCACGAACGTGTCCGCCGGGGTGCCTTCACCCCGGCGGACACGTGTTCCACCTGATCTGTCCCGCACCCACCCGAACGGAACCGCCATGCCGATCCAGCGGCTGAACCACGCCGTCCTCTTCGTCTCCGACCTGGAGCGCAGCCTCGCCTTCTACCGCGACGTCCTCGGGTTCCGGCCGCTGCCGCAGGCGTTCCCCGGAGCGGCCTTCCTCCAGGCGGCGGGCTCGGCCAACGACCACGACCTGGGTCTGTTCCAGTCCCCCGAGCCCGGTTCAGGGCCGCGCACCGGGCGGGTCGGCCTGTACCACCTGGCGTGGGAGGTGGACACCCTGGCCGAGCTGGGACGGATGCGGGCCCGGCTGGCCGGGGCTGGGGCCCTGACGGGGGCGAGCGACCACGCCTCCACCAAGGCCCTGTACGCCCGGGACCCGGACGGCATCGAGTTCGAGGTGTGCTGGCTGGTCCCCGACGCGGCCGTCGCCGGGGAGCTCTCGGCGATGACCTCGCCCACCCGCCCGCTCGACATCGACGCCGAGATCGCGGTCTACGGTGCGGAGACCCCCGGCGGCCCCCGCACCGATCACGCCGTGTGGCGCGAGATCTTCGAGAGCGGCGTCAGAGACGCTCGATGATCGTCACGTTCGCCTGACCACCGCCCTCGCACATCGTCTGCAGGCCGTAGCGGCCGCCGGTGCGCTCCAGCTCGCACAGGAGGGTGGTGGTCAGCTTGGTGCCGGTGGCGCCGAGCGGGTGGCCGAGGGCGATGGCGCCGCCGTTGACGTTGACCTTCTCCGGGTCGGCGCCGGTCTCCTTCAGCCAGGCGAGGACGACGGAGGCGAAGGCCTCGTTGATCTCCACCAGGTCGATGTCGTCGAGCGTTATCCCGGCCTTCTTCAGGGCGTACGCCGTGGCCGGGATCGGGGCCGACAGCATGCGGATCGGGTCCTCGCCCCGGACGGACAGGTGGTGGACGCGGGCGCGCGGCGTCAGTCCGTGTTCCCGTACGGCACGCTCCGAGGCGATCAGCATCGCCGAGGCGCCGTCGGAGACCTGCGAGGAGACCGCCGCGGTCAGCCGGCCGCCGTCGACCAGCGGCTTCAGTCCGGCCATCTTCTCCAGGGTGGTGTCGCGGCGCGGGCCCTCGTCGGTGGTGACGTCGCCGTAGGGGACGATCTCGCGGTCGAAGCGGCCCTCGTCGATGGCGCGGGCGGCCCACCGGTGCGAGCGGAGGGCGAACTCCTCCATGTCCCGGCGGGAGATGTCCCACTTGGCGGCGATGAGTTCGGCGCCGTGGAACTGGTTGACGGGCTGGTCGCCGTAGCGGGCGCGCCAGCCCTCGGAGCCGGCGTACGGACCCTCGGTCAGCCCGAGCGGGTCGGCGGCCTGGCGGCTGGCGAAGGCGATGGGGATCATCGACATGTTCTGCACGCCGCCCGCGACCACCAGGTCCTGGGTGCCGGACAGGACGCCCTGGGCGGCGAAGTGCAGGGCCTGCTGGGAGGAGCCGCACTGGCGGTCCACGGTCGTGCCGGGCACCTCCTCGGGCAGTCCGGCGGCCAGCCAGGCGGTGCGGGCTATGTCGCCGGCCTGCGGGCCGACGGTGTCCAGGCAGCCGAAGACGACGTCCTCGACGGCGGCCGGGTCGGCGCCCGCCCGCTCCATCAGCGCCTTGAGCACATGGGCCCCGAGGTCGGCCGGGTGGACGGCGGACAGTCCGCCGCCGCGCCGGCCGACCGGGGTGCGTACCGCTTCGACGATGTAGGCCTCGGCCATGGTCACTCCTTGTGCGTCCGTCATTCGTGTGTCCGGTGTCCGTCACGGAGGGCGACCCCCTCCAGCACCATCGACAGGTACTGGCGGGCGATCTCCTCCGGGCTGTGCTGTCCGCCCGGCCGGTACCAGGACGCGGCGACCCACACGGTGTCGCGCACGAAGCGGTAGGTGAGCCGGACGTCGAGGTCGGTGCGGAAGACCCCGGCGGCGACGCCGCGCTCCAGGGTCCTGAGCCAGGCCTCCTCGAACCTGCGCTGGGAGCCGGCGAGATAGCCGAAGCGCGGCTGCTCCCGCAGGTGCCTGGACTCCTTCTGGTAGATGGCGACGGCGGCGCGGTGCCGGTCGATCTCCCGGAACGATTCGGTGACGAGGGCCTCCAGGGTCTCCCGGGGGCCGAGCAGCGCGGCGAGCACGGCGTCGTACCGGGCCCACAGTTCGTCCAGGAAGGCGCGGAGGATCTCGTCGAGCATCGACTCCTTGGAGTCGAAGTGGTAGTAGAGGCTGCCCGCGAGCAGGCCGGCCGCGTCGGCGATGCGGCGGACGGTGGTGGCGTCGTACCCCTGGGCGGCGAAGACCTCGGCCGCCGTGTCCAGGATCTCGCGGCGCCGCTCGGGCGCCGGTCTCACGGGTGCTGGCTGCTGACGGAGAGGACCTCGCCCGTCAGGTACGAGGAGTAGCCGCTGGCCAGGAAGACGATCACGTTGGCCACCTCCCACGGTTCGGCGTAGCGCCCGAAGGCCTCGCGGGAGGTGAGTTCCTCCAGGAGTTCGGGGGTGGTGACCTTCACCAGGTGGGGGTGCATGGCCAGGCTCGGGGAGACGGCGTTGACGCGCACGCCGTACGCGGCGGCCTCCAGGGCGGCGCAGCGGGTGAGCGCCATGACGCCGGCCTTGGCGGCGGCGTAGTGGGCCTGTCCCTTCTGGGCGCGCCAGCCGATGACGGAGGCGTTGTTGACGACGACGCCTCCGGCGCCTTCGGCCTTCATCCGGCGCAGTGCGGCGCGGGTGCAGCGGAAGGTGCCGTTGAGGGTGACGTCGAGGACCTTGTCCCACTGTTCGTCGGTCATGTCGACCAGGTCGGCGGTGCCGCCGAGGCCGGCGTTGTTGACGACGACGTCGAGGCGTCCGTGGCGTTCGACGGCGAGGTCGAGGAGGGCGGCGACCTGGGTCTCGTCGGTGACGTCGCAGGGCAGGGCGGCGACGCGGTCGGCGCCGAACTCGGCGGCCAGTTCGGCCTCGGTCTCCTTCAGCCTGCGGGCGTGGGCGTCCGAGACGACGACCCGCGCGCCCTCCTCCAGGAGCCGCCTGGCGGTGGCGCCGCCGATGCCGGCGCCGGCGGCGGCGGTGACGACGGCGCCGCGTCCGGCGAGCAGACCGTGGCCCGGCACGTAGGGGGGCGGTGTGCCGGTCATGGGCGGACCTCCTTGGGCAGGCCGAGGACGCGCTCGGCGATGATGTTCCGCTGGATCTCGTTGGAGCCGGCGTAGATGGTGTCGGAGCGGGAGAAGAGGTAGAGCCGCTGCCAGTCGGTGAGGTCGTACGGTTCGCCGTCGGCCAGCATTCCCGCGGCGCCGCAGACGTCCATGGCGAGTTCGCCGAGCTCCCGGTGCCAGGTGGCCCAGAAGATCTTGCCGATGGAGGCTTCGGGGCCGGGGGCTCCGGAGGCGACGCCGTCGAGCATGCGCAGGGCGTTGAACCGGATGGTCTCCAGGCCGATCCAGGCGCGGGCGATGCGGTCGCGGATCAGCGGGTCGGCGGCGGCGCCGTTGCGCTTGGCCAGTTCGACGACGGCCTCCAGCTCGCGGCGGAAGCCGACCTGCTGGCCGAGGGTGGACACGCCCCGCTCGAAGCCGAGGGTGGCCATGGCCACCCGCCAGCCGTCGCCGGGTGCGCCGACGACGTGGGAGGCGTGGGTGCGGGCCCCGTCGAAGAAGACCTCGTTGAACTCCGAGGTGCCGGTCAGCTGGACGATGGGCCTGATCTCGACTCCGGGCTGGTCCAGGGGGACGAGCAGGTAGGACAGGCCGTGGTGGCGGGTGGAGCCGGGTTCGGTGCGGGCGACGACGAAGCACCAGTCGGCCTCGTGCGCGAGTGAGGTCCACACCTTCTGACCGGTGACCACCCAGTCGTCGCCGTCGCGTTCGGCGCGGGTGCGCACGTTGGCCAGGTCCGAGCCGGCGTCCGGCTCGGAGTAGCCCTGGCACCACTGCTCCTCGACGCCGACGATCTTCGGCAGGAAGCGCTCGCGCTGTTCGGGGGTGCCGAAGGCGATGAGGGTGGGTCCCAGGAGCTGCTCGCCGATGTGGCTGACGCGGGCGGGGGCGTCGGCGAGGGCGTACTCCTCGTGGAAGGCGACCTGCTGTTCCAGGGTCGCGCCCCGTCCGCCGTACTCCTCGGGCCAGCCGACGCAGGTCCATCCCGCCGCGGCCATGTGCCGCTCCCAGGCGAGGCGTTCGGCGTGTGCCTCGTGTTCCCGTCCGGGGCCGCCGCGGCCGCGCAGGGCGGCGAACTCGCCCGTGAGGTTGGCGCTCAGCCAGCCGCGGACCTCTCTGCGGAACTCCTCGACGTTGCTCATGGCCGTACGTTAACCTACCAAACACTTGTTAGGGAAGGAGGGCGGATGTCCGCTGCCCGCACCGCATCCACGGCCCCGGTCCGCTACGAACGCCTCGGCCCCGTGGCCGTCGTCACGATGGACCGGCCCGATTACCGCAACGCCCAGAACTCCGCGATGACGTACGCCCTCGACCGCGCCTTCTACCGCGCGGCCGACGACGACGAGGTCAAGGTCGTCGTGCTCGCCGGAGCGGGGAGGCACTTCTCCGCCGGCCACGACATCGGCACCCCCGAGCGGGACGCCCACCTGCCGTTCGACCGGCGCGCCGGACTCTGGTGGGACCACTCGGACAAGCAGGGGGCGGAGAGCCGCTTCGCCCGCGAGTCCGAGGTCTACCTCGGCATGTGCCGCCGCTGGCGCGAACTGCCCAAGCCCATGATCGCCTCGGTGCAGGGCGCCTGCGTCGCGGGCGGCCTGATGCTCGCCTGGGTGTGCGACCTCATCGTCGCCGCCGAGGACGCCTTCTTCGCCGACCCCGTGGTCCGCATGGGCATCCCCGGCGTCGAGTACTTCGCCCACCCCTGGGTGATGCCGCCGCGCATCGCCAAGGAGTTCCTCTACACCGGGGACCGGATGGACGCCCGGCGCGCCTACGAGGTCGGGATGGTCAACCGGATCGTCCCGCCCGGGGAGTTGACGGAACGGACCATGGAACTGGCCGCCCGGATCGCCGAGATGCCCCGCATGGGCCTGGCCCTCACCAAGCGTGCCGTCAACCAGGCCGAGGACCTCCAGGGCCTGCACACCGGCATGGACTCGGTCTTCGGACTGCACCACCTCGCGCACGCGCACAACGCCGAGACCGCGCCCGACCCGCTGGGCGGCATGGACATACACCGGATGAAGGCGGCGGGAGCCTGATGGACCTCGACTTCTCCGCGGCGGACGAAGCCTTCCGGGCCGAGGCCCGCGCATGGCTCACCGCCCACGTGCCCGACGTCCCGCTGCCCTCCCTGGAGACGGCGGAGGGCTTCGCCGCCCACCGGGAGTGGGAGCGGACCCTCTTCGCCGACCGCTGGTCGGTGGTCTCCTGGCCCGAGGAGTACGGCGGGCGGAACACCTCGCTCCTGCGGTGGCTGGTCTTCGAGGAGGAGTACTACGCGGCCGGCGCCCCCGGCCGGGTCAGCCAGAACGGCATCAACCTCCTCGCCCCCACCCTCTTCGAGCACGGCACCGACGAACAGCGCGCCCGCGTCCTGCCCCCCATGGCGAGCGGCGAGGTCATCTGGGCCCAGGCCTGGTCGGAGCCGGAGTCGGGCTCCGACCTCGCCTCGCTGCGCTCCACGGCCGAACGGACCGACGGCGGCTGGCTGCTGCGCGGCCAGAAGACCTGGTCGTCCCGGGCGGCCTTCGCCGACCGCGCCTTCGGCCTGTTCCGCAGCGATCCCGACGCCGCGAAGCCGCACCAGGGCCTGACGTACCTGATGTTCCCGCTCGACGCCGACGGGGTGACCGTACGGCCCATCGGGCGCCTCGACGGCAAGCCCGCCTTCGCCGAGCTCTTCCTCGACGACGTGTTCGTGCCCGACGAGGACGTGATCGGCGCTCCCGGACAGGGCTGGCGGGTCGCGATGAGCACGGCGGGCAACGAGCGGGGGCTGACCCTGCGCAGCCCCGGCCGGTTCACGGCCGCCGCCGAACGCCTCACGGCACTGTGGCGGGAGACCGCCGACCCCTCCGACACCGCGCTGCGCGACCGGGTCGCCGACGCGGTCGTCGCCGCCCGCGCCTACCGGCTGTCCGCCTACGCGGGCGTCTCGCGGATCGCCGCCGGGGACTCGATCGGCGCCGAGTCCAGCCTCAACAAGGTCTTCTGGTCCGAGCTCGACATCGCCCTCCACGAGACCGCGCTCGACCTGCTCGGACCGTACGGCGAACTGGCCGACGCCGCCGACGACGCGCCCGCGCACGGCGGCTGGGCCGAGGGCTTCACGTTCTCCCTCGCCGGCCCCGTCTACGCCGGCACCAACGAGATCCAGCGCGACATCATCGCCGAGCGGCTGCTCGGCCTCCCGAAGGGACGCCGGTGATGCGGTTCCTCCTCGACGACGAGCAGCGGGAGTTCGCCCGCTCCCTCGACTCCATGCTCACCGCGGCCGACACCCCCGCGGCCGTACGGGCCTGGGCGGCGGGTGACACGGCCCCCGGCCGCGCGCTCTGGGCGCGGCTCGCGGAGGCCGGCGTCCTCGCCCTCGCCGTCCCCGAGCGGCACGACGGGCTCGGCCCGCTGCCCCTCGAACTGGTCGTGGCCTTCACCGAGCTGGGGCGCCACGCCGTGCCCGGCCCACTGGTGGAGACGGTCGCCGCGGCGGCGCTCCTCGACCGTGTCGACGACCCCACCGCCGCGGCCCGGCTCCCGCAGATCGCCTCCGGAAAGGCCGTCGTCTCCCTGTGCGTCCCGGCGGTCGGCGGCCCCTACGCCCTGGACGCGGACGCCGCCGACGCCGTGCTCGTCGTCGAGGGCGACACCCTGCGCCTGGCGGAGACGGCCGGGCCCGTCCAGCCCTCGGCCGACCCCGCCCGCCGGCTGGCCCGCCCGCTCGGCGGGACCGTCCTGGCGCGGGGCCCGGAAGTGGCCGCCGCCGCCGCGCACGCCGCCGAGGTCGCCGCCCTGGCCACCGCCGCCCAGTCCCTCGGCGTCGGCCGCGCCCTGCTCGACCGGACGGTGGAGTACGTGAAGCAGCGCACCCAGTTCGGGGTCGCCATCGGCTCCTTCCAGGCGGTGAAGCACCGCCTCGCCGACACGCTCCTCGCGCTGGAGTTCGCCCGGCCGCTGCTCCACTCGGCCGCCCTGGCCCTGGCCGAGGGGGCGGCCCACGCCTCCGCCGAGATCGCCGCGGCGAAGGTCACGGCGGGCGAGGCCGCGTACGCCGCCGCCCGCACCGCCCTCCAGCTCCACGGGGCCGTCGGCTACACGGAGGAACTGGACCTCGCCCTGTGGATCCGCAAGGCCCGCCCCCTCCGCGACGCCTGGGGCACCCCCGCGGCCTGCCGCGCCCGCGTCCTCGCGGCCTGAACGGCGCCCGCGGCCTCGCGTCCCGCAACGGCGCGCGCGGCCTCGCCTCCTGAACCGCGCCCGCTGCCCAGGACCGGGCAGCGGGCCCCGGTCCCCCTCCGCTCGTCGATCCCGACATCCCCGCCGATCACCGGTCCCCCACTTCCCCACCGATCACAGGTCACTCTCCCTCCCCCCACACGCTTCCCCCACTTCCCACCGCTCGTCGATCCCCCTTCCCTACCGCACCCGGGAGCCAGCGTGTCCCCCGCACCGTCCCCGCACACCCCCGAGAGACCCGCCGACCCCGCCCTGCTGCGCAGGGTGGCGCTGTCGAGTCTGCTCGGCACCGTCATCGAGTACTACGACTTCCTGCTCTACGGCACGATGGCCGCGCTCGTCTTCGGCGAGCTGTTCTTCCCCGAGTCCGATCCCGCCGTCGGCACGATCGCCGCCTTCGGGACGCTCGCCGCCGGCTATGTGGCGCGCCCCCTCGGCGGCGCCGTCTTCGGCCACTTCGGCGACCGGCTCGGCCGCAAGTCCATGCTCGTCCTCACCATGGCCCTCATGGGCGTGGCGAGCTTCCTGATCGGCGTCCTCCCGACGTACGGGACGATCGGCGTCGCCGCTCCCGTGCTGCTCGTGCTGTTCCGCGTCGTCCAGGGCGTCGCCATCGGCGGGGAGTGGGCCGGCGCGACGCTCATGGTCGTCGAGCACGCCGACCCCCGGCGCCGCGGCCTGTGGAGCGGAGTGATGCAGATGGGGTCCCCGATCGGCTTCCTGCTCTCCACGGTCGCCGTCGCCCTCGCCTCACTGCTCCCCCGCGCCTCCTTCCTGAGCTGGGGCTGGCGCGTCCCGTTCCTGTTCAGCGCGGTGCTCCTCGGCGTCGGCCTGTACGTGCGCGTCAGCGTCACGGAGAGCCCGCTCTTCCAGCGGGCGGCACGGGAGCGCGAGGCCGGGGCGGCTTCCGGCGTCCCGCTGGCGCAGGTGCTGCGCAGGCCCCGCAACCTCGTCCTCGCGTGCGCCGTGGGCATCGGACCCTTCGCGCTGACGGCGCTGATCAGCACGTTCATGCTCACCTACGCCACGGCCATCGGGTACGCCACGTCCGAGGTGATGACCGGGCTCCTCTTCACCTCGGTCACGGGCCTGGTGTCCATCCCGCTCTTCTCCGCGCTCTCCGACCGCGTCGGCCGCCGGGCCGTCGTGCTCGCCGGTGCGGCGGGCGTCGTCCTGCTCGCCTTCCCGGTCTACGCCCTGGTCGACGCGCGCTCCCCCGCGCTGCTGGTCCTCGGCATGGTCCTCGGCCAGGTGGTGCAGTCCGCGATGTACGCGCCGCTCGGGCCGCTGCTCTCGGAGATGTTCGGCACCCGCGTCCGCTACACCGGCGCCTCGCTCGGCTACCAGCTGGCCGCGCTGATCGGGGGCGGGTTCACCCCGGTGTTCGCCGGCGGCCTGCTGTCCTCCGGTGACGTCCGGAGCGCTCCCCTCGCGGTCCTCGCCGTCGTCTGCGGGCTCGTGACCGCGCTCGCCGTCTGGCGGACGGCCGAGACGCGCGGCCGGGACCTCGCGGCGGAGGACCCGGCGGCGGCCCGGCAGTCCCGTACCCGAACGGCATCGAGAGGAGCAGAGGCATGAGGCTGACGGAGGAACAGGAGGAACTGCGGTCCGCCGTGCGGGCCGTGCTCGGACGCCACCCGGGCGGGGCGGCCTGGCGGCCGCTGACCGGGCAGATCGGCGTCGCGGGCCTCGCCGTCCCCGAGGAGTACGGCGGCGCCGGGTACGGGGCCCGGGAGGTCCACGTGGTGATGGAGGAACTGGGGCGGGAGCTGAGCCCCGTCCCGTACCTCGGCTCCGCGGTGCTCGTGGTGCGGGCGCTGCTCGCCTCCGGCGACGCGGCGGCGTGCGCGCGGCTGCTGCCGGAACTGGCCTCGGGGACCGCGGTGGGGGCCCTGGCGTGGGCCGAGCGCGGTTCCTGGGACCCGTCGGCCGTACGGGCCGAGGCCACGCGTGGGTCCGGCGGGAGCTGGCGGATCACCGGGGCCAAGGAGCACGTCCTCGACGGCGCGGAGGCCGGGGTCCTGCTCGTGGCGGCCCGGTCGGGGGCGGGGGTCTCGCTCTTCGAAGTGCCCGTGGACGGCGCGGGCGTGGACCGTGGGGCGGCCGTGACGATGGACTCCACCAGGGCACAGGCGCGGGTGGTGCTCACGGAGGCGGAGGGCCGGCTCGTGGGAGCGGAGGGGGAGGGCGAGCGGGTGCTCGCGCACGTCCTCGACCTGGCGTGCGCGGCGCTCGCCGCCGAACAGGTCGGCGCCGCCGCGCGCTGCCTGGAGATCACGCTCGCCTACGCCGGGGAGCGGGTCCAGTTCGACCGGCCCATCGGCTCCTTCCAGGCGGTCAAGCACCGCCTCGCGGACGCGTACGTCCTGGTCGAGTCGGCGCGCTCGGCCGCGCTCGGCGCCGCCTTCGCCGCCGCCGAGGACGACCCGGAGCTCACCCGCCGCGCGGCCGCCGCCAAGTCCGCCTGCTCGGAGGCGTTCTCGGCGGTGGCGGGCGAGATGATCCAGCTGCACGGCGGCATCGGCATCACCTGGGAGCACGACGCCCACCGCTACTTCAAGCGGGCGCACGGCGCGGCGCGGCTCTTCGGCCCGCCGGCCTGGCACCGCGCCCGCCTGGCGGCCGACCTGGGGCTGCCGGTCGCGTGAGGAGGCCCGTCGCGGCGACGGCCGGCCGTGCTCGTGACGTCTCGCGGGTGCGGCCGGGTGCTCGGGTTCATCCCCTTCCCGCACCGAGGTGGGCGAGCAGGGCGGCGGCGCCGTCCTCCGCGGCGATCCCCCGGGCGAGTTCGGCCGCGCGGCGGCGGTGGGACGGCTCCGACAGGCAGGCCGTGATCGCGTCGCCGAGGGCCTCGGCGGTCAGGGTGTCGAACGGGACGGGCGGCGGGGCGACCCCCAGCGCGTACAGCCGGGCCGACCAGAACGGCTGGTCGTACATGACGGGGACGGTCACGGCGGGCACGCCGGCCCGCAGCCCGGCCGCGGTGGTGCCCGCGCCCGCGTGGTGGACCACGGCGGCGGTGCGCGGGAACAGCCAGTCGTGCGGGACCTCGCCCACGGTGAGGACGTCGTCGCCGCCGCCGCTCAGCCCGGCCCACCCCGCCTGCACCACCGCCCGCACACCGGCACGCCGTACCGCCGCGGCCACCAGCTCGCCGAGCCGCTCCCCCTGCCCCGCCGCCATGCTGCCGAAGCCGATGAACACCGGCGGCGGACCGGCCTGGAGGAAGTCGGTCAGTTCGGCCGGGGGCCGCCAGTGGTCCGGCCGCGCGGACCACCAGTACCCCGTGACGTGGACCCGGGACGGCCAGTCGCCGGGGCGCGGCACCACCAGGGGGCTGTAGCCGTGGAAGACCGGCCGGATGTCCCCCGGCGCCGAGGGCGTGTCGGCGGGCAGCCCGAGGAGGCCGCGCAGCCGGGTCACGGCTCCCGCGAAGGCCCCGTCGGCACGCTTCAGCACCTCCCGGCCCGCCGCGAGGTTGCCCTCCGGTCCCAGGTCGTCGGTGCTTCGCGCGTGGGGCAGGGGGAACTCCCGGGTGGCGAACGCCGGTACGAGGTAGGTGCCGACGACGGGGATGCCGAACGCCTCGCCGGCCGTGCGGGCCAGGGAGGCCGGGCCGTGGGGGGTGAGCAGCAGGTCGGCGCCGCCCTCCACGGCCTCCGCCACCCCGTCGGCGATCCCGTCCGCGTACGCCCTGGTCAGGGCCCGGGCCTCCTCCCGGGTGGCCGCCCGCGCCCAGTCCCGGATCAGCGCCTGCGGGTCTCCCGGCACGATCCGGTGTTCGAGGCCGCACCCGCCGAGGAGCGCGGCGAAGGACGGGTGGGCGGCGACGGCGACCTGATGGCCGGCACCGAGCAGGCGCCGCCCCAGGCCGGTGAAGGGTGCGACGTCGCCACGGGATCCGGCGGTGATGATCAGAATGCGCATGGCGCGATCCTCCTCCCCACCGGCGTCGGCGACGATCGCTTTTCGACTCCGCTCTCAGCTGTGACCGAAGGTCAGGACCGCCTTGCCGTGGAGGTCTCCGGAGAGCAGGGCGGCGACCGCGTCGGCCGCGTCGGCCCAGTCGCCCCGCCAGGTGACGCCGGGGTCGAGGCTCCCGTCGGCGACGCGGTGGGCGAGCCCGGTGAGGTCGCGGTCGAGGCCGGTGCAGGAGAGCAGGAAGAAGGTGACGACGGACCGGTCGTGCCGCCCCTGGTCGCCGAACAGGGCCCCGAACGGGAAGTCCTCGCCCGTGCCCGCCGAATGTCCGAGGGCGACCAGCGTGCCGCCCTCGCCGAGGGTGTCGTACGCCTCCACGAGCAGCGGTCCGCCGACCAGGTCGATCACGCCGTCCACCGGCCGGGAGACCTCCTTCGGCGCTCCGACCACCTCGTGCGCCCCGAGGGCGCGCAGGAGTTCGCCGTTCGCGGCCGGGGAGCCCGTCGACGCCACGACGTGGGCACCGCCGGCGCGGGCGAGCTGGACGGCGTACCGCCCGACGCCTCCGGTCGCCCCGGTGATCAGGACGTCGCGGCCGAGGAGCGGGCCGAGGCGGTGCAGGGCGCGCAGGGCGCTCGTGGCGGCGACGGGGACGGTGGCGAGGGCGGCCGGGTCGGCTCCGGCGGGGGCGACGCCGATCAGGGCGGTGTCGACCGCGCGGAGTTCGGCCCAGGCGCCGTCGGGCATCAGGGTCACCACGGGGGTGCCGGGGGCGGGGCCCGAGCCGTCCGCGGCGGCGCGTTCGACGATTCCGGCGGCGTCCCAGCCGAGGACCGCGCCCCGCGGGGCGGCGGCGAGGCCGAAGGCGATCTCACCGGGGTTGAGCGAGGTCGCGGTCACCCGGACCAGGGCCTGGTGGGGCGCGGGTTCGGGGTCGGGGGCGGTGCCGAGCCGGAGGCCGCCGGGGGCCGAGGGGTCGACGAGAAGGGCGCGCATGCAAGGCCTCCAAGGTTCTGCCACTGAGTGGCATAAGCCTATAGGTAGCATTTGCCGCTCCGATACAGTGGTCCCGATGACCGCCGAGACCTCCCCCGCCCTCCCGCTGCGCGAACGCAAGAAGCTGCGCACCCGGCAGACGCTGATCGACACCGCCCTGGACCTGTACGGCGCCCACGGCTTCGACGGCGTGACGCTGGACGGTCTCTGCGAGGCCGCCGAAGTGTCGAAGCGGACCTTCTTCCGCTACTTCGACAGCAAGGAAGACGTCGCCATGGCTCCCACCCAGGACCTGTGGGCGGCCTTCCTCGACGTCCTGGAGGACTTCCCGGCCGACGGCCGGGGGCTTCTCGCGCTGTTCGAGGACGTCCTCGTCGAGGCCGTCGGCCGGATGCCGGCCGACGGATGGGCCGGGCGCGTCCTGGCCTCGCGCCGGCTCGCCGCGCTCACCCCCTCGATGGACGCGCACGGCCTCGCGTTCTGCGACCGCACCACGCGGTCCGCGCTCGCCGTGGCCGAACGCCGCCTCGCCCTCCCCGGCCCCGCCGAACGGCTGCACGCCCGCCTGGCGCTCGACCTGCTCGTCGTGGCGTTCCACCGGGCCCTGGACGGGTGGGTGGCACAGCCGGCCGGGCACACGCCCGAGGACCTCGTGCGGCGGCTCCGCGCCACGGCGGCCGAACTGCCCCGGGCGCTCACCACGAGGGCCGAGCCCCACGCCTGAACGCCCCACCCGCACCGAGCACCCGCCACCGGGCGGCGCCCACCCCGCTGCGGGCAGCCGTTCCGCCGGGGGCGGCGCTTTTGGCGCGGGCACACCCGCCGGGGCGGTGCCTCCCGCCGCCCCCGTTGTGGGCTGCACCCGCCGGTGCGGTGCCCGCCCCCGCGCCTCGTTGTGGGCAGTCGTTCCGCTGGGGCAAGGGGGTCCCCCCTGCTCGAGCGAAGCCGAGAGCTTGGGGGAGGGTGGGCACAACGGACCCGCGCCCTGCCGGCGCCAGAGGCTGTGGTGCCTGGACCCGCACCCCGTGTGCACCGCCGCTCGTGGTGCGGGTTCAGGCGCGGAACGCGGAGGCGCCGCTGATGGGCGCCGTCCCGTGTGCCCACCCGTCCCGCCCCAGCGGGACGACTGCCCACACGGGCAGGGGGCAACGCCCCGCAGGACGCGGGCACACGGCGGGTGGGGTCCGCCCCGCCGGGCGCGGGCCCCACACGGGGGGGGTGGGCGGGTGCGCCGCCCCGGTGGGTGCGGGCCCCACACCGCCGGTGGCGGCCTGTGGGCGTGGGCCCGCACCGCCCGTGGTGGCCCGTGGGCGCGGGCCCGCACGGGTGGGGCGGCGTGCCGGTCGGCCCCTCAGTAGAGGTGCGCCGCGACACCGCACAGGCCCAGCCCCCGACGCGCAGCCGTGCGCCAGACACGTAGGGGACCGTCCAGAACGGACTCCTCGTTCTCCCCGTAGTCCAGCCAGTCCCGCCCCTCCGCGGCCGCCCGTCCGGCCGGGGTGAAGGTCAGCGCGCGCTCGACGCGCGGCAGGCTCTCGCGCACCTGCGCGGCGGAGAGCAGGAAGGTGCCGCACCAGCCCGGCAGCAGCGCCGCGCGGGCGGGGCCGAGGGCGTGGAACAGGGACGAGACCGCGTACTCCTTGCGGTGGACGGAGATGAACATGCCGTCCTCGTCCTGCCCTTCCCACACGTCGTCCAGCACGTAGAAGGAGGGGTCCGTGCTCCCGCCGCACATCTCGTCGACGTGGTGACCAGGTGCGGTGAGGGCCTGGAACGACTCGATGGCGCCCCACGCCTCCCCGTTCCCGCCGTCGGGGGAGAACCAGGTCCGGTGGTCGGGGAGCGGCTCCCGCCGCCAGGCCGACCAGCGCCGTCCGGCATCCGGGTGGGCGCGGTCCGCCCGCATCGCGGGCAGGAGGCGTGGGGCGAGGTCGGCGACGGCCTCGTCGGTGTGACTGCTGATCGCCCACGCGCTCGTGAATCCCATGCCCGGGACGCTACCTCCCGTCACCGACACCGCCGCCGGGCGCCTCGCCATGACGACCGGCAAGGCGCTCACTCATGGGCCCGCGCACAGGACCGGCGGTCCGGCGTGGGGATCTTGTGGGGATCGGCGACAGGTATCGCACCGGCCGAGCCCCGGTCCGCCACCTCCCGACCGTGCCGATGCCGGGGGTCACCTCCCCTCGACCGGTGCGATTCACCCATTTGCACATCAATCACCAGGCGTCCATGGGGCATTGCGGGCCGATCACTCACGCTTGCCTTTCGTTCGGGCGTTCTGGAACCCTCCGTTCGACTTGTCTGACGCACCAACAGACGGAGGTAACCTCCCATGCGCTCAAGGCGGATACGCCGCGCCTGGCTCACGACGGCCGCCGCGGTCTCGCTCGCGTTCACCGGTCCGATGGCTCCGGCCCGGGCCGGGGACGTCCCGCCGGGCGGCTCGGCCCCCGCGGTCCAGGAGCCCCTCGCCGTCGAGGCCGCGCCCTCGTCGCTCGCGGCCACCGGCTGGACCTCGCCGGGGGGCACGGCGTCGCCGGGGGACTTCACGATGTCGCCCGGCGCGCTGAACTCCGAGACCGCCGCGCGGGTCGCCCGCCTGGACGCGGTGCTCCCCAAGTCGGGCGTGCAGAACCTCCTGGCCGGGGCCAACCGCACCGTGACTCCGTGGTGTTCCCGCGACCCGTTCGGCACCGCTCCCGACCCCGACCTCAAGTACTGCCTGCAGAGCGACGACTCCACCTCGCCCGAGTGGGTTCCGCAGGGGTTGACCGGCGTCTCCGACGCCAAGGACAACGAACTGTGGGGCGAGGCCGGGAACATCCAGCTGTTCGCCTCGTACGACGGCTCGGACCCCGGCCGGGAGACCGACCCGGACCCGACGACCGGCGACTGCACCCCGGCCGAGCTGGAGGCCGACGACGCCTGCAACCAGAAGGGCGTCCGGATCACCTTCGTGCAGAGCCGGACCAACCCGGCCACCGGCACTCCCGAGGTCAAGTACCGGCACGTCCTGCTGGGTTGGACGTACGTCAACTCGGCCGGCCACGTCTCCTTCGACGGGTTGCACGCCTCCGAGTACCCGATCCAGAAGGGCGTCCACGCCGGCGGGATCGTCTGGTACGGCAACTACCTGTACGTCGCCGACACCCGGAACGGTCTGCGCGTCTTCGACATGCGCTACATCATGGACCTGGACCCGGACGGCGACCCCCGCACGCACGACGCGATGGGCGCCGACACCGACGGGGTGCGGACCACCGCCGACACCGAGGACAAGACGAAGGTCGGCCGGCACGACAACGTCTGGTACAGCTTCGGATACCGCTATGTGATGCCGCAGGTCGCCGCGTGGAAGTTCAAGGCGACGCAGAGCAACCCCGCGGGCTCCTACGCCTGCGTCTCGACCGGCGCGCCGAAGGCCTCGTACATCTCGCTCGACCGCAGCGCCACCCCGGACCGGCTGATCATGGGTGAGTACTGCCGCCCGAAGACCGGCTACCCGTCCACCGGCCGCATCGCCTCGTTCCAGGTGGCGGCCCTGGAGGGCCGTACCGCCGACGTGACCGCCGAAGGCTGGGCCAACTACCTGCCGTTGGCCGACGGCGGTGCCCAGGGCGCGGCGGTCCACGACGGCACGCTGTACGTGAACGAGTCGAAGGGCACGGACGAGCCGGGCAACCTCTGGCGCTACAAGTGGAGCAACGGCCAGTTGGTCGCGAGCGGTCAGCCCGTCAAGACCGCCCGGGGCGCCGAGGACCTCTACGTCGAGCGCGGCACGGGCCGGTTGTGGTCCCTCTCCGAGCACCGTCCGGGGTCGGCGTCCGACTGCACCGCGAACCGGGACGCCGCCGACCCGGTGGGCACGGACTACTGCCAGCGGGTGCTGTACGGGCACAAGTCGAGCTGGGTGGACGCCCAGCCGTAGGAGCGGAGGTCACCCCTGCCGTACCCGGACGGAGAGCCGTTCCCTCCGGGTACGGATACGGCCAAGAGGAAGGACGCGCTCCGAGCACCCGGGGCGCGGCCCCCGAAAAGGCCGTGGGGCCCGCGTTCGCGCGGGGTCGGTGCGAGCCGCCGTCGCGGAAGGATCGTCCCGCCGTCACGCTCCCGTCACACCGCCATCGTCGCCCCGTCGCACTGGCGGACCTCAGGATGGCCTGAATCCATACGGCTCGGCCCTCCTCCCCCGGACCGTCGTTGATCACGTCCGTCTCGCTTCCCATACTGCGCTGACCGACGGCGGGCGCCTTGGCACCCCTGGCCGGAACCGACCACCCGACCTCATCCCGAGCTCCTGGGGGAGACTTGCGCGCACAGGTGCACAGAGCACGCGCCCTCATCATCGCGACGGCCGCATCGGCGGCCCTCGTGGCAGGCACGACCGGCCCCGCGACGGCGACCGTCGCGACCGCGGCGGCCCCGCCCGACACCGCCCCGCATCCCGACGGCACCCGGCGGATCCCGCTCGTCACCGGCGACCGCGTGGTGGTGAACGCCACGGGCCGGATGGTGGGCTTCGAAGCCGCCGAGGGCCGTGAGCACATACCCGTACAGGTGGAGCGCACCGGGGACCACACCCTCGTGGTGCCCGCCGACGCGCGGCGCCTGATCGCCACGGGCCGCCTCGACCAGCGGCTCTTCGACCTCGATGTGCTCACCGATCCGCGACTGCGGAAGAGCCACGGCTCCGGGCTCAAGCTGATCGTGCGGTACGCGGGGAGCGCCGGCGCCGCACGCGCCGGGGTGCGCGCGGCCGGCGACACCGAGGTGCGGCGCACGTTCCCGACGATCAACGCCGACGCGGTCCGTACGTCCCCGGGGGACGTGGCCCGGGTGTGGGAGGCGCTGACCAACCGTCAGGCCAGCGGCGCGCGGGTCGCCGCCGCCGGCATCGCCACGGTGTGGCTGGACGGGGTGCGCGGCGCGAGCCTGGACCGCAGTGTCCGGCAGATCGGCGCCGACAAGGCCTGGGAGTCCGGGTTCGACGGGACGGGCGTGAAGATCGCCGTCCTCGACACCGGTGTCGACAGGACCCACGAGGACCTCAGGACGCAGGTCGTCGGCGAGAAGAACTTCTCCGCCTCCGCCGACGCCGTGGACCGCGTCGGGCACGGCACGCACGTCGCGTCGATCGCCGTCGGCACCGGCGCCCGGTCGGGCGGCCGGTACAAGGGGGTCGCCCCCGGCGCCAAGGTGATCAGCGGAAAGGTCCTCGACGACGAGGGGTACGGGGACGACTCGGCCGTCATCGCGGGCATGGAGTGGGCCGCCGCCGAAGGCGCGGACGTGGTCAACCTCAGCCTCGGCGGGCCCGACAGCCCCGGCGTCGACCCGCTGGAGGCGATGGTCGACCGGCTGTCCGCCGAGAAGGGCGTCCTGTTCGCGATCGCCGCGGGCAACGAGGGCGAGTCCGGTGCGTCGTCCGTGGGTTCGCCGGGCACCGCGGACGCCGCGCTGACCGTCGGCGCCGTCGACGGGGACGACCGGCTCGCGCCCTTCTCCAGCACCGGTCCGCGCGTCGGTGACGGCGCCGTCAAGCCGGACGTGACCGCGCCCGGCGTCGCCGTCACCGCGGCCGCCGCGGCCGGCAGCGCCCTCGACACGCGCCCCGGCACGCCGCACCCCGCGCCGGGCTACCTCCAGCTCGACGGCACCTCCATGGCCACCCCGCACGTCGCGGGCGCCGCCGCGATCCTGAAGCAGCGGCACCCCGACTGGAAGTCCGCCGAGCTCAAGGGCGTGCTGGCCAGCTCCGCCGAGGGCGGCGACCACACCCCCTTCCAGCAGGGCACGGGCCGGATCCGGGTCGACAGGGCGCTCGCGCAGAACGTCGTCGCCGAGCCGGTCTCGCTGAACTTCGGCACCGCGCTCTGGCCCCACGCCGACGACGAGCCCGTCGCCAGGAAGCTCTCCTACCGCAACCTCGGGGCCACCGACGTCGTCCTCGACCTGTCGGTGTCCGCCCTGGACCCGTCGGGGAAGCCGGCCCCGGCCGGGTTCTTCGCGCTCGACGCCTCGAAGGTGACCGTGCCCGCGGGCGGGACGGCCGAGGTCGGTCTCGTCGCCGACACCCGGCTCGGCGACGCCGACGGCACCTACTCGGGCTACGTCACCGCCACCGGCGCGGGGCAGTCCGTCCGCACGGCCGCCGTGGCCGTCCGGGAGGCTGAGTCGTACGACCTCACGATCCGCGCCCTGGGCCGCGACGGCGCCGACGCCCGGAACTTCTCCAGCACCCTGACCGGTGTCGGCGGGGCCGCCGCCGGTTTCGGCGCCCGCGTCGACAACGAGCCGGGTGCCCACACGATCCGGGTGCCCAAGGGCACGTACACCTTCAACACGGCCGTCTACCAGGACCCGTCGGACTACACGGCGGGCACCGACTGGATCGCCCAGCCGAAGCTGGACGTCTCCGCCGACACCACGGTCGTCGCCGACGCCCGCACCACCAGGCCGGTGGACCTCACCGTGCCCGGCATCGCCACGGCGGACTGGGCGGGGACGTACTACGAGCTCGCCACCTCCGACGCCGGGCGCGTCGGCAACGGCTGGGTCCTGAGGGGCTTCACCGGCTTCCGCACCGCCCACCTGGGCCCGGCCGTCACCGACGGCTCCCTCCTGCAGACCTGGGACGCGCACTTCCTCAAGGACGCCACCAGCCAGTACTCGGTGGCCTTCGGCGGGAAGGCGGGCACCGTCGCGACCGGCTACACCAGGCACGTGAAGGCGGACGAGCTGGCCACCCTCAAGGTCGGCCTCGGCGCCTCCGCTCCCGGGAAGACCGCGCTCGCCTCCCCGTACGCCCATCTGCCGGGCGCGCCGGAGGGCAACGGTTTCTCCGCGCCGCAGGCGGCGCCGGGCACCCGTACCTTCTACGTCTCCACCGCCGACGGCGCCACCTGGCTCACCCGGTTCAACCAGCTGGGCGAGCCCGACGAGTGGGGCTACCCGGCCCTGGAGGCCGCCTACGAGATGAGCCGGCCGAAGCGTTACGAGGCCGGCCGGACGTACCGGGAGACCTTCAACACCGGTGTCGTCGGCCCGCTCCTGGGCGAGGGCACGGGCGTCTTCCGCACCGCTCCCGACCCGGCGACGGGCGAGGAGCGGCTCGTCGGCGCCGTGCCGCTGTTCGCCGACGGCAAGGGGCACCCGGGTTCGGGTGCGTACGCCTCGGCCCGGACGACGCTGTACCGCGACGGCGTCGAGGTCGCCTGGAACGACGACCCGCTGAGCGGCTCGCAGCCCTTCACGGTCGGCGCCGACGACGCCGAGTACCGGCTGACGACCTCCGTGGAACGCCCGGCGAAGACCTTCGCGGCCTCCACGCGGATCGAGGCCGGCTTCACGTTCCGCTCGAAGCGGGTCACGGCCACCACGGCGCTGCCGGTGTCCACGGTCCGCTTCGCGGCCCCCGTCGACCTCGCCTCGCGCCTCCCCGGGCACATGTCCGTCCTGGTCCCCGTGACCGTGCAGGGTTCGGCCGCCGGCGCGAACCTCAAGACGCTGACGGTGTCCGTGAGTTACGACGACGGGAAGACCTGGCGGCCCGTGAAGGTCGTGGGCGGCGCGATCTCCGTGAAGAGCCCCGCGAAGGACAGCGGCGTCTCGCTCTCCGCCGAGGTCACGGACAGGCAGGGCAACACGTCGACGCTGACCGTCCACAACGCCTGGTACGGCAGGTGACCCGGTCCGTCTGACGGGGCGGCACCACCTCGGTGGTGCCGCCCCACCGTCATGAGGGCCGGCCGAGGACGCGCACGGCCTCCACGATCAGGTCCCAGAACGCGTCCGTGTCGACCTCCATGCCGACCTCGGTGGCGGCGGGCCGGCCCGTCACCCCGTGCAGGTCCACCACCGTCGCGCCCCGGGTGTGCGTGCCGTTCAGCTCCACCGTCACCGCCGCCCGCGCCAGGCTGACCAGGGACGGGTCGATGAGGTGGGCGACGGTGAGCGGATCGTGCAGCGGGGGCGCGTCGAAGCCGTACACCTCGCGGTACGTGGACGCGAAGTAGGTGAGCAGGTCGACGCAGAGCCCGCTCAGCGGGGTGCCGAGGGCGGCGATCCGGGCGACGACGTCGGCGGTGGCCCGCACCTGGTGGGTCGCGTTGAGGCCGAACATCGTCACCGGCAGCCCGCTGCGGAAGACGATGTCCGCGGCTTCCGGGTCGCACAGGATGTTGAACTCGGCGGCGGGCGTGGTGTTGCCGCGCTCCGTCGAGCCGCCCATGAGCACGATCCGTTCGACGCGCGGGACGAGTTCGGGGTGGGCGAGCAGGAAGACCGCGATGTTGGTGAGCGGCCCGGTCGGTACGAGCGTCACCGGCGCGGGGTGCGCGAGCAGGGTGTCCCGGATGAGGGTGAGGGCGTCGCGCGGGTCCTGCGGGACCTCCGGTTCGCCCTCGCCGAAGCCGGGGCCGTCCAGGCCGGAGTCGCCGTGGATGTTCTCGGCGATCCGGGGCGGCCCGTGCAGCGGGCGGTCGCGGCCCGCCGCGATCGGCACGCCCCGGATCCCGGCCACGGAACAGACCTGGCGGGCGTTGAGCGTGGTCTTCTCCAGGGTCTGGTTGCCCGCGACGGTGGTGATCGCGAGCAGTTCGACCGCGGGGTGGGCGGCGGCCAGCAGGATGTTGAAGGCGTCGTCGTGTCCGGGATCGCAGTCGAGAATCACGGGAACCGGCATGTCCTCACCGTCCCACACACGGCCGGTGAGGCGAAGGACGCGGGCTCGGCCCGTGGGCGGGGCGGTGCCCGGAACTCGCCCGTCCGGGCGCACGGGCGTCCTGTGTTCCGGGCATGGCCCCGCTGCCGTCCCGGTCAGGCGTCCCAGGTGACCGGGAGGCTCTTGACCCCGTAGATGTCCGCGGTCTCCGGGCGCAGGGCGACCTCCTCGGCGGGGACGGCGAGGCGCAGCGTCGGGAAGCGCTTGAGCAGCGCGGCGAACGCGACCCTCATCTCGACGCGGGCCAGCTGGGCGCCCAGGCACAGGTGGATGCCGTGGCCGAAGGCCAGGTGGGCGGCGGGCTCCCGCCGGACGTCGAGCGCGTGGGGGTCGGTGAAGCGCTCGGGGTCGCGGTTGGCGGTGTTGTACGAGAGGACGACCGTGGTGCCGGCCTCGACGATCTGCCCGCCGACCTCGACGTCCTCCAGGGCCGTCCGGTGGAACGTCTTGGCGACGCTCAGGTACCGCAGCAGTTCCTCCACGGCTCCGTCGACGAGCGTGGGATCGGCGCGCAGCGCGTCGAGCTGCTCCGGGTTCCGCAACAGCGCGAAGGTGCCGAGGGACAGCATGTTCGCGGTGGTGTCGAAGCCGGCCGCCAGGAGGATGAGGCTGATGCCCCTCAGCTCCTCGTCGGTCAGGTCGCTGTCGGTGAGTTCGCTGAGGACGTCGTCGGTGGGGTGGGCGCGCTTGGCGGCCACCAGCCGCGCCAGGTACTCCTGGGTGGCGGTGTAGGCCGCGATCAGCTCCTCGTCGCCGACCTCCCCGCCCATGAACGTGTCGATCTGCTCCTGGAAGGAGGCGCGGTCCTCGTACGGCACTCCGAGGATCTCGCAGATCACGATGGTGGGGATGGGCTTGCCGAAGGCGGTCACCAGGTCCGCCGAGGGGCCGGCCGCCTCCATCGCGTCCAGGCAGTCGGCGGTGATCTGCTCGATCCGCTCGGTGAGCAGGCGCATCCGCCGTGCGGTGAACCTGCCCACGAGCGGCTTGCGGTAGCGGCTGTGCTCGGGCTCGTCCATGAGGAGGAACTCGCCGGGCGGCGCCGGGGGGAGCTCGAAGTCGACGACGTTCATGAGGTCCTTGCGCGAGCTGAACCTCGGGTCGGCGAGGACCGACCGGACGAGGTCGTATCCGGTGATCAGCCAGCCGGGTTTCCCGCCGGGGTGGGTGTAGCGGCTGATCGGGCCGTGCCCACGGGCCTCGATCAGCTCCGCCGGCGGGTCGAAGGGGCAGCCGGACGGACGCTCGGTGGGCAGCGTCGTGACGGTGTGGACGGACTCGGTCATGGCATTCCCGATCTCGTGGCATCAGTGGGCGACGCACCCGAAGCTACGTTGCGTTCACATTTTCGTCAACGATTGGGAGCCCATAATACCAGCTCGGAGGAGCTAAATTGATGCAATGACACTGCACCTGAATGCAACGGAGCAGGGCGGGGATCCGGCCTAGGCCTCCGCTTCGACGACGGCGGCCGACTCCGGTTCCGGGGCCGGCCCCGGGGCCTCCCTTCGGGCGATCAGCAGGCCGAGGGTTCCGACCAGGAGGAGGACGGCGACCGTGCCGAGGGTGAACGCCTCGAACGCCCCGCGGGACATGCCCCAGATGTCGTCGAAGGCGTACTCGATGCCGAAGAGCGCTTCCAGGGTGCCGGGGAAGAGGGCGCACCAGGAGCCGACGAGGATCCAGGCGTAGACCAGGGCCGCGCAGCCCATGAAGCCCCGGTGGCCGAAGGGGACGCGGTAGGGCCGTACGACGTCGGGCCGGCGCAGCCGGAGCAGGACGAGGGCGGGGACGATGACGAGGTAGGACAGCAGCAGCGTGGTGACGGCGACGGTGAGGACCACGGCGAACACGGTGCCCGCGTCGCCCTCGGCGACCCGCATGGCCACGACCATGAACACGGTGGCCACCGCCCCGGAGAGCAGGTTGGTCCGCACGGGCGTGCCGAGCCGGGGGTGGAAGGCGCCGAGCGCGCGGCTGAAGGAGCCGCCGTCGGCGGCGGCCATCGCCTGCATGCGGTCGCTGACGATCATCCACGCGCTGCCCTGGGTGAGGAGGGCGAAGACGAACATGACGGCGGTGAGCGTCAGGAGCGGGCCGGCCGCGTCGCCGTAGATGCCGAAGACGAGGCGGGCGCCTTCCATGAAGCCGCCGATGCCGGTGACCTGGCGGGCGGGGACGACGGCGAGCAGCGCGAGGACCGGCAGCAGGTAGCAGCATGCGGCGACGGTCGCGGAGCGTCCGAGCGCTGCGGGCACGTCGCGCTGCGGGTCGTGCATCTCCTCGCCGGCGGCGTTGGGGGCCTCGAAGCCGACGTAGGCGAACAGCAGGATCGGCACGAGGGCGAGGAATCCGGCGGTGGTCGGGGTGAAGCTGGCGTCGGTGAGGCCGTGGAAGCCGTGCTCCATGCCGTAGAGCAGCGCGGTGAGGGTGAACACCGCGAGGGTGAGGACCTTCACCACGGCGCCGAGGGTGGTGATCCATTTGCCGCGGCGCAGGGAGACGACGGCGGTGAGGATGGCGGTCCAGACGAACAGCAGCTTGAACGCGTAGTCGGCGACGGTTCCCGAGCCCAGGTGGAAGACGAAGCCGTCCCAGGTCTCGGCGGCGAGGAAGACCAGGGAGCCGCCCAGCCAGATCGGGTTGGTCACCCAGTAGAACAGGACGGTGAGCGCGGCCGCGGCCCGGCCCAGGGTGAGCCTGACCCAGACGTACGGGCCGCCCTCCTGCGGGAACGCGGCGCCGGTCTCGGCGAACAGCAGGGCGTACGGGACGAGGAAGAAGAGCGCGAGGGCCGCCGTCCAGGTGGCGGCCTCGCCGCCGCCGGTGGCGATCTGCCCGACGGTGTCGAAGGAGATGACGGCGGCGATGGCCAGGGCGGTGATGTCGAGGCGCTTCAGACTGCGCCGCAGGCCGGTCGTGGTGTGGGGAGCGCGCGGGTCGGCGGCGGAGAGCGGGGAGGACACGGGCAGTTCCTAGCGGGGAGAGGGGTACTGCGAGCAGGCGCGCGCGAGCGCGGTGACGGCGTGGCGGCCGTGACGGCGTGGCATCTGTGACGGCGTGGCGTCCGTGTCGGGGAGGCCCGGCGGGGCACCGGGCCTCCCTGGGGCAGGGTCAGGCGGGGCGGATCTCGCCGGTGGGTCCGGTGCGCTCCAGGACGCCGCGCAGCGCGGTGGCCACTTCCTTCGCCTCGGTCTCGGTCATGACGAGCGGCGGGGAGAGCACCAGGCTGTGGGCGGAGTCGCGGACGATCACGCCGGCTTCGCGGCGGATGACGTCGTGGGGCATGCGGTCCGGGTCGAGGGGCAGGGGGGCGCGGGTGGCGCGGTCCTGGACCAGTTCGACGGCCAGCATCATGCCGACGGAGCGGATCTCGCCGACGATCGGCAGGTCGCCCAGCTGCGCCTTCAGTTCGTCGTGGAGGAAGGAGCCCAGGCTCGTGGCGCGGGCGAGGAGCCCCTCCCTCTCGATGATGTCGAGGTTGGCGGTGGCGACGGCGGTGGCGACGGGGTGGCCGTTGTAGGTGTAGCCCATGGGGAAGCCGTGGTCGCGCAGGAGCACCTCGGCGAGGCGGTCGCTCACCAGGAGGGCGCCGAGGGGGACGTAGCCGGAGGTGATGCCCTTGGCGGTGACGATGATGTCGGGGGTGACGTCGAAGTACTGGGCGGCGAACCACTCCCCGACGCGGCCGTACGCGGTGACGACCTCGTCGAAGACCAGCAGGATGCCGTGCCGGTCGAGGACCTCCCGCACCCGGGGCCAGTAGTCGGCCGGCGGGACGAGCATGCCGCCGACGCCCATGATGGGCTCGCCGATCATCGCGGCGATGTTCTCGGGACCGATCTCGGCGATGCGCTCCTCCAGTTCGCGGACGAGGAAGTCGGTGACCTGCTCGGGGGCGAACGGCTCGTCGCCGTAGAGCTCGCTGCGGTACGGCCACGGGGGCGTGAGGTGGGAGACGTGCGGCATCATCGGCGCGAAGCCCTCGTGGTAGAGGGGGAATCCGGTCGCCGAGCCGCCGCCGTACCCGATGCCGTGGTAGGCCTTGCTGCGCGCCAGGATCCACGTCCGGCTGCCCTCGCCGCGCCGGTGGTGGTAGTAGCGGGCCATCTTGATGGCCGCCTCGTTGCCCTCGGAGCCGCCGGAGGTGAAGTAGACGTGGTTGAGGGGCTCGGGGGCGATCTCGGCGAGGCGGGCGGCGAGCCTGATGGCCGGCTCGTTGGAGAACTCCCAGAAGCTGGTGAAGTACTCCAGCTTCCTCATCTGCTCGTGGGCGACGTCGGCGACCTCCGTGCGGCCGTGGCCGATCTGGGCGAGCCAGAGGCCGCCGGTGGCGTCGAGGTAGTCGCGGCCCTCGGTGTCGGTGAGGCGGCAGCCGGAGCCGGAGGCCATGACGACGCGCTCGGTGGCACTGCCCGGCAGGTAGGGGTGGATGATGTGCGCCCGGTCGAGGCGGATCAGGTCTGCGGTGTCGGTGGTCATGGGGTGGGTCCCTTGCTCGTGTGAGGGTGGGTGCTCGTGCGGGGGCGGGGTCGTGGACGCGGGCGAGGACGTGCCGGGTCAGCCGTGGGTGATCCAGGTCGTCTTCAGGCCGGTGTACTTGTCGAGGGAGTGCAGGGAGAGGTCGCGCCCGTGCCCGGACTGCTTGAACCCGCCGAAGGGGGTGGCCGGGCTGAGGGCGTCGACGGTGTTGACGGAGACGGTGCCGACCCGCAGGGCGTCCGCCACGCGGTGGGCGCGGCCGAGGTCCCGGGTCCACACGGAGGCGGCCAGGCCGTAGGCGGAGTCGTCGGCGAGGCGGATCGCCTCGGCCTCGTCCCGGAAGGGGAGCACCGTGAGGACGGGGCCAAACAGTTCCTCCCGTACGAGCGGGGCGTCGGGGCCGAGGCCGGTGACGACGGTGGGGTCGAGGTAGGCGCCGTCGCGGTCGGGGCGCGTGCCGCCGCACACGAGGGTGCCGCCCGATGAGCGCACGGCGTGGAGGACGCGTTCCGCCTGGGCCTCGTCGACGAGCGGTCCGAGCCGGGTGGCGGGGTCGAGGGGGTCGCCCGGCCGCCAGTCGCGGGCGTGCTCGGCGACACGGGCCGTGAACTCCTCGGCGACGGAGGCCTCGACGAGGAGGCGGGTGTTGGCGGAGCACACCTGTCCGGCGTTGTAGGCGAAGCCCCAGGCGGCGCGTTCCGCGGCGGCGTCCAGGTCGGCGTCGGCGAAGACGACGTTGGGGCTCTTGCCGCCGGCCTCGGGCCAGACCTGCTTCATGTTCGACTCGGCGGAGTAGGCGAGGAAGCGCTTGGCCACGGCGGTGGAGCCGGTGAAGACCAGGGTGTCCACGTCCGGGTGGAGGCCGAGGGCCCGCCCGGTCGTCTCCCCCGGGCCGGGCACGACGTTCAGGACGCCGTCGGGCAGTCCGGCCTCCGCGGCGAGCTCCGCGAGGAGCAGGGCGGAGAGCGGGGACTGCTCGGCGGGCTTCAGGACGACGCTGTTGCCCGCGGCCAGGGCGGGGGCCAGCTTCCAGCTCGCGAGGTCGAGGGGGAAGTTCCAGGGGACCACCGCGCCGACGACGCCCAGCGGGGCGCGGCGCACGAGGGCGAGGCTGCCGGGCGGGGCCGGGGCGACCTCGTCGTAGAGCTTGTCGACGGCCTCGGCGTACCAGGTGAAGACGCCGGCGGCGCCGGGGACGTCGGTGCCGTGGGACTCCGCGATGGGCTTGCCCATGTCGAGGGTGTCGCAGAGGGCGAGCTCCTCGCCGTGCTCCTCGACGAGGCGGGCGAGGGCGAGCAGGACCCGCCTGCGCTCCGCGGGGGCGGTGCGCGACCAGCGGCCGTCCTCGAAGGAGGTGCGGGCCGCGGCCACGGCCCGGTCGACGTCCGCCGCGGAGCCGGCCGCCACGTGGGCGGTGGTCTTGCCGGTGGCGGGGTTCACGGTCGGGATCCACCGGTCCTCGGCGGGATCGGTCCACGCTCCGTCGATGAACAGGCGCGTGCGGGGCGTGAGGTCGGCGGCGCGCTGCCGCCAGTGGGCGTACGTCTGCATTGCTGTGGCCTTCGCTTGCGTCGTGGGACGTGGGGTGAGCCGGTGCCCCTGGGGGCGGGATGCGGGCCGGGCCGTTTCGGGGAGTGCGCCGCTCGGGAGACAGCGGGGCGGCGAGGGGGAAGGGACTCGGCGGCGGCGTCCGCACCGAGTTCTTTGAGTTGGGATTCAAACAATAGGTGAACCGGGCGTCAATGCCCTGAGCGAGAACTTCTTGCGGAATCTGATATGGGCATCAGAGAATGAGCCCATGAGGAAAGTCGGCAGACCACGCGACCAGACGGCACGCAGGGAGGCCCTCGTCTCCGCCGCGGGGCGGGCCATCGCGGAGCGCGGGCTCGAAGCCCTGCGCATCAAGGACATCGCGGAGGCCGCGGGCGTCTCCCAGGGCTCGGTCCTGTACTACTACCCCGAGCTCGACGACCTCGTCCTGGAGGTGCACCGGGGCGCGGTGGAGGGTTATCTCGCGTCCCGGCAGCAGGCCTACGACGCCGCGCCCGCCGACGATCCCGCCGCCCGGCTGCGGGCCCTCCTGGACAGCGGCCTGCCGAGCCTGACGGACGACCCGGTCCATGGGCTGCTGTACGAACTGCACCGGCGCGCCGGCCGCAGCCCGGGGCACGCCGAGCTGATGGCCTCGCTCTTCGCGCGGGAGGTCGCGCTCTACACGACCGCCCTCGCGGTGGGGGCGGCGACCGGCGGGTTCACGCTCGCCGCGGCCGCGGCCGACCTGGCACACGGCCTGGTGGCCCTGGAGGACGGCTACGGACTGCACATCGTCAGCCGCAACGCGGCCCTGCGCCCGGACAGGGCCCGGGAGCTGCTCCTGGCCCACGCCCGGACGGTGACGGGCCGGGCCGACCTCTGACGCGTGGGGTCACCCGGCGGGCCGGGCGGCGACCTCCCGCAGTACGTCCATGACCGCTCGGGCGCGGGCCGTCGGTGTCACGTCCGCCACCGAGGCGATCTTGACCTCGAGCGGCGGTCCGCCGTCCCGGAGCCGGAGCTCCGCGACCTCCCCGCCGCCGTAGGTCCGGCTGGTCGCCGGGCGCTGGTTGAGGACGGAGTAGCCGAGCCCGCGCGCCACCAGGGAGCGCACCGTCTCGTAGCTCCGCGTGCGGTAGCGCACGTCGGGCGCGGTGCCGGTGGCGGCGAGCAGCGAGCGGAAGTAGTCGCGGCTGTGGGGGAGGTCGAGGAGGACGAACGGCTCGCCCGACAGTTCGGCCAGTTCGACGCCGTCCCGGCCGGCCAGGGGGTGGTCGGCCGGGACGACGACGTACGCCGGGGCGCGGGCGACGGTCTCGGCGCGCAGGTCCGGCTCGGCCGACAGACCGAGGTCGTAGGTGAGCGCGAAGTCGATGCGTCCCGCCGTCAGGGCCTGGACGAGCTGGTCCGACTCCCCCTCCACGACGTCGAGTTCGATGCCGGGGTGGCGTCGGGCGCACGCGTCGAACAGCGCCGGCAGGTAGTGCGGGGCCAGGGTCACGAAGCAGCCGACGGCCACCGGCCCGGAGAGCGCCCCGCCCCCTCCCCTGGCCTCCCGCTCGACCTCGCGGGCGCGGGCGAGGAGGTCCTGGGCCTGCTGCCGGAGCCGTTCCCCGGCGGGTGTCAGCGTCAGCCCCCGGCCGCGCCGGCGGATGAACAGCTGCGCCCGCAGGTCCTGCTCCAGGTTGTGGACGGCCGTGGACACGGCGGACTGCGCGATGTGCAGCTCCGCCGCCGCCTCCGTCATCGAGCCGCGTTCGGCGGCGACGAGGAAGTAGCGGAGCTGGACGAGTGTGAAACCCACTGGTGACGTCATGCGTGGCCCTCGCGCCTGGGGGGTGTCTTGTCGATCGGACCGGATCAGGGAGCGGCGTCCGGTGATCCGGTCGGCTCCGACCCTATGCGGCACCGGCGGCGGACACGACGCCGTGGGCTGCTCAGGGCGTGCCCCGGCCGGCGAGGGCGGCGGGGGCGGTGAGCTCGCGCAGTTCCGCCTCGGTCAGCAGCTCGCGCTCGCGTACGAGGTCGAGCGCGGGCCTGCCGGTGTGGTGGGCCTCCAGGGCGAGGGCGCAGGCGGTCTCGTAGCCGAGGGCGGGGCCGAGGGCGGTGACGAGGCCGGTGGAGGCGGCGACGGTCCGCGCGAGCCGTTCCCGGTCGGCGGTGATGCCCCGCACGCAGTGCTCGGCGAGGACGCCGACGCCCGCGGTGAGGTGGTCGAGGCCGGCGCTCAGGCTCCGGTGGATGACCGGCTCGAAGGCGTTGAGCTGGAGCTGGCCGCCCTCGGCGGCGAGGGTGACGGTCAGGTCGTTGCCGATCACCTCGAAGGCGATCTGGTTGACCGCCTCCGGGATCACCGGGTTGACCTTGCCGGGCATGATGGACGAACCGGCCTGCCGTGGGGGCAGGTTGATCTCCCCGAGGCCGGCCTGCGGCCCCGAGGAGAGCAGCCGCAGGTCGTTGCAGATCTTGGAGAGCTTCACGGCGATCCGCTTGAGCACTCCGGAGAGGTGCACGAAGACGCCGACGTCCTGGGTGGCCTCGACGAGGTCGGGGGCGGAGACGAGCGTGGGGATGCCCGTCAGCCGGCGCAGCTCCTCCACCGCCCGCTCGCGGTAGCCGGGGCGGGCGTTGAGTCCGGTGCCGATGGCCGTGCCGCCGAGGTTGAGCTCGTGCAGCAGGGGTCTGACCTCGGCGAGCCGCTGTTCGTCCTCGGCGAGGGTGGCGGCGTACGCCCCGAACTCCTGGCCCAGCGTCATGGGGACGGCGTCCTGCAGCTGGGTGCGGCCCATCTTCAGGACGTCGGCGAACTCGGCGGCCTTGCTCTCGAAGGCGCCGCGCAGTCCGGCCAGGGCGGCGAGCAGTTCGGCGACGTGCGCGTCCAGGGCCAGTCTCAGGGCCGTCGGGTAGACGTCGTTGGTGCTCTGGCCGAGGTTGACGTGGTCGAGGGGGTGCAGGACCGCGTACTCCCCGCGGGGGCGGCCGAGCAGTTCCAGGGCGCGGTTGGCGATCACCTCGTTGGCGTTCATGTTGGTGGAGGTGCCCGCGCCGCCCTGGATGAGGTCGACCACGAACTGGTCGTGCAGGGCTCCGGCGCGGATCTCGGCGCAGGCGGTCTCGATGGCGGCGGCGAGCGGGGCGTCCAGGGCGCCGACCTCGGCGTTGGCGCGGGCGGCGGCGCGCTTGACCGCCGCCAGGGCGCCGATCAGGTGCGGGCGGGCGGCGAGGGTCTCCCCGGTGAGGGGGAAGTTGGCCACGGTCCGGACGGTGTGCGCTCCGTAGTAGGCGTCCGCGGGCACGTCGACGTCACCGAGCATGTCGTGCTCCGTGCGGTACCGGTGGTCCGGGGTCGGGGTCATCGGGATCCTTCGCGTGGTCGGGGGGCGAGGGCCCGGTCCACGCCGGTCCAGGCCAGTGCGATCGCCCCGTCGAGCAGGGCCTTCTGCGCCGTCCCGCCCACGCAGTGCGCGGCGAACTCGTGCTGGTGGTTGGTGGCGGGCAGGGAGCCGATGCCGATGTACGGGTGGATGGCCGGCACCACCTGGGAGACGTTGCCCATGTCGGTGGAGGCGCGGTTCATCCGTGCGGCCTGTCCGGGCGGCGCGAACTCCCTGCCCAGCGCGAGGGCGTTGGCGCGGTAGTGGCCGAGGGCGGTCTCGTCGTTGCGGAACTCCGCGTACGGCTTGCTCTCCGGCTCGATCCGGAGCTCGCAGCCCGTCGCGAGGGCGCCGGCCTCGAAGGCCCGCGTCACGCGCGGTTCGAGGGCGGCCAGTTCGGCGAGCGTCTCCGCCCGTACGTACCACCGTCCGGTCGAGCGCTCCGGGATGGCGTTGGGGGCGTCGCCGGCGTGGGTCACCACGCCGTGCACCCGGGCCGAGGACGGCAGCTGCTGGCGGAGCAGGCCGATCGCGACCTGGGCCACCGTGAAGGCGTCGGCGGCGTTGATCCCGGCCTCCGGATAGGCCGCGGCGTGCGCGGACTTCCCGGTGTAGGAGATCCTGGAGTGGCTGACGGCGAACGGGCGGGCCTCGGCGACGTCCACCGGCGCCGGGTGCACCATCATCGCGAGGTCCACGCCGGCGAAGGCGCCCCGGTCCAGCAGCTCGATCTTGCCGCCGCCGCCCTCCTCGGCGGGGGTGCCGTGGACCTCGACGGTCAGGCCGGCGTCGTCGGCGACGGCCGCGAGGCCGAGCGCGGCCCCGACGGAGCTCGCCGCGATGAGGTTGTGCCCGCAGGCGTGACCGAGGCCGGGCAGCGCGTCGTACTCGGCGCAGAGGGCGATCCGGACGGGCCCGCTGCCGATCCGGGCGTGGAACGCCGTCTCCAGGCCCAGGTAGGACGAGGTGACGTCGAATCCGGCCCGGTCGAGGAGTTCCGGGACGGCGGCCGCGGCCCGGTGCTCCTCCCAGGCGGTCTCCGGATCGGCGTGCAGCCGCTCGGAGAGGCCGATCAGCTCCTCGGCCCGGCGGTCGACCGCCTGCCGGGCCGCCTTCTTCATGTCCCCCGTCACAGGTCCCCCGGGACGCCGTACGAGGGTGCGGAGGCGGGGTCGAGTCCGCGTCGCACGTAGTCGTCGCGCTGCGGCAGCCAGACGTCGAGGAGTTCGCCGAGCCGGTCCACAGGCCCGTCGGCCCAGTCGACCCGCAGATCGGTCACGCGCCAGCCGACGTCCGCGACGACCGCCAGGCCGGCGGAGCGCACCGGGCCCTCCTCTCCGCCGGCCGCGACGGCCGCCCCGAGGGCGGCGAGGAGGCGCTCTTCGAGTTCTCCGCGGGCCGCGGCGTAGGCGTCGAGGAGCACGCCGGGGATGTGCGGGCCGGACAGCATGTTGCCGGCGGCGACCGCGCCGTCCGTGGTGGCCGAGGCGTGGGTGCCGAGCGTCCGCGCGCCGCTGTGGGCGAATCCGGGGCCGGTGCGGCCGAGGACGGTCAGCTGCCGGTAGTCGATGGTCGCGGCGTTGCGGGCCGCGCCGGTGACGTCGGTCAGGGCGCGTTCCGCGTCCGCGTGCTCCGCGAGGCCCGCGAGGAGGCTCGTGCCGAGCATGGGGTCGGTGATGTTCTGCGAGGTCGCGGCGCCGACGCCGGGCCGCAGATGGGCGACGCGGGCGAAGACCGCCGGGCTCGACGAGCAGGCCACGACGCCGAAGCGCTCACCGTCGCGCACGACGAGGGAGAAGGTCATGCCGTGCCCTCCTCGGCGGGGGCGGGGACGACGGCGATCGCGTCGATCTCGCACAGCCACTCCGGCCGGGCGAGCGCGGACACCACCAGGCCCGTGGAGATGGGGTGCACGCCCTTGGTCCAGCGGCCCACCGTGCGGTAGACCGCCTCGCGGTAGCGCGGGTCGGTCAGGTAGATCGTCAGCTTGACCAGGTGCTCCATGCGGCTGCCCGCCTCTTCGAGCAGCATCTTGATGTTGGCCATGGCCCGCTCGGCCTGGGCCTCGGCGTCGCCGACGCCCACGGATTCGCTGGTGTCGAGGTCCTGGCCGATCTGGCCGCGGACGTACACCGTGTTCCCGGCGACGACGGCCTGGCAGAGGTCGTTGTCGAGGTTCTGCTCGGGATAGGTGTCGCGGGTGTTGAACGGGCGGACGCGGGTGTGGCCGCCGGTGACGATCGGGGCCTTCGGGGGCGTGGAGGTCATGGTCCGTTCCTCAGTTCTTCCGGTCGGTGGGTTCGTACGCGAGATAGCCGCGCTGCCTCGCGATGTGGTCGGCGACGTACCGGGCGTCGTGCCAGACGCCCCAGATGAAGCTCGATCCGCGGCGGGACAGCCAGGGCAGGCCCAGGAAGTAGACGCCGGGTTCGGCGGACACCCCGCGTCGCTGGTCCGGGCGGCCGTTCTCGTCGAACACGTCGACGTCGAGCCAGCCGTAGTCGCTCGCGAAGCCCGTCGCCCACACGACGGAGGTGACGCCGGCCTCGGCGAGGTCGAGTTCCGTGCGGGGGTCGGTCACGCACTCCGGGTCCGGCCCGAGGACGTGGGCCTCCGGCTCCTCGGGGAGGTCGAGCCCGTTGCGCTCGACGTAGGCGTCGGCGGTCCGGAGGAAGTCCAGGTACCGGGCGTCGCCGAGGGCGATGTGGGCGGCGAGGTCCGGCGCGAAGCGCAGGACGCCGTCGGCGTAGGACGTGGTCATGCCGAGGAGTTCGATGCCGCGCGCGGCGAGGTCCCGGAAGTCCACGGTGTGGCCGCCGTGCGCCCCGCTGACCGCGATGGTGACGTGTTCGGCGCCCTGGGGAGGGGTCTGCGCGTCCCAGATCCCGAGCACGCCGAGCCACCAGCAGAAGTCGCGTCCGCGGTACGCGCGGGGCGGGCGGTCGTGCGGGCCGACGGAGAGGAACACCCGGCGGCCGGCGCGGCGCAGTTCGTCGGCGATCTGGACCCCGGAGGAGCCGGCTCCGACGACGAGGACGGCGCCCTCGGGCAGCTGCTCCGGATTGCGGTAGCCGCTGGAGTGGATCTGCGTGGGGACGGCGCCCTCCGGCACGACGGGCGGGATCACGGGCTTCTGGAACGCCCCGGTGGCGGCGACGACGAAGCGCGCGTCGATCGTTCCCCCCGGCGTCTCGACGCGGAAGCCGGGCCGGCCGGTGAGCCTGCGCACCGAGGTCACCTCGACGCCGCTGCGGACCGGGGCGCCGATCTTCTCGGCGTACGCGACGAAGTAGTCGGCGACCCGCTCCTTCGGCGCGAAGCCGTCGGGGGCGACGTCGGCGAACTCCAGGCCGGGGAAACGGTCGTGCCACGCGGGCCCGTTCGCGACCAGGGAGTCCCAGCGTTCGGAGCGCCACCGCTCGGCGATCCGGTGCCGTTCCAGGACGAGGTGCGGTATGCCCTGGGCGCCCAGGTGTTCGCTCATCGCGACGCCCGCCTGACCGGCCCCGACGACGACTACTTCGGTCTCTTCGTGCGGCATGTGTGCCTCCGCTCTCGTGGACTGTGCTCCCGCACGGCACATCCTTGGAGCGGCCCGTGGAACTGTCCAACAGATGTTTCAGTTGACAGCCATCTGATTCACAGATGTACGCAGCTCGGACGGCTCTTGACCGCGATGAGCGCCGGGCATTAATTTGCGCTCAGCATCGACCCATGACGATCGAGAGGAGGCGACCGCGGATGAACACCAGCTCCGACCTGAGTCGCCTCGCCCACACCACGGTCTGGGTTCCGGGTCGCATCGCCCACGGCTGCTGACGACGCCGTTCCTCCCGTGCCCCCTCGCGGCACGTTCCTTCCTTCCTTTCCTTCACCCTTTTCCGGCACGCCGCCATCGCGTGCCGTTCCGCGCCCGCTTCTCCGCCGCGGCGCGTCCGAACACAGAAAGCTGCCCGACATTGGCGAACATGAGGAATCGACCCATCGCGCACGGAATCGAGGGCCCGACATGGTAGCGGCGCGCGTCACCGTCAACGGAGAAGAAGCACCGATCGCACCCGCCCCGGCCCACACCACGGTGCTGGACTTCCTGCGCGAGCGGGGACTCACCGGCACCAAGGAGGGCTGCGCCGAGGGGGAATGCGGCGCCTGTTCGATCCTGGTGGCCCGCCCCGGCGTGGACAAGCCCACCGACTGGGTGGCGGTCAACGCCTGCCTGGTCCCGGTCGCCGCGCTCGACGGCCAGGAGGTCGTCACCTCCGAGGGCCTCGCCACCGCCGGCGCGCCCGGCACGCCGCCCGTCCTGCACCCCGTGCAGAAGGAGATGGCGGTCCGCGGCGGCTCCCAGTGCGGCTACTGCACACCGGGGTTCGTCTGCAGCATGGCGGCCGAGTACTACCGCCCCGACCGCTGCGCCCACGCGGACGCGGAAGGCGGATCCGACGCCGAGCACGGCCCCAACGGCTTCGACCTGCACGCGCTGAGCGGGAACCTGTGCCGGTGTACGGGCTACCGCCCGATCCGCGACGCCGCCTTCGCCGTCGGTGCGCCCACCGAGGAGGACCCCCTCGCGCGGCGCCGCGAGCAGGCCCCGCCCGCGCCGGTCGCCACCGAATACGCCCAGGACGACAGCGTGTTCGTCCGGAAGGACACCCTGGCCGAGACGCTGCGGCTGCTGCGCGAGCGGCCCGACGCGGTGGTGGTGGCCGGCTCCACCGACTGGGGCGTGGAGGTCAACATCCGCTCCCGGCGGGCCGGCTGCGTGGTCGCCGTCGACCGGCTCCCCGAACTGCGGGAGCTGCGCGTCGGGCCCGACGCCGTCGAGATCGGCGCGGCGCTGACCCTCACCGAGATCGAGCGCCGCCTCGACGGCGAAGTCCCGCTGCTCGCCGAGCTGTTCCCCCAGTTCGCCTCCCGTCTCATCCGCAACGGCGCGACCCTCGGCGGCAATCTGGGCACCGGCTCCCCCATCGGCGACAGCCCGCCGGCGCTGCTCGCGCTGGAGGCGTCGGTGGTCCTCGCCGACGCCGACGGCGAGCGCGAGGTGCCCCTCGCCGAGTACTTCACCGGCTACCGGCAGAGCGTGCGCCGGCCCGACGAGCTGATCCGCTCGGTGCGGATCCCGCTGCCCCTGTCGCCGGTCACGGCCTTCCACAAGATCGCCAAGCGGCGCTTCGACGACATCTCCAGCGTGGCCGTCGCCTTCTCGCTCGACGTCCGGGACGGGGTCGTCCGCAAGGCGCGCATCGGCCTGGGCGGCGTCGCCGCCACCCCGATCCGCGCCCTGGCCACCGAGGCGGCCCTGGAGGGCAGGCCGTGGACGGCGGAGACCGCCGAGGCCGTGGCGCCGGTGCTGCGGGACGAGGGCACGCCGATGGACGACCACCGGGCCAGCGCCGCCTACCGCTCCGCGATGCTCGGCCGGAGCCTGCTGAAGCTGTACACGCGAACCACCGAGGCGGTGTCGTCATGAGCCAGTTGTCCGAACGTCCCGAGAAGCCCGTCGTCGGCCTTCCGCTGCCGCACGAGAGCGCGGTCCAGCACGTCACCGGCACCGCGCTCTACACCGACGACCTGATCCACCGCACCAAGGACGTGCTGCACGCCTACCCGGTCCAGGTCATGAAGGCCCACGGCCGGATCACCGCGTTGCGCACCGGGCCGGCGCTCGCCGTGCCCGGTGTGGTCCGGGTGCTGACCGGTGCCGACGTGCCCGGCGTCAACGACGCCGGGATGAAGCACGACGAGCCGCTCTTCCCCGACGTGGTCATGTTCCACGGGCACGCGGTCGCCTGGGTGCTCGGCGAGACGCTGGAGGCGGCCCGGCTCGGTGCGGCGGCCGTCGAGGTGGAGCTCGACGAGCTGCCCTCGATCGTCACGCTCCAGGAGGCGATCGCCGCCGACAGCTTCCACGGCGCCCGGCCCGTGATGGTGACGGGCGACGTCGACGCCGGCTTCGCCGACTCCGCGCACGTGTTCACCGGCGAGCTGCACTTCTCCGACCAGGAGCACTTCTACCTGGAGACGCACGCGGCCCTGGCCTACGTCGACGAGGCCGAGCAGGTGTTCGTGCAGAGCAGCACCCAGCACCCCTCCGAGACCCAGGAGATCGTCGCCCACGTGCTCGGCCTGCACAGTCACGAGGTGACCGTGCAGTGCCTGCGGATGGGCGGCGGCTTCGGCGGCAAGGAGATGCAGCCGCACGGCTTCGCGGCCGTCGCCGCGCTCGGTGCCAGGCTGACCGGCCGGCCGGTCCGGGTGCGGCTCAACCGGACCCAGGACCTGACCATGTCCGGCAAGCGGCACGGCTTCCACGCCCGGTGGCGGATCGGCTTCGACGCCGAGGGCCGCATCCAGGCCCTCGACGCCACCCTGACGGCGGACGGCGGCTGGAGCCTGGACCTGTCCGAGCCGGTGGTGGCCCGCGCGCTGTGTCACATCGACAACACGTACTGGATCCCCAACGCCCGCGTCACCGGCCGCATCGCCAGGACCAACAAGGTCTCCAACACCGCCTTCCGCGGCTTCGGCGGCCCCCAGGGCATGCTGGTGATCGAGGACATCATGGGCCGGTGCGCGCCGCTGCTCGGCCTGGATCCGGCGGAGCTGCGGGAGCGCAACTTCTACGGGCGGGGGCAGACCACTCCGTACGGACAGCCGGTCGTCCAGCCGGAGCGGATCTCCGCCGTCTGGGAGCAGGTCAAGGAGAACGGCCAGGTCGCCGCCCGCCGCCGCGAGATCGCCGCCTTCAACGCCGCGCACCCGCACACCAAGCGGGCCCTGGCGCTCACCGGCCTGAAGTTCGGCATCTCCTTCAACCTCACCGCCTTCAACCAGGGCGGCGCGCTGGTGCTGGTCTACAAGGACGGCTCCGTCCTGATCAACCACGGCGGCACCGAGATGGGCCAGGGCCTGCACACCAAGATGCTCCAGGTGGCCGCGACCACGCTGGGCATCCCGCTGCACAAGGTGCGCCTCGCCCCGACGCGTACCGACAAGGTGCCCAACACCTCCGCCACCGCCGCCAGCGCGGGCACGGACCTCAACGGCGCGGCGGTGAAGAACGCCTGCGAGCAGCTGCGCGGACGGCTGTTGCAGGTGGCCGCGACACAGCTGGGGTCGAACGCCTCGGACGTGCGGATCGTCGAGGGCGTCGCGCGCGCCCTGGGCAGCGACCGGGAGCTGGCCTGGGACGACCTGGTGCGCACCGCGTACCTCCAGCGGGTGCAGCTGTCGGCGGCCGGTTTCTACCGGACCGAGGGACTGCACTGGGACGCGAAGACGTTCCACGGCTCGCCGTTCAAGTACTTCGCCCACGGCGCCGCCGCGGCCGAGGTGGAGGTGGACGGCTTCACCGGCGCGTACCGCATCCGGCGGGTGGACATCGTGCACGACGTCGGCGACAGCCTGTCCCCGATGATCGACATCGGTCAGGTCGAGGGCGGCTTCGTGCAGGGCGCGGGGTGGCTGACCCTGGAGGACCTGCGCTGGGACGCCGGTGACGGTCCGAACCGGGGCAGGCTGCTGACACAGGCGGCGAGCACCTACAAGCTGCCGAGCTTCTCGGAGATGCCCGAGGAGTTCCACGTCACGCTCCTGGAGAACGCCGGTGAGGAGGGCGCGGTCTACGGCTCCAAGGCGGTGGGCGAGCCTCCGCTGATGCTGGCCTTCTCGGTGCGGGAGGCGCTGCGGCAGGCCGCCGCCGCGTTCGGGCCGGCCGGGACCAGTGTCGAACTGGCCTCGCCGGCGACGCCGGAGGCGGTGTACTGGGCGATCGAGGCGGCCCGCGGGGCCGGTGCCTCGCCCGTCCGCGCCGATCTCGCGGAAGCGTCGATCGGTGCCTGACATGACGTGGTTCGCCGCGGTCGCGCGGTTGCGGGAACGCCGGGAGTCCGGCGTGCTCGTGACCGTCGCGACCGTGCGCGGCCATGCACCGCGCGACGCCGGCGCGAAGCTCGTGGTCGGCCGGACCGAGACCTGGGGCTCGATCGGCGGCGGCAACGTGGAGGCCGTCGCCATCGACCGGGCCCGGGAGATGATCGAGGCGCCCCGGCCGGAGCCGGAGCTGCTCGACTTCGCCCTGAACGACAAGGTGACCAACCAGCACGGCGTGCAGTGCTGCGGCGGCACGGTGTCGGTGCTGCTCGAACCGCTGCCGGTGGTACGGGCGGTGGCGATCTTCGGGGTCGGGCACGTCGGACTCGAACTGGCGCGCATCCTGGCCCGCCAGGACCTCGACCTCCATCTGGTCGACACGCGCGCCGACACCCTCGCCGAGCGGCGGCTCGACGTGCTCGCGGACGCGGTGGCGCGGGTGCGCGTGCACCACACGCCGCTGCTGCCCGAGGAGGTCCTGGAGGAACTCCCGCACGGCACCCACGTCCTGATCATGACCCATGACCACGCCGAGGACGCCGCCCTGTGCGACGCCGCGCTGCGCACGGCGCACCTCGGCTCCATCGGGCTGATCGGGTCGGCGGCCAAGTGGGGGCGGTTCCGCAAGCGGCTCGCCACCGAGGGCGGTCACGACGAGGCCGTCATCGACCGGATCAAGACCCCGATCGGTCTCGCCGACATCACCGGCAAGGAACCCGCGACGATCGCCGTGAGCGTCGCCGCGGACCTGCTGCGCACCTTCGAGGCCGAGGGCGTCCGAGAGGCCGAGGGCGGCTGAGGGGCCCGCACGAGTCCTTCGCCTTCGCGACGGGCTCGTGCGGGCGGCAGCGCGCGTCCGCTCCCGGCCGCCGAGGCGCGGGAGCTACGGGAGCTACAGGCCGCCGGTGAACAGCAACTTGTCGGGCGTGCCGGGCTGACACTGGTCAGCAGACCCTTCGTGGCGTTGTCGTCGAGCCACTCGGCGACCTCGGCCGGGGCGGCCGCGGAGTGCTCGGCCTTGTGGAGCGCGGCGACGCCGGTGACGTGCGGGGCGGCGGCGTTGTTCAGGGCCACCGACCTGTCCCCGCCGGGGGAGCCGTTCAGGACGGTCGGCTGCTCGGCGTTCCTGGCGACCCGGTCGAACCCGGCGATCATGCCCGAGTACGCGCCGCGCCCGTCGCAGCCCAGCACGCGCACCTACGTGTGTTCACGCCGGGCAGGGCATCATGCAGAAACGATCACGCGCTACGCCGTTTCCCGGTGGCTCCCACGGATGCCGCGCACGTCACCGCAACGCACTCCACCGGTCGTGGCCCCGACCGGCGGCCTCGCGGTACGGCGCGCCTACCTGTCCGTCGCCGTCCGACGGCGACGATCGTCCGGCGGGGGTGGACCCGTGGTGCCACCCGTCGCCATCGTACGGCCTTGTCCGTGTGTCACGAGATGTCAGGAGACCCGGCATGACGATCCAGCGGATGGACAACGTCCTCATCGTCGTCGAGGACCTCGACGCCGTCATGGCGTTCTTCGTCGAGCTCGGCATGGAACCGGAAGGCAGGATGCCCGTCGAGGGGCGGTGGGTGGACCGTGTCATCGGGATCGACGGATCCCGACAGGAGGTCGCCATGCTGCGGACCCCGGACGGACACGGCCGGATCGAGCTGGCGAAGTTCCACACGCCGGAGGCGGTCGACACCGGGATGCGGGACGCGCCGGTGAACGCGCTGGGCATCCGGCGCGTCATGTTCGCCGTCGACGACATCGACGACGTCGTCGCCCGCCTGTGCGCCCGGGGCGGCGAACTCGTGGGCGAGGTGGTGCGGTACGAGGACGTCTACCGGCTCTGCTACCTCCGTGGTCCCGAGGGCATCGTCGTCGGACTGGCCGAGCGACTCGGCTGAGACGAGCGGGCGGGGGCGGCCATCACTGGCGCCACGCACCGGAGTTGTGTTCTCCTGAACCCATGAGCCTTCTCGTGACGCGCCGGCACGTGGACTACGTGCGCGTCACGACCATGGCGTGTTTCCGCTGACACCGAGGCCCCGACCCGGCGTCCGGACACCGACGCGCTCGCCCCGACGGCTCCCGGGCGCCTCCTGACGGCCCCGTCCCGCCCCGCGCTCCGTTCCCTCCGCCTTCCCCGCCCCGCCTCCGGGCCCGGCGGCCCCGGCGACGGACACGCGACCGCGCCCACCACCCCGTCCCTCACCGCAGGAGGAGAAGCATGAGCGTCCGTGACACGTCCGCATCCGATCCGGAGGTCTTCGATCCGGAGGCCTTCGATCCGAAGGTCTTCGCCGAGGAGTGGGAGGCCTGGCACCGGGACAAGGACGCCCGGCTCGCCTCGGAGCACGGCTTCCTCGCGATCACCGGCCTCCACTGGCTCTCCGACGAGCCCCGGACGTTCCCCGGCGCGCCCGGGACCTGGTCGACGGGGCCCGAAGGCGTCGTCGTGGAACTCGACGAGGGCACCGAACTCGTCGTCGACGGCACGGTGGTGCGGGGCAGGCACCTCTTCGGCGTCATCCCGGAGCGCGGCGGCATCGACGCCGTCTGGGGCGACGCCGTGATCGAGGTCGCCAAGCGCGGCGGCCACGACGTGGTCCGACCGCGCCACCCCGGCCACCCGCTGCGGGTCGCCTTCGCCGGCACTCCCGCGTACGAGCCCGATCCGCGCTGGGTGGTCACGGGCCGGTACGAGGCCTTCGACGAGCCGCGCCCGACCACGGTCGGCGCCTCCGTCGAAGGGCTCCGGCACGTGTACGACGCCCCCGGCCGCGTCGTCTTCCGACTGGACGGGCGGGAGTTGAGCCTGACCGCCTTCAACGGGCACGCGCCGGGCAGCCTCACGGTGCTGTTCACCGACGCGACCTCGGGCGTCACCACGTACGCGGCCAACCGTGACCTCGGGGTGGCGGCCCCGGGGCCCGACGGCACGGTCGTGCTCGACTTCAACCGCGCGACCAATCTGCCCTGCGCCTACACCGACTTCGCGACCTGCCCGCTGCCGCCGGCCGAGAACCGGCTGCCCGTCGCGGTCGAGGCCGGGGAGAAGATCCCCTACGAGCGCCTCTCCTAGACGGTGCTCGGGCGGCCCCCCGCACGGTCCGGCGCGTCCCGGCCGGTCCGTGCGGGCGGGTCGGCCGGTGGGGAGGGGGTGCCGCTCCCCCGGCCGAGCCGGCCGAGCAGTGCGGTGAGGAGGACCGCCGTCAGGGTGCCGGCGACGACGCCGCTGCCGAGGATCGTGCGGGCCCAGCCGGGGAACCCCGCGTACAGGTCGGGGCTGAGCAGCGGCAGCAGTCCCGCGGTGAGCGCGAGCGCGGCCGTCAGCGAGCCCGTCCCCGTCCCGGACAGATCGGCCCGGCGGAGCATCTCGACGCCCATGACGGCGATCACGGCGTAGACGACGAGGGCGGAGCCGCCCACGACGGCCTCGGGTATGCCGGCCAGCACCCGTGAGACGGGTGCGGCCAGGCCGAGGAGGACCAGGAGCGCCCCGGCGCCGGCGGTCACGAAGCGGCTGCGGACCCCGGTGAGCCGGCCGATGCCGATGTTCTCGGCGCTGGTGACCATGAGGGAGGTGCCGAAGAGCGCGCCGGTCAGGGACACCAGCGCGTCGGCGCGGGCGACGCGGGGGACGTCGCGCTCGGGAGCGGGCTTCCGGCCGACGGTCTCGCTGTTGAGCACGGTCTGCCCGGTGATCTCGGCGAGCGTGGTGAGGCTGAAGACGAGCAGCGGGAGCGCGGCGAGCAGGTCGAACCTCGGTGTGCCGAAGGGCAGGAACACGGGCAGGGCGAAGCCGCTGCCGGCCGCGGGGGCGAAGGAGCCGAGGCCCGTCCCCACCCCGAGGGCGGTTCCCGCCGCCATGCCGATGAGGACGGACGTCTGCCGCCAGACGCCGCGCAGGAACACGTACGCGGTGACGGTCGCTGCCACGGTGAGGGCGGCGAGGAGCACCGCGCGCGGCTCCCCCGTGCCGTCCGGGCCGGTGACGAGCCGGGCGGCGACCCGGATCATCGCGACCCCGATGAGCAGCACGGTGACGCCCATGACCAGCGGGGGGAAGAGCCGTACGACACGGGCGTACAGGGGGAGCACGGCGAGCAGCAGGGCGGCCGCGAGGAGGGCGGCGCCGGTGGCGGTGGCCGGTCCGTGTTCCTGGGCGATCTGGAGGAACAGGGCGGTGGCGGCGCCGCCGGGCAGCATGACGAACGGCAGGCGGCCGCCGATCCGCCACACCCCGAGGGACTGGAGGAGGGCTCCGGCGCCGCACAGCAGCAGGACGGCGCTGAGCAGCGAGGCCGTCGCGCCGGGCGACGTCTTCAGGGTGCCGGCGACGAGGAAGACGGTGGAGACCGGGGCGGCGATCATCGCCAGGACGTGCTGGGCCGCCAGCGGTACGAGGCGCCGCCACGGGACGCGCGCGTCGACGGCCTCGACCGGAGGGGCGGCGGGAGCGGGTGTGGTCGTCATGCCGTCTCCAGCCACGGGATCTCGGCCGGGGTGTAGCGGTAGGCGCGGAAGACGGCGTTCGGCTGCGACGGGAAGAGGCCGCGGACCTCGCTCTCCTCGTAGCCGGCGAAGTACGGGACGATGTACTCCCAGCAGAGGTAGCCGTCCTTCGTCACCTCGAACAGGCGGCCCGACGGGGAGTCGGTGACGAGCGTGTTGCCGTTCGGCAGGCGCTGCGCGGAGCCCATGAAGGGCGCGAAGAAGAACTCTCGGGCGGGGTCGTGGTACTCCCACGCGATGTCGCCGGACGCCCGGTCGATCTCGACGACGCGGGAGTGGGGAACGTCGTGGCCGGGCCGGAAGACGCCGTTGTCGAAGACGAGGAACCGGCCGTCGTCGAGTTCGGTGGGGGCGTGCTGCTGGCTGACGGTGCCGGGGCGGCTCCGCCAGAGGATCTCGCCGGTGGCGCGGCTGATGACGACGACGGCCGAGACGCTGCGCAGGCTGGCCAGGACGTTGCCGTCCCGCAGGGGCGTGACGCTGTTGATCAGCGGCCAGTGCTCGCGGGCGTAGGCCTCGTGCAGCGGGTAGGAGTCCCGGTCGAGGTGGTCGGCGGCGCGCCAGGACCACAGGAGTTCGCCGTCCGGGCCGACCTCCTTGATGGTGTCGGCCCAGACGAGACCGTCCTCGGCCTCGGAGCCGGGCACTCCGCCGCGTACCGCCGCGGCGTCGGCGCCGGTGAGCGGCTCCAGGGCGGTGTAGAGGATGCGGCCGTCGTCGAGGTGGTGGGCGTCGTGGTGCTGGAAGGGGTCGCGGTGCTCCCGCAGCACGGTCCCGTCGGGTGCCGCGTGGAGCATGACGCCGCCCCGGTACTTGTGCCACATCGGGAAGAGGGCCCGCTCCCCCGGGAGCACGCCGTTGTAGGCGAGGGTTCCGTCGGCGAGGAGCCGGGCGTGGCGGCCGGGGCGGTAGGGGAGGTCCCAGCGGTGGACGGTGCGGCCCCGGAGGTCGACGAGGTACACCTCCCCGGTGCCGGTGAGGGGCGCGTAGAGGGTGTAGCCCTCGGACGCGGCCGTCTCGTCGAGGGCGATGAGGCCGGTGGGACGTCGGCGGCGTGAGTTCTGGTCGATCGTGGGCACGTCGGAGCTCCTCGCGTCAAACTTTCTTTGATGAGAACAACTGACTTTGACGGTAGGCGCGTAGTGTGACGGGCGTGTGTCGGGAGTACGAAACCGTCTGCGGGTTCCGCGGCCGCGCCGCGTAGGGTGCCGTCAGGCGCCACCGGGTGCCGCCGGGAAGGACGGGACATCCATGGAGGCCGCGAACACACCGCGGGTGGGCGCAGCCGTGCGCCGTCGGCGGCGGGCGCTCGACCTGACGCTCGCCGAGGTGGCGCGGAGCAGCGGGCTCTCCTCGCCGTTCCTCAGCCAGATCGAGAATGACCGGGCGCGGCCCAGCATGCGGTCGCTGCAGCGGATCGCCGACGCCCTCGGGACCACGGCGGTGCAGCTGCTCGCGGCCTCCGACGAGACCCGGACGGTCGACGTGGTGCGGGCGGACGACGACAGCGGCCTCGACCGGGAGACGCGCGTCCGGCCGGTGGTGCGCGGCCGCCATCAGCTGCACGCGCTCGAGTTCGTCGGCGCGCAGGAGGCGGACCGCGAGTTCCGGCACCGGAACGACGAGCTGCTGTATGTGGCGGACGGCTCGGTGGAGGTGGAGGCCGAGGGCCGCGTCCACCGGCTGGGGCGCGGGGACACCCTGCTCCTGTCCGGCGGTGTCCGGCACCGCTGGCGCACCACCGAACCGGGCTCGCGGGTGCTGGTCGTCGCGGTCGGCGACCACGTGGAGGTGGTGGGGGGCTGACGCCGGGAGCGGCACCGTCGGTGGGGCGCTCCCGGCGGCCGGCCGGGCGTCAGGCCTCGCGGGCGCCCTCGTACATGGCCTCGACGAGCCCGGCGTACTCGCGCTCCACGACGGGCCGCTTCACCTTGAGGCTCGGGGTGAGTTCGCCGTGCTCGACGTCGAGGTCGCGCGGCAGGACCGAGAACTTCTTGATCGTCTGCCATCGCTGCAGGTCGCCGTTGACGCGCCGGACGAAGCCGTCGATCAGCGCGTGCGTCTCCGGCGAGGAGACGACCTCGGCGTAGGTGCGGCCGCCGAGTCCGTTCGCCGCCGCCCAGGGCATGATCGCGCTCTCGTCGAGCGCGATCAGGGCGGTGCAGTAGTTGCGGCCGTTGCCGATGACCAGGATGTTGCTGACGAACGGGCAGACGGCCTTGAAGCGGCCCTCGATCTCCGTGGGTGCCACGTACTTGCCGCCCGACGTCTTGAACAGGTCCTTCTTGCGGTCGGTGATCCGGACGAAGCCCTCCTCGTCGATCTCGCCGATGTCACCGGTGCGGAACCAGCCGTCACTCTCCAGGACTTCGGCGGTCTTCTCCGGGAGGTTGTGGTAGCCGCGCATGATGCCGGGCCCCCTCAGGAGGATCTCCCCGTCCTCGGCGATGCGGACCTCGGTGCCGGGCAGGGGCCGGCCGACCGTGCCCACCCGGTGGTCGTCGACCGGGTTGACGGTGCAGGCCGCGCTGGTCTCCGTCAGGCCGTAGCCCTCCAGGACGGGCACGCCCGCGCCGGCGAAGAAGTAGCCGATGTCGGGGGCGAGCGCGGCGCTGCCCGAGGCGCTGCCGCGGAGCTCTCCGCCGAACGCCGCCCGGATCCTGCCGTAGACCAGCTTGTCGGCGAGGGCGTGCTGGACGCCGAGCCACAGGGGCACCTTGCGGGTCCCCGTCGCCACCAGGCTCTCCTGGGCGGTCCTGGCGTGGTCGCGGGCGACCTTCGCCGCCCACCGGAAGATCCTGTACGTGGCTCCGCCCTCGGCCCGCGCCTTCGCGGCGATGCCGTTGTAGACCTTCTCGAAGACCCTCGGCGCGGAGGCCATGACGGTGGGACGGACGACGGGCAGGTTGGTGACGATGCGGTCGACGCGTCCGTCGATCGCGATCACGTGTCCGGTCTGCACCTGACCGGAGATGAGGGCCTTGCCGAAGACGTGGGACAGCGGCAGCCAGAGGAACTGCACGTCGTCGGGGCGCAGCAGTCCGCTCGCCTCCTGCGCGGCGCCCTGGTAGGACCAGCAGTCGTGCACCAGGCGCACGCCCTTCGGGCGGCCGGTCGTCCCGGAGGTGTAGATCAGGGTGGCGAGCTGCTCGCGCTCGATGGCGCCGACCGCCGCGTCGATCGCGTCCGGGTGCTTCCGGAGGTACGTCCTGCCGCGCTCCTCCAGTTCGGCGAGGCTCAGCACGTCGAGCCCCTCGACCCGGGGAAGGTCCTCCTCCGGGTCGAAGAGGATCGCGTGGCCGAGGCCGGGCAGGCGGTCCATCTGCGAGACGACCTTGGCCAGTTGGGCGGCGTCCTCGACGAAGACGGCCCGGCTGCCGGAGTCGGCGAGGATGTACGCCGTCTCGTCGGCGTCGGTGCTCGGGTAGACGGCGGTCGCGGCGCCGCCCGCGCACATCACGCCCAGATCGGCGAAGATCCACTCCACTCGGGTGGAGGAGGAGATGGCCACGCGCTCCTCGGCCCGCAGCCCGAGGGCGAGCAGGCCGGCGGCGATCGCCGTCACGCGTTCGGCGGCCTGGGCCCAGGTCAGCGAGCGCCACTCCTCGGCGCCGGGGGCGCCCTGCCCGGCCGGCACGGGATGGCGGTAGGCCTCCCGGTCGGGTGTGGCCGCGACCCGCGAGAGGAAGAGGTGCGCCACCGAGCGCGGCCGGTTGTCGAGCAGGTACTGCGCGGAACTCATGGCGACCTCCGGGCCCTGTGCGCCCGTCAACCTGGTTGACCGGCAGGTGACGTGCGAGCAGTGGTGTGAGGCTAAGGGGAAACCCACCGCCGCGTAAGGGGGGAGCCGGCAGGAAAGTGCCCCGCTCCCCCGCGCGCGGCCCGCGCCCTCCGACTCCCCCGTGCGCACGGGGCGTCCCGGCGGCCGCTCTCAGGACGTCGGCGCGGTCCCGGCGCCGGGCCGCCGTCCGGACCCGGTCCGGTATCCGAGGGCGACCAGGCCCGTGGCCGCCAGGACGACCGCGCCCACCGTGCGCAGCGCCGGACTCATCGCGTCGGCGAAGGACTCCGTGCCCGCGCCGGTGCCGTGTGCGGCGAGCACGGTGCCGGTGACGGCCACGCCGAGGGCGGCGCCGATCTCCCGGGCCGAGGTGCCGAGGCCGGAGCCGAGGCCCGCCTGGTGCGCGGGGAGGGAGGAGACGACGCCGACGGTCAGGGCCGGCATGCACAGACCGGTTCCCGCCGAGATGACGAGCAGCCAGCAGGCGTACAGCCCGTACGGCGTGGCCGCGTCGGCGGTGGAGGCCCCGAGGAGTCCGGCACCGATCAGGAACAGGCCGGTGACGACGGCGGGGCGCGGACCGGAGGCGGCCTGCCAGCGGGTCGCGACCTTGGGGAAGAGGGCCATGCCGATGGTGAGCGGGACGATGGCGAGCCCGGTGAGGGCGGGGCCGTACCCCTTCACGTACTGCAGGTACTGCGAGTTGGCGTAGAACAGCGAGAAGAGGCCGAAGAAGCCGGTGGCCGTGCCCAGGGCGGCGGCGCGCAGCCGCCGGGAGCGGAAGACCCGCGGGTCGAAGAGGGCGGCCGGCGAGCGGAGCGCGTACCAGGTGAACAGGCCGGTCAGCACCGCGCTCAGCGCGAAGAGGACGAGGATGCGGGGCGAGGTCCAGCCGTACGCCGGGCCTTCGATGATGCCGGCGAGGAGGGCGACCAGGGCCGCGACGAGGACGAGGGTGCCGCGCGGGTCGGGGCGCCCGTGCGGGGAGCGGTCGGTGCGCGGCACGGCGACCGCGACGGCCCAGGCGAGCAGCACGGCCAGGGGGACCATCAGCCAGAACAGCACGCGCCAGGAGAGGAACTGGCCGACCGTTCCTCCGACGACGTTGCCCGCGAGGCCGCCCAGGCCGATGGCGAGGGTCCAGGAGGCCAGGGCCCGGGCCCGGCCCTCCGGTCCGGCGAGCCGCACGAGGATCGACATGGTCGCGGGCGTGATGCAGGCGGCCCCGGCGCCGGACACCCCGCGGCCGATGACCAGCAGCGCGGGCGAGGCGGCCAGGGCGCTCAGCGCCGCTCCGGCGGCGAACAGCGCGAGACCCGCGAGCAGGACGCCCTTGCGGCCCCGGCGGTCGCCCAGCGCGCCGACGGGGATGAGCAGTCCGGCGAAGACGATGACGTACGCGTCGACCGTCCAGAGCAGCTCGGTGGAGGACGGGTGGAGCGAGGAGGCGGCCAGTTGGGGGATGAGGAGGTTGATGGCGGCGACCATGCTCTGCGCCACCAGGACGCAGGCGCACAGGGCGAGCAGGGTCGACCGCCGGAGCGGGCCCGGCGCGGTGCCGGCCGGGGCGGAGGGGGGCGGTGAGAGGGCAGCGGAAGACATGGCTCCTCCGGGGAGCGTCGTGGTGAGGGGGTGTGCGTTCACCGTAGGCTCGGCCCGTGGATTACTTCCAGTGCATCTTTTGCAAGGAGTGAGTGCGTGTGACGCAATCCGTGGACGCCACCGGTCTCGACCTGAACCTCCTCCTCGCCCTCGACGTCCTCCTGGAGGAACAGAGCGTGCGGGGAGCGGCCCGTCGGCTGCACCTGTCCGAGCCGGCCACCAGCCGCACCCTGGGCCGGATCCGCAAGGCGCTCGGCGATCCGATCCTGGTGCGCGCGGGGCGCGCGATGGTGCCGACGCCGTACGCGCTGTCCGTACGGGCGGAGGTCGGCGCGGTCGTGGAGCGGGCCAGGGCGCTGTTCGCGGCCTCGGGCCCCACCGATCTCCGCGCCGTCGCGCGGACGTTCACGGTGCTCGGCCAGGACTCCCATCCCGCCCTGCTCGGCCCCGAGCTGCTCGCGCGCGCCGCCCGCGAGGCCCCGCTGGTGCGGCTGCGGTTCCTGAACGAGAGTCACGTCGACGCGCCGGTGCTGCGGGAGGGCGTCGCGGACCTGGAGATCGGCGTCATCGACACCGTCCATCCCGAGGTGCGCACCGAGCACGTCCTCGACGACCGCATGCTCGCGGTCGTCCGGGCGGGGCACCCGCTCCTCCGGGGAGGCCTGACGCGGCGGAGGTTCGCGACGGACGCGGACCACCTGGTCGTCTCGCGCCGGGGCCGGCTGCAGGGCCCCGTCGACACCGCGCTGGCCGAGCACGGCCTGCGGCGGCGGGTCGTGGCGAGCGTCGGCACGTACCCGGCGTCGCTGTTCGTCCTCCGCGACACCGACCTGGTCGGCCTGATCGGCGCGCGGAGCCGCTCGCTGGCCGCGGCCCTCGGCCTGGTCACCTTCGAGGTCCCCCTCGACCTGCCGTCCCTGTCGATCGGCCTGGCCTGGCATCCGCGCCACGACGCCGACCCGGCCCACGCCTGGCTGCGCGGCTGCGTACGGGACCTGCTGCTCGGCCGGTCCGGCTGATCCGGAAGACAGTCCCTAGTCGGGGTCGGCGGCCACCCGGAAGCCGATGTTGCCGGTCGAGCTGTCGGGTGTGTTGGAGCTGCGGGCGGCCACCCGGTAGCGGTTGCAGTAGGAGTCGTGGCAGAGGTACGAGCCGCCGCGCATCGCGCGGGCGGTCTCCTCGCCGGGGGCGAACCGGTCCGCGCACCACTCCCAGACGTTGCCGACCGTGTTGTAGAGGCCGAAGCCGTTGGGCCGGAAGGACTTCGCGGGGGCCGTGCCCGCGTGCCCCCCGCCGGTGGGGAGGTCGGGGAACTCGCCCCGCCAGATGTTGCACAGGGGGCGGCCGTCGGGCATGAGCTCGTCGCCCCACGGGTACCGGCGCTGTTCCAGGCCGCCGCGGGCCGCGTACTCCCACTCGGCCTCGGTGGGCAGGCGGGTGCCGGACCAGGCGCAGTAGGCCTGGGCGTCGTGCCAGGACACGTGGACGACGGGGTGGTTCTGCCGGTCGGTGACGTGCGAACCGGGCCCCTCGGGGTGGCGCCAGTCGGCCCCCTCCACCGCCCGCCACCACGGGACGGCCGCCACGGGCGCGGAGACCGCGGCGACCTCGTCGGCGAGGAAGGCCCCGAAGGTGAAGGAGAAGCCGAAGCGTTCGGCGTCGGTGACGTGTCCGGTGGCTTTGACGAAGGTGGCGAACTGCGCGTTCGTCACCGTCGTGGCCGCGATCCGGAAGGGCTCCACGACCACCTCGCGGACCGGGCCCTCGGCGTCGGCGGGGAAGCCCACCGGGTCGTCGGTGCCCATGAGGAAGCGTCCTCCGGGCAGGGCGAGGAGCTGCCGGGCGATCCGGGAGGGGCGGGCCGGAGGAAGGGGCGGGGCGAGGGTCAGGACGGAAGGGTGGGCGCGGCCTGGGGTGCAGCATTCGGGCATGACGGCTCCGGCGGAATCGGAGGGGTGGGCGGCCGGCCCCGTGCGTCGCGGCACGGGGCCGGCCGGTGGTGCGGTGCGGCGGCTCAGGCCACGCGGTCGGCGGCGAGCCGCGCGGCCAGGGCGGGGACGCCGAGGGCCTGCTCGTCGGCCGGTGTGGCCTGGTAGAGCTTGTTGGTCAACTGGTACGGGTCGTCGACCAGGTCGTAGTACTCGCGGAACTTCACCTGTCCGGTGCCGGACACCGTGCCGTTCACATCGGTCGTCAGGTCGTAGTACTCCGTGTACTGCTTGTCCTTGGCCACGTACGAGGACCAGGTGGGCGCACCGCCGGTGCCGGTGCCCTGCTTCCACCACTCCACCAGCAGGTGGTCGCGGCTGTAGGAGGAGAGCAGGGACCGGCCGTCCTGCGGGGCGCTCGGGGTGATGCCCGCCGCGTCGAGGATGGTCGGCGCGATGTCGATGTTCGCCACGATGCGGTTGTCCTGGGTCCCCGCGCCCAGGCCGCCGGCCGGCCAGGAGAGGTAGAACGGCACCTCGTGGGCCGGACGGTAGGGCACCGACTTCGCGGTCCAGCCGTGGTCCCCCCAGCTGAAGCCGTTGTCGCCGATGTAGATGACGAGGGTGTTGTCGAGCTGGCCCAGGGCCTGGAGCTTGTCCTTGAACGCCTGCACCGCGTCGTCGACGGAGAGCAGGGTGCGCAGCTGCTCGGCGCGGATGGTCCGGCCGTCGGCGAGGGTGCCGGTGGCGTTCCTGATGTACGCCGGCTTGTCGCTGCGGTCGTTCTCGGGGACCGAGGGGCGGCCGTTCCAGTCCGGGACGACGGCGTCCGCGTACTTCGCCTCGGGGGTGCGGGGACCGTGGGAGGCGTACGGGGTGACGTACGCGAACCAGGGCCGGGTGTCGGTGGCGGCCTTGTCGAGGAAGTTCAGGGTGCGGTTCCTGACGATGGTGGTGGTGTAGCCGTTGATCGTCTGGACGGTGCCGTTGACGTTCCACTGGGCGTCGACGTAACCGGGCTGGAGAAGGGCGAACTCCTCGAAGTGCGGCGGATTGTCCGCCAGGGTCCAGGAGTTGAGGTACTTGCCGAACAGGCCGGTACGGTAGCCCGCCTGCCTGAGGTACTTCTGCACGGTGGTGCTCTGGTCGAGCGCGTACGAGGCCTTGTTGTTGCGCACGCCGTGGTTGTGGGCGTGGCGGCCGGAGAACACGCTGGAGCGCGAGGGCGCGCACAGCGGGGTGGTGACGTGGCCGTTGGTGAACTTCACGCCTTGGTCGGCGAGCCAGGCGACGGTCTTGGGCAGCGCCCATTCGGTGTGCTTGGGCTGGTCGTCGGTGACGATCAGCAGGATGTTCGGCCGGCCGGCGGCGGCAGCGGCGCCGGCTCCGGCGACCTGCGCGAGGGCGGGTACGGCGGTCGCGGCCGCGACGGCGGCGGCGCCGCCGAGGAAGCCTCGTCGGCTGACCTGCGGGCGTCGGTTCTCGCTCATGGTGTCCATTCCTCTGGGTGCGACTGCACAAGGGGCACGGCGGCCGGACGCACGGGGAACGTGTGGTCGGGCCGTCGCGGGAAGGGGAAGAGACGGGAGTCGGGCGGGGGCGCCAGGTGGGGATCCCGTGGGGGGGAAGGGGCGCGTTCAGCGCGCCGGGGCGACCGGACAGAGGGCGCTCGCCAGGTGCCCTTGGTCGACGTGGCGGCGCGCAGTGAGGATTCCTGCTGCCATGGGCACGACAGTATGGGGAGTGGCTCCCCGGTTCCATGTACGGCGGATGAAATGGCGACCGTCGTGCCCGCCCCTCCTCCGTGCCGGGCTCCCCGGTCTGGCCGCCGGACCGCGGTCGCGTGAGAATGCCCGCATGACCGATGCATCAGCGACACCGGCGGAGCAGGACGCCGTCCGCGTCGAGCGCGACGGGCCCGTGACCACGGTGGTCCTGTCCCGGCCCGCCGCCCGCAACGCCGTGGACGGGCCGACCGCGCGGCGGCTGGCCGACGCCTTCCGGGAGTTCGAGGCCGACGAGGAGGCCTCGGTCGCGGTGCTGTGGGGCGAGGGCGGCACGTTCTGCGCGGGCGCCGACCTCAAGGCCGTCGGCACCGGGCGCGGGAACCGGGTGGCGCCCGACGGCGACGGCCCGATGGGGCCGACCCGGCTGCGCCTGACGAAGCCGGTCGTCGCGGCCGTCAGCGGTCACGCGGTGGCCGGCGGGCTCGAACTGGCCCTCTGGTGCGATCTGCGCGTGGTCGAGGAGGACGCGGTCCTCGGGGTGTTCTGCCGCCGGTGGGGAGTGCCCCTGATCGACGGCGGCACGGTCCGGCTGCCCCGGCTGATCGGCGAGAGCCGCGCCATGGACCTGATCCTGACCGGCCGGCCGGTCCCGGCCGCCGAGGCCTACGCGATCGGGCTCGCGAACCGTCTCGTGCCGCCGGGCCGGGCCCGGGCCGCGGCGGAGGAACTCGCCCGGGAGATCGCCGCGTTCCCCCAGCTGTGCCTGCGCCACGACCGCCTGTCCGTCCGGGAGCAGCACGGCCTGCCCGAAGCCGAGGCGCTGGCGGCCGAACTGCGGCACGGCATGGTGCCCCTGTCGGCCGGCGAGACCCTCGGCGGCGCCGCGCGCTTCGCGGCCGGGGCGGGACGGCACGGTTCCTTCGACTCCTGAGCCGTCCGGGCCGTGACGGAGTCCCGGAACGTGATGGTGAATCAGGTGAGTCCGGTCGCGGGGCTCGCTACCATGTGCGACGTGAATTCACGCGCGCGCTGGCTCGTAGGGATCGCGAGTACCGCCGGGGCGTTCGCCGCCGCCGGTGCGGGGTGGGACGCGTTCGGGGACGTCGGCCCCGTGCAGTACGCACTCGCGGGAATCACCGCCCTGGCCAGCGGAGCCCTGGCCTATGCCCAGAGCCCCCGGAGCGGTCCGGGCGGGCCGGGGGGATCGGTGCCCCGGGAACTACCCCGCGACATCACCGACTTCACCGGCCGGGACGGTGAACTCGACGCCCTGGTAGGGCTCCTGCGCCGACGCGGTCGGTCGGCCGGCCCCCTCGTGGCCGCCATCGCGGGCAAAGGGGGCCTGGGCAAGACGACCCTCGCGATACGGGCGGCGCAACGCGCGGCGGACGACTATCCGGACGGCCAGCTGTTCGCGAACTTACGGGGATACGACCTCGTCCCCGCCGAACCGGCGGTGATACTGGGGCACTTCCTGCGGGCGCTGGGCACCGACCCTCGTGAGATACCGGACGCGCTGCACGACCGCGAGCAGCTGCTGCGCACCCTCACCGCCGGACGCCGTCTGCTCATCGTCCTCGACAACGCCAACGGCCCCCGCCAGGTGCGGCCCCTGCTGCCCGGCACCCCGGACGTCGCCGTGATCGTCACCAGCCGTACCCCGCTCAGTACCATCGAAGGAGCCCACACCATCGTGCTTGACCTCTTGGAACCCGAGGAAGCGGTCGAGTTGCTGGGCCGGGTGGCGGGAGCGCGGCGCGTGGCGGACGATCCGGCGGCCGCGCGACGCCTGGTGGCGCTCTGCGGGCACCTGCCCCTGGCCGTACGCATCGTGGGGGCACGGCTGGCCGAGCGGCCCGACGTCCCGCTGGCGGACCTCGCCGACCGGCTCGCCGACGAACGCGACCGGCTCGACCACCTGGAGATCGGCGACCTCGACGTCCGCTCCACGTTCATGCTCAGTCACCGAAGTCTGCCGGAAGAACAGCAGCGGGCCTTCCGCGTGCTCGGCCTCTTTCCCGGCACGGACTTCACGGCCTGGGCGCTCGCCGCGCTCATGGACGTCCCGCTGCGCACCGCCGAACACCACCTCGACGCCCTGGTGTCCGCGCAGCTGCTCGACGCGACCGGCCCCGACGAGACCGGCACCGTGCGCTACGCCTTCCACGACCTGATCCGAGCCCTCGCCCGCGAGCAGCCCGAGCCCGGGGCCGCCGCCGCGACGGAGCGGCTCCTGGGCGCCTACCTCACGCTCGCCGCCACCGCGGAGGACCGCTTCCAGCCGGGCGAGGTCCGCAAGACCGGCGCCCATCCGCGCCACCCGGTGGAGGCCCGCGCTCTCGATCGTCTGCTGCGGGACCCGGTGGTCTGGTTCATCAGCGAGCAGCGCAACATCGTCGCCTGCGTGCGGCTGGCCACGGCGCGCGGGTTCTGGGACGCGGCGTGGGAACTCACCCACATCGGCGCCCCGTTCTTCGAGATGCTGGCCGCCTGGGACGACTGGGAGACCGCCGTCGAGCTGGCCCTCGACGCGGCTCGCCGCTCGGGCGACCGCCGGGCCGAGGCCATCACCCTCTTCGACACCGGGGCGCTCCGTCGGGACCTGGGCCGGCTCGACGAGGCCCTGGTGGCGTACGAGGGTGCCCGTGCGGGGTACACCGCCTCCGGTGACGAGCACGGGCTGGCGGCCCTCCTGCTGCTCGAAGGCATCATCCACCGCAACCTGGGGGACTGGGAGCGGGCGGCCCGGCTGCTCGGCGACGGCGTCGTGCGCCTCGGGGCGGCCGGGGACCGCAGGCTCGCGGCCCAGTCCCGGCGCAGCCTCGCGATCGTCCTGGGGAACCAGGGACGGCACGGCGAGGCGATCCCGCTGTTCCAGGAGGCGCTGGCCGAGTTCCAGAGTCTGGGCGACCGGCGGGCCGAGGCGTACGCCTGGCGGAACCTGGCCCAGGCCCAGCTGGAGTTCGGCGAGCCCGAGGCTTCGGCGCGCTCGTTCGCCCGGAGTCTGGAGATGACCCAGCGGCTGCGGGACCAGCGGGGCGAGGCGAGGGCGCTGCAAGGCCTCGGCCGGGTGAGCGTCGCCGAGGGCGCCGCGGCGGCCGCGCTGCGGCGTTTCGCACAGGCCCGGCAGATCGCCGAGGCGACCCACGACCGCGTCCTCACCCGGGAACTGGACCGCGACATCGCCTCGGCGAACCGTTCGTGACGGGCGCCGGCCTTCCGGCGCCCGGGGCCACGGGCCGGCCGCGCGCTGTCATTCGCGCATCCGGTAGAGCCTGATGTCCCGGTTGACGAAGAGGTGGACGTAGCCGCAGGACCAGCAGATCAGTCCGGTCGCCGACTCGTTCGCCCAGGCCATGTTGAAGAACTCCATGCCCGTGCTGTTCAGCTTCACCTCCCGCTCGCGGAAGGTGTCGTTGTCGCACACCTGGCAGCGGATCGTCTTCTGCCCGATCGCCGCGTGCACCGGCTTGGCCATGCCGTCTCTCTCATCCTCCGCCGGTTCCGGCGGTGTTCCGTGGTGGGTGGGGCGCGTCCGTCGCGCGGGTGAGCGCCGCCTCGACGGCCGTGATGCGGTCGGCGAGCAGGCCGAGGGCGTCGACCGCGCGGGCCAGGGGGTCGCCGCCGGAGTCCCCGGGCGCGCGGGCGCGGGTGCGGGCGGCGTCCAGTTCCGTGCGGCGCGCGGACTGGGCCGGGGTGAGGGTGCCGCGCAGCGCGGCGAGTTCGAGGAGGTTGGCCTCGGCGTCGGTGGTCAGCGTCTGGGCCTCGGCGGTGTAGTGGTCGTCGATCAGGGCGGCGAGTTCGGCGTCGTCCATGACGGGCGAGAGGCGGGCCGCGATCTTGTTCATCGTACGGTACGACCCCTGGAGCAGGAACGGCGGTCCGGTGCGGGCCTCGTCGGCGGTGGCGGCGGAGGCGATGTACGCCGCGTTGACGGCGAGGACGGTCTCCCGGGCGGTGAGGAGACGGCGGAGGACGGCGAGGACCCGGTCGAGTTCGGCCGGGGCGTAGGGGTGGGCGAGCCGGTCGCGGCGTGCGGCCGGGTCCCCGGCGGCCAGCCGGGTGAGAAGCTCCAGGTCGGCGCGGTCGCGGCCGGCGAGCGGGGCGAGGAGCGGGTGGGAGGTGAGGGCGTTCTCGACGAAGCTGAACGCGAAGGCCTCCTCCTTGCCGGTCAGCACGTCGCCGAGGTTCCACACGTCGGCCCGGCTGGCGAGCATGTCCGGTACGCGGAAGGAGCGCCCGGACTCGGTGTACGGGTTTCCGGCCATGCAGACGGCGAAGCGTTTTCCGCGCAGGTCGTGGCCGTCCAGGGTCCGGGTGGCGTCGCAGAGGGGGATGAACTTCTGCAGGAACTCCGGCGAGGTGTGCTGGATGTCGTCCACGTACAGCAGGACGTTGTGGGCGGCGGCCAGGGCGAAGGCGATCTTCTCCAGTTCCCGGCGGGCGGCGGCGTCGGGTGCCGCGGCGGGGTCGAGGGAGGTCGTCCGCCGGCCGAGGGCGGGACCGTCGACCCTGACGAGCAGCAGGCCGAGGCGTTCGGCGACGTACTCGACGAGGGTGGTCTTGCCGTAGCCGGGCGGGGAGAGGAGCAGCAGCAGGCCGTGGGAGTCGCCGCGCCCGGCGGCTCCGGCGGCGCCGAGCTGCTTGGCGAGGTTGTCGCCGAGGAGCGGGAGGTAGACCTCGTCGACGAGCCGGTTGCGGACGAAGGACGACGTGACCCGGGGGCGGTGGGCGTCCAGGCGGAGGCGGACGCGCTCGGCGGCGAGGAGTTCCGCCCGCCGCCGCCGGTGGGCGCGGAAGGCGGGAGCGTCGACGGCGGCGAACCGCCGTGTCCGGGCGAGGAACTCGTCGAGCCGCAGCTCCAGCGAGCGGGCCCGGACCCGGGGGTGCTCGCCGAGGAGTCCGGTGACCGTGGCCGTGGTCGGGGCGTCGACCTCGTAGCGGTCGAGCCCCGGGCACAGTTCGACGGCGACGGCCTCGGCGAGCACCCCCGGGTCGTACGGTTCCCCGGACGCCGACGCGTACGAGGCGAGCCAGGCCTCGACGAGCCGGCGTCGTGCGTCCGGCCCGGTGAGGGCGGCGAGGGCGTCGTCGTAGGCGGAGGAGCCGGCGGTGCGGCGGAAGGCGGCGAGGAGGGCGCGGGCCGCGCCGGAGACGGCGAAGCCCGCCGGGCCCGAGGCGAGTTCGTCGGTCAGGTACGCGGCCGCCGCCGGGTCCCCGGTCGCTTCGGCGAGCTCCTCCCTCAGCCCGTCGAGGGCCGCGTCGGTGCCGAAGAGGTCCCGGGCCCGGGTCAGCGCGACCGCCTGGTGGGTCCACTGCTCGCGGCACTCGGCGGTGGCGGACGCCCAGAAGAGCTGGGCGGTCGCGCGCGCCGTCCCGGTGTGGCGCAGCGGTCCGGCGCCTTCGTCGAGTTTCAGCAGCGCCTCCAGGATCAGCGCCGCGTCGTGGTCGTGGACGCCGCGCTCGTGCCCCTCGTCGTAGGCGGCCTCGGCGGCCTGCCGGGCGAGCGCGCCGAGGTCCGCTCCGGCGAGGCGGTCCGTGCCGTGCTCGGCCAGGAGGCGCGCGGCGAGGTGCTCGGCCCGGTAGACCTCGGGCGATTCGGAGGGCAGGGTCCGGTCCCAGAGGTGACGGGTGGCGGCGAAGGCCGGGTCGGTGACGGGTGCGCGGTAGTCGGTTCCCGTCAGGGCGAGGACGAGGGTCCCCCCGCTCCCGCCGTCGCTCTCGGCCCCGTCCGCGTCCCCGTCCGCGTCCTCGTGCGGTACGAGGGTCAGCTCGGGGGCATGCCGGGTGACGGCGAAGCGGTGCCGGCCGAGGCGGATCGTGTCGCCGCCCTCGGAAAACAGCTCGGCGCGGTCCCGCAGTGCCCGCCCGGCCTCCTGGCGGGCGGCGCCGAGGCGGTTCTCCAGTTCCTCCGCCCTGGCCCGGTCGCCGAGCTCCCGGAGTTCGTCGCCGATGCGCCGGACCCGGGTGACCATGGGGTCGGAGGCGAAGTAGGTGTGCACCTCGTCCAGGTCGGTCAGGTTCGCCGCCTGCCGGGCGACGGATTCCAGGAGCCGGGCGGCCGAGCCGGCGAGGCGCGCGGCGCGGCGGGCACGGGCGTCCTGGAGGGACTGTCCGCGTGCGGTGAAGGCGTCGTGGATCTCGGTGCGCCGTTCGGCGACGACGGCGAGGAAGCCGTCGTGCCCGGCGAAGCGGGATTCCAGGTGCTCCAGCTGGAGCAGGAGCCGGCCGAGCTGTTCGGCGCAGCGGTCGGGGGTGTCGGCGGCGGCCAGGGCGCCGGTGACGGCCTGGCCGAGCAGGGCGAGTTCGGCGGCGAACTCGGCCCGCCCCTCCTGGTCGAGGAGTTCGGCGCGGCGGGCGGCGAGGCGGGCCCGGGCGCGGTTGAGCGCGCCCAGGACGTCGGCGACGCGCGCCAGGATCGAGGCGCGGACGGTGGCGTCGCCGACGTCGAGGCCGGCGATGACCTCGCCGAGGGTGCGCAGTTCGTGGGCGCGGGCGTCGATCCGTTCGCCGGCCGGGCCGGTCTCGGCGACGGTGGCGAGCGCCCCGGCCTCGGTGGCGAGGCGTTCGGCCTCGGCGCGGTGGGCGGTGAAGGCGTCTTCGCCCCGGAGGAACGCGACGGCCCGCCGGACGGCGGAGACGATGTCGGCCTCGACGTCCGCGGCGAGGGTGTCGATGCCCGCCGTGTCGGCGTACCGCATGTCCCTGAGGGTCTCCAAGTGCCCCTGTGCGGTGCGGAGTTCGGCGATGCGGGAAATCCACTCCCCGGCCGTGGCGGGCGCCTCGCTCCGAATGCGCCGGGCGAGGCGGCCGATCTCCCGGGCGGAGTCGGCGAGGGCCTCGGCCGCCTGCCGGGTGAGCGCCGTGACGGTGCCGAACTCGTCGAGGACCTGCGCGGCGACGGCCCGCAGCTCGGCCAGGGGGGTGCCCAGGTCGCCGGTGTCCGGGTCGCCCAGCCAGTGGTGGACGTCGCCCGCCCGTACGCAGGCGGCGACGAGCGCCTCGTACGCCTCGGCGGTGGGCGTCGGCTCGGTGGCCTGCCGGGCGATCGAGAGGCAGTCGGCGATCCCCCGGACGAGGTCGGCGTTGCCGACGCGGGCCAGGGGTCCGTTCCCCGCGGGGCGCCGGTGGGTGTCGGAGACGTACGGCGTGCGCCAGATCTGCACCGGGTGGGCGCGGCCCGGCTCGCCGGACCCGTCGCGGAGCACGGCCATCGTCCCGTCGTCGAGCAGGGCGTGTCCGCGGCAGAGGAGCGGGGTCGCGATCTCCTTGCCGATGGGCGCGTACGGGAGGAGCAGGGTCCGGCCCTCCGCGGGGGCACGGAAGACGAAGAGGAGGTGTTCACCGTCGGGCGAGCGGACCGTCCGGTCGTAGGTCTGCCCCGTCGTGTCGGTGTCGAAGGTCCTCACGGCGCCGGAGGCGAGGCAGTAGCCGCCGGGGAACACGATCCCCTCGTCCTCGGGCAGCCGCAGGCACGCCTGTCCTATGGCGTCGAGCCTGACGACGGCGCCGGTCAGGGTGTTGAGGACGAGGTGGCGGACGTCCTCCTTGTAGGGGCGGACGCGCACCAGGACCAGTGCGCCCACGACGGCGTAGGCCACCTCGGCGTCGGCGAGGGACTGCAGCGGCTCGTCGACCGGCTCCGTGTGGACGCTCCCGGCCGTGTCGGTGTCGTCGTCGGTCCTGACCGTCAGCGCCCCGCCGACCGTGGAGACGAACAGGCGGCCGCCGAGCGAGATGTGCGGGTGCCGGCCGGGGACGTGGTCGTCGCGGGTCGTCTCCACCCACGCGAGGTCGTCGGAGGGAGGGAGGACGTGGTCGCGTTCGCCCCGGGCGTCGAGGAACCGCACCTCGCCCGCGGGCCCGACGGACCAGCGCAGGACCCGCAGGTCGTCGCTCCGCTCCCCCGTCCGGAAGACGGCGAGGAGCCGGTCCTCGACACGGCGCAGCCGGATCAGGCGCGCGCCCCGGTAGTAGCGGTGCAGCGCGGAGAACTCCCGTACGAAGGCGGGGTCGTCGAGGAGTCCGGGGACCGCCTCCGGGGGCAGCGCGTTCAGGTCGCGGTCGTGGAGGGTGAGGACGTCGGCGACCGAGACCTCGGAGGCGCCCGTGCCGGAGGGCCGGGAGCCGAGGAGCAGGACGTCGCCGACGGCGACGACGTCCTGGGGCACGCAGGGGCGGCCGGTGTCGACGCGGCGGGTGGCGGTGAGCGCGAGCTCGCCGGAGCCGAAGGCCGCGATCCGCTCCTCGTCGAGGGCTCCGGCCCGCCTGGCCAGCTCGGCGGCCCGTGCCGCGAGCCGGTCGCGCAAGACCGTGTACGTGTCCTCGTCGATTCCGGCACCCATCTCGTCCCGCTCCTTGTACGGTGGTGAGTACGGGTCCGGTGCCGCCAACTCCCCCGTTTGCCGGCACCGGACCCTCTGCGACCGCTCCTCGTGCGGTCGGTTCCCCTGCGGTCAGTTCCCGGCGGCGCCGTTCAGCGCCGCCGTCTCCCTCGGCGCCGGCGTGGCCGGGCCGGGGATCCGGGCGTCGGGCGCACCGGGGTTCACGACCTTGGCGAGGAGCGCGGCGGAGGCGCTGAGGTTCTGCACGTCGGTCGTGGACAGCGAGCCCAGCACCTTGCCGAGGTCCTCGGTGAAGGAGCCCGAGCCGTTCAGCCAGGGGCCGGCGAGCTCCTGCGCGGTCCGGCTGTGGTCCACGAATCCGTCCACGGACTTCCCGAGCGCGATCGACTGCACCAGCCGGTCGAGGAAGACCGAGTCCCCGCCGACGATGTCGATGTCGGCGTGCTCCAGACCGGCCGCGAGGACGGTGGCCTGCGCCTCGGCGACCTGCCGCTGGACGTCGAGCCCGGCGAGCCGGATCTCCTTCTCGGCGGCCAGGCGCAGCCGGTACTCCTCGTGGGTGCGGGAGGCCTCGTCCAGCGCGGCCATCGCCGCCGCCTTCTCGGTCAGACCGGCCGCCTCGGCCTTCAGCTTCTCGCCGATCGCCGTGGCCTCGGCCAGCGCCTTCTCCCGTGTGCCGGCCGCCTCGGCGAGCGCCTTCTCGCGGGCCCCGGCCGCCTCGGCGCGCAGCCGGGCCTCGGTGGCCTCCGCCTCGGCGCGGCCGGACTTCTCGACGACGTCGGCCTCCATGTCCCGCACCCGCACGGCCGCGAGGCCCTCGGCTGCGGCCTCGGCCTGGATGCCCTCGGCGAGGCGGATCCTGGCGCGGGCGTCCAGGTCGGCCGCCTTGGTGCGGGCCTCCGCCAGGGTGAGCTCCTCCGCGGCCCGGTGGAGGGCGGCCTGCTCGGCCGCCTCCGCCGCCTTGATGTCCTTGACCAGCCTCTCCTGCGCCTCCGCCTCGGCGGCGATGACGACGGCCTGCCGGGTGCGCTCGGCCTCCTCGACCACACGCAGCCGCTTGATGGACTCCTCCTGCTCGGCGACCGTACGGTCCACCACGACCCGTTCCCGGATCACCTCGGCGATCTCGCGGCGCTCGGCTTCGACCTCCTTGTCGGCCGCGATGCGGGTCAGCTGGGTCTCCCGGTCGCGGGCGATGACCTCCAGGAGGCGGTCCTTCTCGATCCGCTCGTTCTCGACGGCGATGACCCGCTCGCGGTTCTTCTGCGCGACGGCCACCTCGCGGGCCTGGTTCTCGCGCTGGACGCCGAGCTGCTCCTCGGTCCTGAGGAAGGCGCTCTGCGCCCGCAGCCGCTCCTCCTCCACCACGCGCGCGGTCTCGGCCTCCTCGCGCGCCCGGGAGGTGTCGATCTCCCGCCGCTGCTTGATCTCCGCGTCGGCCTGACGGCGCTCCAGCTCCAGGATGGCCTCGCGGGCGTCGACGTTCTGCCGGGTGATCTCCTTCTGTTCGTTCTGCCGGTACTCGTTCGTCCGGATGTTCTCCACGGCCGTCAGTTCGGTGATCTTGCGGATGCCCTGGGCGTCGAGGATGTTGCCGGGGTCGAGCTGGCTCAGCGGCGTCTGCTCCACGTAGTCGATGGCGGCGTCCTCCAGGTGGTAGCCGTTGAGGTCGATGCCGATGAGCTCGATGATCCGGAACCGCAGTTCCTCGCGCTTGGTGTAGAGGTCGGTGAAGTCGAGCTGCTTGCCGACGGTCTTGACGGCCTCGGAGAACTTGGCGTGGAACAGCTCCTCCAGGGTCTCCTTGTGGCTGGCCCGGTCGGTGCCGATGGCCTGCGCGACCTTGACGACGTCCTCGACGGTCTTGTTGACCCGGACGAAGAAGGAGATCCGGATGTCGGCGCGGATGTTGTCCCGGCAGATCAGCCCGTCCCTGCCCATCCGGGAGATCTCGAAGGTCTTCACCGAGATGTCCATGACCTCGGCCTTGTGCAGGACGGGCAGCACGATCTGCCCCGTGAAGGTGACGTCGACCCTGCGCGTCCTGGAGACGATCAGCGCCTTGCCCTGCTCCACCTTGCGGAACAGCCGGCCGGCCGCGAGGAGCAGGACGACGGCGACGAGCAGGACGACGGCGATCAGCACGCCGGCGCCTCCGGTGATGGCATCCATGAGAAACCCCGTCCGCTTTCTGTCTCCCGGCACCGGGCCGACGCCCATGCCCTCCCGTGGGGCCATCCTGAGGCTTGGTCACCCGTCCGGCATTGCCGTGATCCGGCAGTCTTCGGCGTCTTTCCGATGCCGGTCGCACACCCCGGGGAGGGGCATGTCACCCTTGATCACCGCGCGTCGAGAACGTGTCGGGGACGCGTCGGGAACGGGGGGATCCATGACGGAGAGGGAGCCGGCCGAGGAGTACCTGGAGGGGTACGCCGAGATCCTGGCGGGGATGTGCGCGACCCGCCGCAGGCTCACCCGTGAGGAGCGCGAGGCCCTGGGCGCGCTCGGGGAGCGGGCCGCCGAGGCCGGCATCGGGCTGCGGGCCCTCGTCCGGGCCCATCTCTCCACCGCGCGGCGGGTGCGTCCCGGTCTGTCGCAGGCCGCCGCCGAGCACCTGCTCAGCGCCGTCGAGCAGGCCGTGGACGCCTTCGCCGAGGGGCACGAGCGGGCCCAGTACCTGGCGATACGCCAGGAGGAGGCGGCGCGGCGCGAGTTCATCGACGACCTGCTCAACGGCCGCAGCGACCTCGGCCGGCTGGCGGAGCGGGCCGAGCGCTTCGGGCTGCTCCTCTCCCACGCCCACGCCGTCGCCGTCGCCCAGGGCCCGGAGCCGTACGGCGACGGCTACGCGGTCCCCCGTACCGTCGAGTCCTCGCTCACCGCCCGCTTCGGCAACCGCCGCATCCTGCTCACCACCAAGGACGGGCGGCTGATCTGCGTCGCCCCGGCCGACGAGCCCGAGGTCCTCGCCCACTTCGCCAAGCAGGCGTACGCGGCGACCGACGGCGGCCGGGTGGCGATCGGCCGCGCGCATCCGGGCGCGGGGGGCGTCGTCCACTCCTACGAGGAGGCCCTCAACGCCCTCGCCCTGGCCGAGCGGATGGACCTGGACAATCCGGTCCTGTACGCCGCCGACCTCCTCGTCTACCCCGTGCTCACCCGCGACCGGCAGGCCATGGCCGAGCTCGTGGGCACCGTCCTCGGCCCGCTCCGCCAGGCCCGGGGCGGCGCCGAACCCCTCCTGGACACGCTCACGGCGTACTTCGACAGCGGATGCGTCACCGCGCAGGCGGCCCGGAGCCTCAGTCTCAGCGTGCGGGCCATGACGTACCGCCTCGACCGCATCCACCGTCTGACCGGCGCGGATCCCGGTGATCCCGTCCAGCGCTACACCCTCCAGACGGCCGTCATCGGCGCCCGGCTCCTGAACTGGCCCGCCCAGCCGCTGTGACACGTCTGGCGCCGGTCACCGGAGGGTCCGTTGTGTTTCGCGAGTGAACCCGAACTGATCGCCGATCTCGGTTAGTTGAACGGTTTCCGGTCGTCTCTGGTGGGCAGGTTTGCAGAGCCGTGGACCGGGCATCGTCCGGCCTCGCGGCACAGCGATGCGGGCCGGAGTGAGAAGGAGGTCGGTCCCATGACCGTGCGTGCCGTCGAGCTGCCGCAGTTGTGGATGCCCTACGCGCTGCGGGTGAATCCGTATCTCCCGGCCCTGCACGAGGAGAGCGAGTCCTGGGCGCGCGGCATGGGGATGCTGGACGACGACCGGTGGCCCCGGGCGCGCACCCCGATATGGACGCGGTCGAAGTTCCACGCCATGACCGTCGACCAGCTGACCGCATGGACCCTTCCCGACGCCTCCTTCGAGGCCTTACGGCTCAACCACCGGTTCAACATCTGGGCCCTCGCCTGGGACGACTACTTCGCCGCCGCCTTCAAGCAGACCGGGGACCTTCCCGGAGCCCGGGCCTTCACCGCCCGGCTGCACGCCTTCCTGCGGCCCGAGCGCGGCGCCCGGCTGCCCGAGCCGACGAACGCCGTCGAGCGGGGGATCGCCGACCTGCAGCAGCAGCTCTTCCCGCCGAGGCTGGCGCACTGGCGGACGGAGTTCAACCGGGCCCTGATGCGGTACGTCGACGCGGGGGTCGAGGAACTGGCCAACAGCCGCAGCGGCCGCGTCCCCCACCTGATCGACTACGCCCCGTTCCGCCGGGAGAGCTTCGCCGCCTACACCGCCCCCTACTCCGTGGAACTGGCCACCGGCGCGCGCATACCCGAGCGGATACGGCACACCCGGACCGTCCGCGCCCTGCTCGACGCCTTCATGGATTTCATGGGACTCGCGAACGACATCGCGTCCTACGAGAGGGAGGTGCACGAGGAGAAGGACGTCAACAACCTGGTCCTGGTCGTCGGGACCTCCCTGGGCATCGACCTCCACGACGCCGTGCCCGCCGCCCTGAACCTGGTGAACGCCCGGCTGCGGGACTTCGAGCACCTCCGGCGGAGCGAACTCCCGCCGCTCGTGAGGAACTCCGGCCTCGACCGCGACGAGCGGGCCGAGCTGGAGACCTGGCTCGGGGGAGCCTGCGGCTTCCTCTCCGGCCTCCACGCCTGGTACACCGGAGCACCCCGCTACGCCTCCGGGGACGTGCCGTTCCCGGGGTGAGGGCAGCGGGGTGCTCCCGGCGCGGGCCTACCTCCCGCGCAGGAGGCGCCTGAGGCGCGTCAGCCAGGAGGCGCGGGGCTCGGGCCCTCGTGCCGTCCCGGGGGCGGGCACCGGCCGCGGGGGCGGCACGGGCCTGCCGTTGCTCTGGGGCGGCGGGGCCGGGAGCGGGGCCGGGAGGTCGTCGGACTGGGGCGGGCGCGGGGCGAAGGTCACGGGGAGGGCCGTGAGGTGCCGGGCCCAGGTGGAGGAGCGCCAGCTGAGGCTCTCCTCGGGGACGGCCAGCGCGATGTCGGGCAGCCGGGTGAGCAGGATGTCGATGCCCGCGTCGGCGATGATGCGGCCGATGTCCTGGCCCGGGCACTCGTGCGTGCCGGCGCTGAAGGAGAGGTGGGCGCGGTTGTGGTGCACGGGGGTCGCGGAGTCCGGGCGGATCGTCCGGTCGACGTTGCCCGCGGCCAGACCGAGGAGGAGCATGTCGCCCGCCTTGATCTGCTGTCCCCCGAGGGTGGTGTCGCCGTTGGCCCAGCGGCCCGGGCACACCATGAGCGGCGGCTCGTCCCAGAGGACCTGCTCGACCGCCTCGGGCAGCGTCATCTGGCCGCCCGCCAGCGAACCGCGGAAGCGGGGGTCGGTGACGACCATGCGCATCACGTTCGACATCAGGTTGGCGGTCGTCTCGTAGCCGGCGAGCAGGATGAGCCGCAGGTGGTGCTGGACCTCCTCGTCCGTGAGGCCGGCGGGGTGGGCGAGGAGCGCGGAGGCGATGTCGTGTCCCGGCCGGGCGTGCTTCTCGGCGACGAGCTTTTCGAGGCACTCCAGTACGTAGGCGTTGCTGGCGAGCGAGGTCTCGGTGGCCTTGAACAGGTCACGGGCGGCGTGCACGAGCCTGGGGGCGTCCTCGTCGGACATCCCGAGCAGATGGCTGAGGGTGAGCATGGGCACGGCCTCGGTGAACTGCTCCACCAGTTCCGCCTCGCCGTTCTCGCAGAAGGTGTCGATCACCTGGTGGGCGAAGCGGGTGATGTGGCGCCGGACGCCCCGGTGGTCGAACTGGTCGAGGCCGGCCGTGACGGCGCCGCGCAGCCGCTGGTGCTCCTCGCCGTCCGCGCAGACGCAGTCGGGGCGCCAGCCGATCATCGGGATGAGCGGGGAGGTGGCGGGGTCGATCTCCCCGCTGCGCCAGCCGTGCCAGACGCGGGGGTCGCGGGAGAACTGGGTCGGGCGGCTGGCCACGTCGCGGTTCTCCAGGTACCCCAGGACGAGCCAGGCGCGCACGTCGCCGTCGAGCAGGACGGGCGCCACCGGGCCGTGGGCGGCGCGCAGCTTCTCGTAGAGGCCCATGGGGTCCGTCTCCGCGGCGGGGCCGTAGAGTCGGGTGGCCCCGCCGGGGCCGTCGGCGATGTGGGCCGGGCAGCCCGGGGGCGGGACGGCCCCGGGCTGCGCGGGGGCGTGTTCGGTGGGCGGGACGGTCATGCGGTCTCCTGGGCGGCGGCGAGGGTGCACAGGTAGCCCATCAGCGAGAGCAGGGCGTCGCGGCAGGACGCCCGGTCCCGTGCGTCACAGGTGACGATGGGCACGGTCTCACTGAGGGCCAGAGCGGTGCGGAGGTCTGCTACGGGGTACTTCGGGGCCTCCGGGAAGGCGTTGACGGCCACGACGAACGGGACGCGGCGGTCCTCGAGCCGGGTGATGACCTCGAAGGAGACTTCGATCCTGCGGGTGTCGACGAGGACCACCGCGCCGAGCGCGCCTTCGAAGATGCCGTTCCACAGGAACCAGAAGCGCTCCTGTCCGGGGGTGCCGAACAGGTAGAGGATCAGCTCCTCGTTGATGCTGATCCGTCCGAAGTCCATCGCGACGGTCGTGGTCTTCTTGTCCTTGGCGCCGGGGTTGTCGTCGATCCCGACGCCCGCCTGCGTCATGGTCTCCTCGGTGGTCAGGGGCGGGATCTCGCTCACCGCCCCGACCATGGTGGTCTTGCCGACCCCGAAGCCGCCGACGACGACGACCTTGACCCCCCTGGCACCGTGGGGCAGCAGCAGGTCGGTGTCGCGCCGGCCGACGTCGAGGACGTCAGAGCTTGCGTAGTCCATGGATCACCGCCTCCAGCAGGCCGCGTTCGGGGTAGGCCGCCACGGGGACGGGCGCGATCGCCTCGACCCGTTCCTCCTCGACGAGTTTGGAGAGCAGCACGGTGACGACGCTGAAGGGGAGGCTGAGGTACGCGGAGACCTCGGCCACCGAGAGCGGGTAGGAGCACAGGGAGAGGATGGCCGCGTGCTCGGGCTGCATGGCGGGGTCGGGCTCGGACCTCGTCGCGATGAGGGTGACCAGGTTGAAGGACTTGGCCACGGAGTCCGGGTCACCGGTAATGACGTAGAGCGGAACGGGTGTGCCTTCATTCCAGGGATCCTGGTTCTCCGATGTCACATCGCCTGCCCGACGTCCTCACGGGGCGGGCTGGTCATGTGCTGACCGATCCGGATCACCAGCGTCCGCATGCGGTCGCCGAGGAGCCCAGCGTCCACCTCCTGGTCGGCGAGGACCGCGAGATAGGCCCCGGGGCCGGCCGCCATCAGGGAGAAGTAGCCGCCGTCGGCCTCGATCCCGACCATCCGCGTCGACCCGTCCCCCTCCGGGAACATCTGCGCGATGGCCCGCGCCAGGCTCTGGATGCCGGAGCAGGCGGCGGCGATCGCGTCGGCGGCGTCGGGGGCCGTGTTCGCCTTCCCGATGCACAGGCCGTCCGACGACAGGAGGACCACGTGTCGCACGTACGGGACGCTGTTCGCGAGCTCCGTGAGCATCCAGTCCATGTTCGGCAGTGGCTGCATGTTACTCGTCCTCATCTGACGGTTCGCTGGGGGAAGGGGAAGGTTCGGCGACCGCTCTCCTGTCGCCTCGCTTGTCGCCGTTGAACGCCTCCCACATCAGGCCCGGCTGGCGGGCTCCGGCGGAGGTGCCCCGGGAGGCCGCCGGATCGGCGGGCGCGGGCCCCGTCTGGACGACCGGGGTGGGGACGGGCGACTCGCGTCGTCGCTGCGGGAGCACGGGGGACTCCCGTCGTCGTTGCGGGAGTCCGCCGGCGGTCTTCCCGACCTCGCCGGAGCCCGTGGCGTCGGGCGCCGGGGTCGGCCGGGGCAGGACGGGGCCGCCGCCCGCACGCCTCCGGGCGATGTCCGGGATCCGCAGGGCGGACGGCGGGACCGTGGTGATCAGGTTGCGGGGGACGAGGACCACGGCCCGTACGCCTCCGTAGGCGGAGGTGCGCAGGTCGACCTCGCAGCCGTGCTCGCGGGCCAGCCGGCTGACGACCGGAAGACCGAGCTGGGTGAGTTCGCCCAGGCCCGAGAGGTTGATGCTGTTCTGCGACTGCGCCATGACGCGCTCGACGCGCTGCCGGACCTCTTCGGTGAGTCCGACGCCGCGGTCCTCGATCTCGATGGCGATGCCGGAGGGCACCTCGCTCGCGGTCACCTCCACGGGGGTGTGCGGCGGCGAGAACGTGGTGGCGTTGTCCAGGAGTTCGGCGAGGAGGTGCATCAGCGGTTCGGCGCCGGGGCCGATCACCGCCACCTCCGCGATCGACGTCAGCTTCACCCGGGGGTAGTCGACGATGCGCGACATGGCCCCGCGCAGGACGTCGTAGAGCGGGATCGCCTTGGACCACTGGCGGCCGGGCCGGGCGTCGCCGAGGACCGCGATGCTGGCCGCGAGGCGGCCGATCAGGGCGTTCCGGTGGTCGACGTTCTGCAGGCCGCGGGAGACCACGAGGTCCGTGCCGTGCAGGATCTGCATGGCGTGGAGGTCCTTGGCGAGCTGGTGCACGATCGCCTGGACCCGGCGCGCGACCGCCACCAGGGCCCGCTGGGAGGCGTCCCGGGTGTGCTCCTCGGCCTCCACGGCCTCCAGGAAGGTCCGCATGGCCCCCTTGAGCGCCTCGGTGTAGTCGGGGTCGAGGTGCTTCCCGAAGGTGATGGCCGCCAGGATCTCCGAGGCGGGGTCGCCCTTCTGGAGACGGGCGACGGCGGCGGGCAGGAGCTCCTCGCCGAGCCAGGAGACGGCGGCCCGCTGGTCGGCCAGGCGTCCGAGCAGTTCGGCCTCGCGCTGGGCGTGCCGCTCCGTCGCCTCGGCGCTCGCCCGGGTGTGGCGGTCCGCTTCGGCCGCGCGGGTTCGGCGCGCGGCGGTGGCGGAGGTGAGGGCCGTCAGGAGGACCGCGGCGAGTCCGCACCAGGCGATCGGTGTCCGTATCGGCGCGGGACAGAGCAGCAGCGCCGTGACGGAGGCCGCGGCCAGAACTCCGGGAGGGAGGAGCCATACCCGGGCGACGGCGGTCGGCCGGGGTCTGGAAATTGAACCTGCACGAACCATCAAGGGGTCCCTAAACCGTCTGAAATGAACGGACTGAGGTGATGCGATGCGCCGACGGTTCGCTTCGAGATCGCGTCGATGGCCGTTTTCCTCGCGGCCGCGCTCCGTCCGTGCGCTCGCAGCGTTCATGACTCGCTGTGAGCGCTCCGCAACACATCGGGGAGCATAGTCAGTTCGGGTTCGCCATGTGACCTTGCTGGAGGGACAGCCTCCACCGGTCATTCCATGGAGATAAAAACGACCAATCACCGCATTGAAAATGCAATAAACCGATCACGTTCTGGCTTACGTGACACAAGGGAGTGGCCGCCACCCGGACGTCCGGATGGCGGCCACTCCCCGTCGAGGAACAGCTCCTCGATGATCAGACAGAGATACGGGCTCCCCTCGTACGCCGGCGCAGCCGGACCGCCCCGGCCGCCGCGGCACCGGCCAACAGGACACCGCCCAGGACGAGCGGGCCGCGCGCGGAGTCCGTCGTGGCTTCCCCCGCGGGGGCCGCCACGGACTTTCCGACGGGGGCGGCCGCCACGGGCCTTCCGGCGGGGCCCGCCGCTCCGGCCGCCCAGCCGAAGCCGGCCTCGACCCCGCCGTGGGGCCGGCCGGAGATCTGGTACGTGACGGTCTGCTTGATCCGCGGCGGGCACTTCAGGGTGACCGTGTCCGTGCCGGCGGCCGCGCCCTCCGGGACGACGAACCGGCCCACCAGGACGCCCGGCCGGTCGCCCGGCAGGAGGTGGAACCGACCGCCCGCTTCCGACTCCCCCTTGCCGTAGGTCTCCTTGCCGCACGCGGTGGTGGAGACGGTGACGGTGGTGCCGGGCGAGGCGTTCAGGGGGGTGATGCGGACATCGGACTCCCCGGGCGCGGCGAGCGCCGTGGGGGCGGACAGGACGACGGCGCCGACGATCAGGCTGACCTGCAGACCGGTACGTGCGCGACGCATGCTTCTCTCCTTCGGTGGAGCTTTCCGGCCGGCTCCTTCGCGCGGCACCCGTGCTGTGCTCCGTGCACGAGGCAAAGGCCGTTGCGCGGCCCCCGCAACGCGGGGAGCGCGTTCGGCCGTCCTCCGGTCGGGCTCACGGCCGTCGTCGGCCGCACCCGTCGCAGCAGGTCACCGCGGTGGGCGTACCGCCCCACGGGTGATCTCGCCCCGCACGCGAACGGCCCAGTGCCGGTACGCCCGTCCGCCGAGGCCCTCCGCCCGCCCCGTCCCGGCCGGGGGATCAGCGGTGGCGGGCCGGAACACCCGCTCATAACTTCGCGATATGACGAAACGACAGATCGCCCTCCTGGCGTGCACCGCGGCCCTCACGGCCTCTGGTCTCGGCGCCGCCGCGCCGTCGGCCGACAGCTGGTCGGTGCACCGCGTGAAGCCGGGCGAATCGATCCAGAAGGCCGTGGACTCCGCGCGCCCCGGCGACACGATCCTCCTCTCCCCGGGCACGTACCGCGAGAGCGTCCGCATCACCACCCCGCACCTGACGCTCCGCGGTTCGAGCGTCTTCCCCACCGTCATCGCGCCCCCGGCCGCCCCGGGCACCGACGCCTGCGCCCGAGCGGGCAACGGCGTCTGCGTCACCGGCACCGAGGCCCGCCCCGTCCAGGGCGTGACCGTGCGCTCGCTGACCCTCCGGGGCTTCGCCAAGAACGGCCTGTGGGCCAAGTGGACCGACCGCCTGCGCGTCCAGGGGGTCACCGCCGAGTCCAACGGCACCTGGGGCATCGCCCAGGAGCGTTCCGTCCGCGGCGTGCTGCGGCACAACACCGCCCGGAACAACGGGGACGCCGGGATCTTCCTGGCCAACACCGTCACCGAGGAGGGCGGGGCCACCGACACCCACGGCACCGTCGTCAGCGGCAACCGCGTCTCCGGCAACCGCATCGGCATCACCGTGCGGCGGCTGCGGAACCTGACCGTCGACCACAACGAGGCGACCGGCAACTGCGCCGCCGTGTTCGTCGTGGGCGACGAGTCCACGCCGCGCGCCGGGGCGATGACCGTGCGACAGAACCACGTCCACGAGAACAACAAGCTGTGCCCGAAGACCCCGCGCCTGCCCGCCCTGCAGGGCTCGGGCATCGTGCTCACCGGCGCCGAGGACACCGTCGTCGCGCACAACAGGGTCGAGGACAACGTGGGCGGCTCGCCGCTGTCCGGCGGCATCGTGCTGTTCAAGAGCTTCGTGGGCGTCCCCAACGAGCGGATCGAGATCCGCGACAACGTGGCGCTGCGCAACGGCGCCGCCGACCTGGCCGACCGGGACACCGGAAAGACCAACACCTTCCGCGGCAACACCTGCGGCGTCTCCGAGCCCGCGGGCATGTGCTGACCCTCCCCCTCCCCCACCCGTACGGCACGACAGCAAAGGCAAGGCGAAACAGATGACGACCGTCGAATCCGCCGCATCCGCTCCCCCGCCGCCCATGCGGCTGAGAGAACTCGTCTTCGGCGCGGCGTGCGCCGCCGCCGTGCGCGCGGCCGCCCGCCTGGGCGTGGCCGACGCCCTGGGCGACGCGCCCATGACCGTCGAGGACCTCGCGGCCGCGGTGAAGACCGAACCGCGGACCCTGCGGCGGCTGCTGCGCGCCCTGTCCTGCCAGGGCGTGTTCACCGAACAGTCCGACGGCACCTTCGCGCACACCGAGATGTCCCGTCTGCTGCGCGAGGACGACCCGCACAGCCTGCGCTACATCGCGCTGTGGTGCACCGAGCCCTGGACCTGGGACGTCTGGCCCAAGCTCGACGAGGCGGTGCGCTCCGGCCGGAACGTCTTCGAGGACGTGTACGAGCGGGAGTTCTTCTCGTACCTCAACGAGGAGGCGCCCGAGTCCGCGTACGTGTTCAACCGGGCCATGACGACGTCGAGCAGGCAGTCGGCCGAGGACGTCGCCGAACTGCTCGACCTGAGCGGGGCCTCCTCCGTCGCGGACATCGGCGGCGGCCAGGGCCACGTCCTGGCGAGCCTCCTGGAGAAGCACCCGGCGCTGCACGGCACGCTGCTCGACCTGCCGGCGGTGGTCGGCAACGCCGATCCCCGGCTGCGGGAGGGCGGCTCGCTCGCCTCCCGGGTCCGGATCGAGCCCGGCGACTGCCGCGAGGACGTCCCCGTCCAGGCCGACGTCTACATCATCAAGAACATCCTGGAGTGGGACGACGACAGCACCCGCAGGCTGCTGGCGAACCTCCGGAAGGCGGCGCGGCCCGGAGCCCGCGTCGTCGTCATCGAGAACCTCGTGGACGACACCCCGTCGATGAGGTTCACGACCGCCATGGACCTGCTCCTGCTGCTCAACGTCGGCGGCGCGAAGCACACCAGGCAGAGCATGGTGGAGCGGCTCACGGACGCCGGGCTCGTCATCGGCGAGATCCGTCCGGTCAACGCGTACCTGCACGCCTTCGAGTGCACCGTCCCGGCCTGATCGGCCGGAAACCCGAGGCCGCCCGCTCCGCGTCTGACGCGGGGCGGGCGGCCTCGGGTTTCACCGGGTTCCCGGCTCAGGAGCCGGCGTCCCGCTCCCAGCGGTAGAAGCAGTGCGCCATGGCGTCCTTGGGGCTGCGCCAGGTCGTCGGGTCGTACGCGCTGACGTACGCCGACAGACGCTCGCTGACGCCGCGGAACTCGGGGTGTCCGGCCAGCCTGGCGACGTTCGGCGCCGGGTCCTGCTCGGACTCGATGAGGTGCAGGTAGACGTCGCCGAACTGGAACAGGCTGCGACGGGCGACCCCCACCAGGTGCGGCAGTTCGCCGCGGTCGGAGTCGGCGAACACGTCCGCGATCGCGGGCGCCGAGCCGGGCGCCATGCGGGCGACGATCAGTGCGTGGTGCATCGTTTTCCTTCCTCGGACGGTTCTGTCCGGGATCCGTCAGGCGGGCGTGACCGGGGCGCTCTGCCGCTCGCGCGCGGCCTGCACGATGCGGTCCCGGATGAGGGCCATCTGGGTGCGGGAGTTGCGGTTGATGTTGTCCGTCATCCACGCGTCGTCGACGGGGGCGTCGGGCTTCATCGCGAAGTCCTGGATCCAGCGCATCTGGACGCCGCCGGGCAGCTCCTCGTACTCCCAGGCGATGTCCATGTGCGCGAACGGCCCGGTCTCGACGCGGCGGGCCCGGACCCGCCGGTTCGCGCGGTCCGTGGTGCGCTCCGACACCCAGCTCCAGACCGTCCCGTTCTCGTCCGGGTGCATGGTCAGCCGGAACCTGGTGGTGTCGCCCTTCCGTTCGAGGACCTCGACGGAGGCGTACTCGCTGAAGAGCCGGGGCCAGTTCTCGATGTCGTTGGTCATGTCCCAGACGAGGTCGAGGGGGGCGTCGATGGTGATGCTGTTGTCGGTGTGTCCGGACACGTCAGACTCCTGCGAGGGTGTTGTTGACGAGGGCGACGAACTCCGCCGGCGTCTTGCAGCGCTCGGCGTCGGTGGGCAGCGCCACGCCGTGCCGGTTCTCCAGCTCGCCGACGATGCCGAGGAGGCCGAGCGAGTCGACGCCGAGGCCGCTGAACGGGGTCTCGGGGTCCTTCTCGAGCTGTGCGGGGTCGACGGTGACGCCGGCCGACTGCTTCATCAGCGCGGCCAGTTCGCCGAAGGTGAGTCCGGTGGTGATCATGTGCGTTTCTCCTTCCCCGCCCGGTCCTACCGGGCGAGTCCGCCACCGCGGCGCACGACGAGCGCCGCGTTGGATCCCATGAGTCCCCTGCTGAGGACGAGGGCCGTGCGCAGCTCGGCGGGCCGAGCCGCGGACATCACCACGTCGAGGTCGCAGTCGATGTCGTACACGTTGGGGGTGGGGGGCACGAGGCCGTGTTCCATGGCGAGCACCGCGGCCGCGGCGTCCAGGACGGGCGCCCCGCAGTAGGCCCGGCCGTAGCCGGTCTTGGGTGCCGTCACCGGGACGCGCGTGGCGTGCGCGCCCAGCACGTCGGCGAGCGCCAGGGCCTCGGCGCGGTCCGCCTCCGGCACGCCGAGGGCGTCGAGGAGGACCACGTCGATCTCCTCCGGGGCGCAGCCGGCCTCGTCGAGGGCGACCCGGACGGCCTGGGCGAGCCCCTCCCGGGACTCCTTCCAGCGGGAGGCTCCGGTGAAGGTGGCGCCGTGGCCGGCGACGGTGGCCCGTACGGTCGCGCCCCGGTCGAGGGCGCGGGCCTCGTCCTCGACGAGGAGCATGGCGCCGCCCTCGGCGGGGACGAAGCCGCAGGCCTTGGCCGTGAAGGGCCGGTAGGCGCGGTCCGGGTCGTCGACGGTGCTCAGCTCCGGGTAGCCGAGCTGGCACACCATCGAGTACGGGGCGAGGGGGGCCTCCGCGGCTCCGACGACCACCGCGCCGGTCCCCCGCCGGACGGCGCGGGCGGCGTGGGCGAGGGCGTCGAGGCCGCCGGCCTCGTCGCTCGCGACCACCCCGCACGGGCCCTTGAAGCCGTGCCGGATGGAGATCTGTCCGGTGCTCGCGGCGTAGAACCAGGCGATGGACTGGTACGGGCCGACGAACTTGGAGCCCTGGCCCCACAGCTTCTGCAGTTCGCGCTGGCCGAACTCGCCGCCGCCCGATCCGGCGGCGGTGACGACGCCGACGGAGAAGGGGTCCTCGCCCCCGTCCTCGTGGGCCAGGCCGGCGTCGTCGAGGGCGAGCGCCGCGGCCGCCATGGCGTAGTGGGTGAACCGGTCGGTCTGGACGAGGAAGCGCTCGTCGATGAGGGCCGAGGCGTCGAAGCCCTCGACCTGGCCCGCGACCTTGAGGGGCAGGTGCTCGCAGCCCTCGCGGGTGATCCGTCCGAGAACGCCGAGGCCTTCCCGGACGGACTTCCAGTACGCGTCGGTGCGCAGTCCGTTGGGGGCGATCACACCGATTCCGGTGACGACCGCCCGCCGTGGCCGCTGTGTGCTCATGGTGTCCTCCCGCCCGGCCCGGTCAGGAGCACGGCGGACTGGAAGCCGCCGAAGCCGCTGCCGACGGAGAGCACGTTCCTCAGCTTCCGGGGGCGGGCGGTGCGCGGCACGTAGTCCAGGTCGCACTCGGGGTCGGGGATCTCGTAGTTGGCGGTGGGGGGCACCACCTGGTGCTTCAGGGCGAGCACGCAGGCGGCGACCTCTATCGCGCCGATCGCCCCGAGCGAGTGGCCCACCATGGATTTGATGGAGCTCATGGGCGTGTCGTAGGCGTGGGAGCCCAGGGAGCGCTTGACGGCGGCGGTCTCGTGCCGGTCGTTCTGGCGGGTGCCCGAGCCGTGCGCGTTGACGTAGTCGATCGCCGTGGGGTCGAGCCTGGCCTGGTCGAGCGCGGTGTCGATCGCCCGGGCCATCTCCAGCCCCTCGCCGGTCAGTCCGGTCATGTGGTAGGCGTTGCCGTAGGTGGCGTAGCCGCTGATCTCGCAGTAGATGTGCGCGTCGCGGGCCCTGGCGTGTTCGTACTCCTCCAGGACGAGGACCGCCGCGCCCTCGCCCATGACGAAGCCGTTGCGGCGGTCGTCGAAGGGCTTGGAGGCGTGCTCGGGGTCGTCGTTGTCGGGCGACGTGGCCTTGATGGCGTCGAAGCAGGCCATGGTGATCGGGGAGATCGGCGAGTCCGACGCCCCGGCTATGACGACGTCCGCCCGGCCCTCCTCGATGGTGTGGAAGGCGTAGCCGACGGCGTCGAGGCCGGAGGTGCAGCCGGTGGAGACGGTCTGCACCGGGCCGCGGGCCCCGAACTGTTCGGCGACCACCGCGGCGAGCGTGCTGGGCGCGAAGGCCAGGTGCAGCTTCGGGTCGGCGGCGCGGTGGTCCACGTCCCACCGCCGCCCGCCCTCGCTGACCAGGACGTAGTCGTGCTCCAGCCGGGTGGTGCCGCCGACGGCGCTGCCGAGGCTGACGCCGACGCGCCAGGGGTTCTCGGCGGCGGTGTCGAGCCCGGAGTCGCGTACGGCCTCTCCCGCGGCGACGGCCGCGAACTGGACGTACCGGTCGTTGTGCTCGCTCAGTTCGGGAGGCAGCCCGTGGGCGTACGGGTCGAAGTCGCACTCGGCGGCGATGCGGGAGCGCAGGCCGGCGGGGTCGAACAGGGTGATGCCCCGGGTCGCCGTCCGCCCTTGGGCGAGGAGGTCCCAGAAGGCCGCCGTGCCGGTGCCGCCCGGTGCGACCACACCGATGCCGGTGACGGCCACGCGCCGGGTCACTCGAGGGCCCCCTCCCGCTCCAGGGCCCGATCGGCCTCGGTGTCCTCGGTGTCGACGTGGCCGAGGCTCGGGTGCGGGGCGAGGGGCCCCAGGTGGAAGACCATGCGGGCCTCCACCTCGCCGACGTTGCGGAAGCGGTGCCGGACGTCGATCGGGATCAGCAGGCCCTGGTCGGGCACGAGCGTGTGCGTCTCACCGTCCAGGTCGACTTCGAGCAGGCCCTGGACGACGTACACGAACTCCTCGGAGTACGGGTGGTAGTGCTCGCCGATGCGGTCGCCCGGCTGGACGATGGCCAGCCCCATGAAGCCGCTGGTGGAGCCCACCGTGGCGGGGGTGAGCATGGCCCGCAGGTCACCTCCGCGTCTGCGGTTGGGTTCCGTGTCGCTCAGGTTCACGATGAGCGGACGCTGCTGGAGCATGGTTGATACCTCCGGGTGTGGCGATGACGGGTGACGCACGGTCGGGCGCGGGACCCACCGTGGGGAGCCAGGGGCGAGGCCCACGGTGGGGGCCGGGGAGCCTGGGACCGTTCCCTCAGGAGTCGGCCGCGCGACGGTCGGTGACGGGCAGCATGTCGGCGTGCGACAGGAGGCGGTTGAGGTTGCGCTCGGTGTCCAGGGATCCCTCGATGCCGATCGCGGCGCCGTCGAGGAGCCGTTCGAGCACCTTGGCCTTCCGTTCGCCCTTGACGCCGAGGGCGGCGACGGGATCGAGGTCGAGGTCGCCCTCGACGTCGATGAGGCGCACCACGACGTCGTCGCGCTGGAAGACGGTGCTGCCGTACACGGGGCTGTCGGGGTCGACCGCCGCCTCCGCGTCCTGCTGGGCGAGCAGCCGCGCCAGGTCCGAACCGCGGCCCTGCTTCGCGGGGTAGTACAGGGCGTGGCGCCGCAGGCCGGCCGGTTCGGGGCGGGCGGAGACCACGTGGTGCACGGCGGGGAGGGCCGCCCGGGTGAAGAAGACGCGGGCCGACTCGGGGTCGGTGAGGTCCCGGTCCTGCTCCAGGTAGGGGTTGATGGCCTCCTCGACGGCCCGGACCCCGGGCTGCCGGGCGACGTGCCGCAGCGCAGACAGGAGGTCGCCCTCCACCTCGACGGCCCGCACGACGCGGTTGCCGTGCATGAACAGCGAGGTGCGGCGCAGCCGCGTGTTCTCGTCGACCTGGGCCTCGGGCGACTCGTAGCCGGCCAGGAGCTCCGCGACCTTCGACTCGGAGCCGGGCTTGACGGTGAAGGTGAGCGCGTGGCGGGTCACGCCGTCGCCCACGCGGGCCGCCACCTGCTCGCCCGAGGCGGTCTCGGGCGTGAGCGGCCGCTGGGCGCCGGTCTCCCGGAGGATGCTGTAGCGCATGGACCGGGTGTCCCGGACGCAGCTGTGCATCGGCTTGACCATCTCGACGTGCTCCTCGCTGTTCACCCAGGCGAGGAAGGGCGGGGCGCTCTCCCACTCGCTGGTGATCAGCCACTGCGAGGGGTTCTCGATGGACTGGCACAGCTGGTCGCTGATGTGTCCGGGGACGCCGGCCACCTGCTTGCGCATGACCTCGTACGCCTCCAGGAACTGCTGCTGGGCTCCGTCGTACAGGTCGAGCAGCAGGATCACCCGCAGCCTGGACCCGTCGAACACCGACTGCGATATGCGCGGCGTGGTGGTGGTCATCCGGCGCACCTCTTTCTCTTCTGCGAGAGCGGGAAGGGACCGCCTGACCGGGAAGGCCGGGGTCGTCATGTACCGAACCTTCACGCGGCCCCGACGTCCCCGCGAGCCCCACGGGGCGGATGAGTGAACCGCGCGTCATTCGGGTGGCCCGCGCGCACGGTCCCGGGCTCGGCCGGGCAGGCATCTGCATCCCATCCCCGACCCGCGTCACCGGTGACGCTGGAGGCCATCGATGAAACGAAGCGAAGCGACCGGTGAGATCGGACACCGCACGCCCGTACTCATCGTGGGCGGCTCCCTGGTGGGCCTGTCCACCTCGCTCTTCCTGGGACGTCTCGGCGTGCCGCACACGCTCGTCGAGCGCCATGCGGGCACCTCGATCCACCCGCGCGGACGCGGGAACAACGTGCGCACCATGGAGGTCTTCCGCGCCGCCGGTGTCCGGGGGCGCATCCACGAGGCCGCGAAGACCCTGTCGTCGAACAACGGGATCCTGCAGACGCCGACCCTGGTGGGCGATGCCGGCGAGTGGCTGTTCCGGCACATCGACCCGGGCGGCGGCCTGGCCCGGTTCAGCCCCGCCGAGTGGTGCCTGTGCAGCCAGAACGACCTCGAACCGGTGCTTCTGGAGAGCGCGCGGGAGCTGGGCGGGGACCTGCGGTACTCGACCGAGCTGATGTCGTTCGAGCAGGACGCCGAGGGGGTGACGGCGCGGGTCAAGAGCCGGGAGACCGGCGAGCACACCACCATCCGGGCGGACTACCTCGTCGCGGCGGACGGCCCGCGCAGCCCGATCCGCGAGCAGCTCGGCATCGGGCAGACCGGGCCGGGCGACCTGTTCCACAACGTGAGCGTCACGTTCGAGTCGCGCGACCTCGCGGCCGTCGTCGGCGACCGCCGCTTCATCGTCTGCTACCTCACGAGCCCGGAGGGGGACGGGGCGCTGCTGCCGGTGGACAACGCCGAGCGGTGGGTCTTCCACGCCCCCTGGCACCCCGAACTCGGTGAGACGCTGGAGGAGTTCACCGACGAGCGGTGCAGGGAACACATCCGGCGCGCCGTGGGCGTACCGGACCTGCACGTGGAGATCACGGGCAGGGCGCCCTGGCACGCGGCCGAGCGGATCGCCGAACGGTACGCGGACGGGCGGGTGTTCCTCGCGGGCGACTCGGCCCACGAGATGCCGCCCACGGGGGCCTTCGGCTCCAACACCGGCATCCAGGACGCGCACAACCTCGCCTGGAAGCTCGCCGCGGTACTGGACGGCTGGGCCGGTCCCGGTCTGCTCGCGTCCTACGACGCGGAGCGCCGGCCGGTCGCGGAGGCGACCAGCGCCCGCGCCTCGTCGCGCTCGGTCGAGCACAGCCACCCGGGGTACACCCCCGACCCGGGGGCGGGCGGCCCGGGCGGGAAGCGGGGCGGCATCCTCAACGTCGCGCTGGGCTACCGCTACCCGCGCGGCGCGGTCCTGGGCGCGGACCCGGCGGTGCCGGTCGTTCCGGACGGGCTGCGGCTGACGGGCGAGCCCGGCAGCCGCGCGCCGCACCTGTGGCTGGACCGCGCGGGCGAACGGATCTCCACCCTGGACCTGTACGAGCGGTCCTTCGTGCTGCTGAGTTCGGCGGGGGCCATCGGCGGCTGGCACACGGCGGCGGCGCGCGTCGCCGAGCGCCTGGCGGTGCCCCTCGACTCGTACCGGATCGGCGACGGGCCCGACGCGGAGCTCTCGGCAGCGGACGGCGAGGACTGGGCGGAGGCCCACGGCGTCACCGTGAACGGTGCGGTGCTGGTCCGCCCGGACGGGTTCGTCGCCTGGCGGTCGGAAGGGACGTCGGAGGACCCGGAATCGGCCGTGCGGGCGGCCCTCACGGCCGTACTCGCCCTGGACTGACGGGCGGCCGCACGGACGGGCGGGGCGGTCCGCGTTCCCACGGGAGCGGACCGCCCCGCCCGTCGGCGTCAGGGGGAGGTCGGCGTCAGGTGGAGGGTCGGCCGGTCCGGACCGGTCCGAGGCCGCGCGTTAGGGTGTGGGGTGCTTCCGCGAACCCTTCTCACCGGCCCGTCGCTCGCCGACGCCGCGCTCCTCTCCCACGGAGACCAGGGCCGGGAGTGGCCGCTCCTCGTGTGGGCCCCGGGTCCGGGCGTCCGCATGGTGTCGAGCGCCGTCCTCGGCGGAGGTATCGGCGAGCGCCGGTGGGTCGTCAACGCCCAGGTCCCGCCCGGCTACGCCCGGCTCGACCCCGTCGCCCACCTCCGTGACCTGGCCTCCGGGGCCGGGCTGGAGGGCGCGGGCGTGGGCCTGATGACCGCGGCGTCGGTCGCGGACCGGCGGCACGCCGTGGACGGCGGCGCGCAGGCCCTGGTCACCGCCGGGATAGGGGTGCGGGGCTGGGCCGCGGCCCCGGGGGCGGGCAGCGCGGCGGCGCCGCGGCCCGGCACGATCAACATCGTCGTGTCCCTGCCGGTGCCGCTCACGGACGCCGCACTCGTGAACGCGGTCGCCACCGCCACCGAGGCCAAGGTGCAGGCCCTGGTCGAACTGGGCGCCGACGCCTCCGGCACGCCGACGGACGCGGTCTGTGTGGCCGCGCCCTCGCCGGCCGGCGCCGGGGGCTCCGTCGAGTCGTTCGCCGGACCGCGGTCGGTGTGGGGCGCGCGGCTCGCCCGCGCCGTGCACACGGCGACGCGGGCGGCCTGCGCGGGGCTGCTCGCGCCCCCGGCCGGCACCCGCTGACCGCGGGGCGTACGCGTCCCCGCCCGGCACCCGCTGACCGGGGCGTACGCGTTCTCGGCCGGACCCGCCGTTCCCGCCCCGTCCCCGTCTCTTCCCTCCCGTTCTCAACCGTGCGACAGCAGCGCCGCGGTGAGTTCGGCCGCGCGTCGGTGCCAGAGGTCCGCGCCCCGGAGCATGGCGTGCCCGCCGGTCGGCATGGGGATGCCCGCCGCGTCGGCGCCCGCCTCCCGGGCCCGGCGGACGAACTCCCAGGACTGGCGGGCCGAGGTGACCCGGTCGGTCTCGTCGTGGAGCAGGTAGAGGCGCCGGCCGCCGAGGTGGTCCACGGGCTCGTCGGCGGGGCACCACGGCGCGAGCGCGACGACCCCGCGCACGGCGGGGTCGCCCGCCGCGCGGAGGGCGGCCCGGCCGCCCATGGAGTGGCCGAGGAGCACGACGGGCACGGGCCCGGCCCGCTCCCGGAGCCGTGCGAGGGCGGCCTCGGCGTCCCGGGCGGCGTCGGCCCGGGCGCCGTTCCAGCCGCGGTGGCGGTAGCGCACCTCGGCGATCAGCACGCCCCGGCCCCGGACGGCCCGGGTCACGGCGGCGGCGAAGGGGCGCATGCGCAGGGCCGGCAGGTTGAGCGCGGGCGGCGGCTCGGGGCCGTCGGCGCGGCCGCCGTGGAGCAGCAGCACGGCGGCGGTGGGCACGGCGGGCGCGCTGCGGACGACGAGCGCGGTGGGATCGGCGCGCCGGGTCGGGCACAGGTTCATCGCGCCGCCGTCCCGGCCGGACGGGCCCGGGGGCGCCGGCGTGAGGGCCGGGGGACGTACCCGCTCGTGCGGGCCGTGCGGGCCGTGTGACCGGGCCGCTGCGCCATGGGGGCCTCCAGGAGTCGCTTGCCGTCTGAGGGCCGAAGTCTGCCAGGCCGCACCGGTCGTCAGATACACCGCGCCCCGCCGACGGGCCACCGGACGTGGGCGCCCCGGGCGGCCCGTCCCACGAAACCCGGTTCGCACCCCCGAGTCGAACGCGTGCACCCGCAAGGATGAGCGCCGCCGGTCCTCCGGCTCCGCTTGCGCGGCCGGGGGCGCGGGGCGGCGGAGAGTGATCGTGCCGGGGACGGCAGGGGACGGGCCCCGGCCGTCGTCCCGTTCGAGCAGGGAGCCAGATGGACAGCCGCCTGATCCGTCGTTGCCGCAACACCCTCGTCGTCGTGGTGCTCGCCGTCGTGACCGCCGCCATGCCCGGCGTGCCGGCTCCGCCGGACGGCGCCGCCTCCGCCGCCGTGCTCCCCTTCGACCCCGGCCCGGCCCGGGCGGGGCTGAAGCGGCTGCTGCCGACCCGGGCCGCGCAGTTCACCCTGGTCCCCGTGGCGGAGCCGGGCTCCGGGGACTACTTCTCGGTCTCCGGCAGGGCGGGGGCGATCCAGGTGCGGGGCACCTCGCCGGCCACGCTGCTGACCGGTGTGGGCTGGTACCTGGAGCGGGTCGCGGGGGTCGACATCGGCTGGCCGGGCGACAGCGTCGGCCGGCTGCCGGTCACGCTTCCCGCGGTGCCGGGGACGATCACCCGGTCGGCGAACGTGCCGCACCGCTACGCCCTGAACGACACCGACGAGGGCTACTCCGGCGCGTACCGCGGCTTCGCCTCGTACCGGCGCGACATCGACCTGATGGCGCTGCACGGCGTGAACGAGGTCTTCGTGCCGACCGGGGCCGAGTACCCGTACTACCGGGCCCTCCAGGGGTTCGGCTACGACGCGGCGGAGCTGCGCGCCTGGATCCCCGGCCCCGCGCATCAGGCCTGGTGGCTGCTGCAGAACATGTCGGGCTTCGGCGGGCCGGTGTCGGAGCGGCTGATCGAGGCCCGGGCGGCGCTGGGGAGCCGGATCGCGCACCATCTGCGCGCCCTGGGGATGAAGCCCGTCCTGCCGGGCTTCTTCGGGACGGTGCCGCCGGGCTTCGCCGCCCGGAACCCGGGCGCGGTCACCGTCCCGCAGGGCAGGTGGGTCGGGTTCGCCCGGCCCGACTGGCTGGATCCGACCGGGCCCGTCTTCGCCGAACTGGCCGCCGCCTACTACCGGGAGCAGCGGCACCGGTTCGGTGACAGCGCCATGTTCAAGATGGACCTGCTGCACGAGGGCGGCACCCCCGGGCCGGTCGACGTCGGGCGGGCGGCGGAGGCCGTGCAGCGGGCCCTGGACACCGCGCGTCCCGGGGCCACCTGGGTCATGCTCGGCTGGCAGAACAACCCCTCCGCGGCCCTCCTGAGCGGTGTGGACCGGAGCCGGGTGCTGATCGTCGACGGCCTCTCCGACCGTTACGAGGGACTCGACCGCGAGACGCAGTGGGGCGGTGCGCCCTACGCGTTCGGCGCGATCGCCAACTTCGGCGGGCACACCAGCCTGGGCGCCAACACCGGCGTGTGGACGGACCGTTTCCACGCGTGGCGGAACCGGCCGGACAGCGCGCTGCGCGGCATCGCCTACCTCCCGGAGGGCACCGGCGGGAACCCCGCCGCGTTCGACCTGCTCACCGAACTCGCCTGGGAGCCGGGCCCGGTCGACCAGCGCGCCTGGTTCGCCGCGTACGCCGCCCGGCGCTACGGCGGCGCCGACCCGCACGCGGCCGCCGCGTGGGAGCAGCTGCGCCTCGGCCCGTACAGCGGCGCCTCCGGTACGTGGAGCGAGCCGCAGGACAGCCTCTTCACCGCGCGGCCGAGCCTGACGGCGGTCAGGGCGGCGCGCTGGAGCCCCGGCGCCATGCGGTACGACGCCGCCACGGTGGAGCGCGCCCTGTCGGAACTGCTGAAGGTGGATCCGGCGCTGCGGGGCTCGGACGCGTACCGCTTCGACCTGGTGGACGTGGCGCGCCAGGCGCTCACCAACCGCGGGCGTCTCCTGCTGCCGCGGATCAGGGCCGCGTACGAGACGAAGGACCTGGAGGGCTTCCGGGCTCTGGTGCGCGAGTGGAACGCCTCGGAGGAGCTGCTCGGGCGGCTCGTCGCCTCCGACCGCCGCTTCCTGCTGGGCCCCTGGCTCGCCGACGCCCGCTCCTGGGGGGCCGACGCGGAAGAGAGCGACCGGCTGGAGTACGACGCCCGCTCGATCCTCACCACCTGGGCCGACCGGGGGCCGAGCGAGAACGGCGGTCTGCACGACTACGCCAACCGCGAGTGGGACGGTCTCGTCCGGGACGTGTACGGGCCGCGCTGGGCCGCCTACTTCGCGAGCCTCGACACGGCGCTCGTCCGGGGCACGGCGCCGGTAGCCGTCGACTGGTTCGCCGGGGACGACGCCTGGGCCCACGGCCGGCAGGCCTATCCGACGTCACCGGCCGGTGATCCGGTCGCCCTGGCGGGCGAGGTCGGCGCGGCCCTGGCCGCGGCGACCGCCGCCGGACGGTGACGGGGCGCGCGGCCGGGCCCGCCGTGAGGCGGGTCCGGCCGCCGGTGGCCCCGGCGGTCAGTCCCGGCCGCGTGAGAACCAGTTCTTCCGCGGGGCGGGCCCGTCCTGCTTGTCCGGCCGGGTTGGTTCGCCGGGGGCGGCGAACGGGACGGGTGCCGCCGCGCCCGGCGGGGCCGGGGGCAGGGGCCGGGTCGGCGGCTGCAGACGCTTCAGCCTCGCCCGCCACGGCCCGTCCGCCATCTCGAAGTGGACGATGAGCGGCCCCTCGGGAAGCGGAACGGTCTCGCGCCGCTTGCCGATCTCGTTCACCGCGTTGTCGTACGGGGGCAGGGTCGTGTGGTCGTCGTGCCCCGCGAGTTCGTAGACGTGGACGATGAGGTTGTCGTCGCCGCGGTAGTGGACGGCCAGGTCGGCCACGCCTCCCGTGTGCAGCAGGACGTCGGGGCCGCGGAACTCCGCCTCCTCCTCCGTCAGCCGACGGGCCGCCGCCAACGGCGACACCTGGACCTGCCAGGGCCCCTCGGCCTGGAGCTTCAGACGCAGGGTCCCGTTCTCCGGGACCGTGGCGAGCAGGCGGCCCCGGAAGTCCTCCTCCGTGCTGTTGACGAGGTTGTCCTCCTCCTTGTTGCGCTTGTTGAGCACCCAGAGTCCCGTGTACCCGTCGCCCCTGACGTCGAGCTGGACCACGACCGGCCCCGGCGGGAGCCCGCCCACGGTGATCACATCGTTGTCCCGGCCCGTCTCCGTGTACGGCTCGAAGACGGGTCCGTACGTCCACCGGTCGGCGCCGCCGGGAGGGACGGGGGTCATGGGCGGGACCGCCGCGGGAGGGACGGCGGCGGGAGGAAGCGCCACCGGAGGGGGCGCCAGGGGCGGAGGTACGAAGCCGGGCACGGGAGCCTGCCCTGCCGGCGGAGCCGCGAAGCCGGGCACGGGAGCCGGAAGCGCGAAGCCGGGCACGGGAGCCGGAGCCGCGAAGCCCGGCGCGGGCGTGGGAGTCGCGAAGCCCGGCGCGGGCACGGGAGTCGCCGCGGCAGGCGGAGGCGCGAAATCCGGCGCGGGCACGGGAGGAGTCACGGCCTGCGCCGGCACGCCACCGCCGGGCGGCGCTCCGTTCCCTCCCCCGTCGGCCACGTCCACGCCGTGGTCCGTGGCCAGACCCGCGAGACCGCTCACCCACCCCTGGCCCACGGCGCGGAACTTCCAGCCGCCCGCCCGCCGGTAGAGCTCGGCCAGCACCATCGCCGTCTCCCCGGCGGCGTCCGTGACGTCGTACCGCGCGACCGAGGTGCCGTCGGGGGCGAAGGCCTCCACCGACAGTCCGGCGGCGTCGCGCATCGCGCCGCGCTCCGTCGAACCGACCACGAGGACGCGGGTGATCTGCTCCTCCACCACGGTGAGTCCGACCTCCAGCCACGCCGTACCGGGCTGTGCCGACCCCGGCGTCGCCTCCGTCAGGCGGACGGCTCCGGAGGGGTGCGCCGGGGCGCCGTGGAAGACGACGTCCGCGTCGCCCCTGACCTTTCCGGTCTCGCCGAGCAGCAGCGCCATGGCGTCCACGCCACCGCGTACGGCGATCCTCAACGGCACGGACGGAACGAACCCGTTGCCCCCCTTGGTCATCTCCCCCACGGCGCCCCGCCCTTTCCCTCTCCGCTCCCACCCGAGTCCCTCACACAGAGGATCTTGCAACCGTCGGCGCTCCCGGGACAAGGTCCCGGCCGTGCGCCGCCGCCGGTGCTCCGGAACCGCGCGGACCGGTCCGGCGTAGGCTTCCCCCGACACGGACGGGGCAGAGGGGGAGGCCGCATGACGGTCGGTACGGTGCCGGGGTGGGGGTCGAGTCTGGACTCGGTCGTGGTGTACGCGCGGGGTGCGCTCTGCCGGCGCCTGGCCCGGGGCGTCGTGCCCCCGGACGGCCGGGTGCGGGTGACGGGGCTGCCGCGCGCGCTGGACCCGGGTTCGCTGCGGGCCCGGGTCCTGGGCGCCTCCGGGGCGCGGGTCACCGAGGCGCGGGTGGAGGTCGAGGCGGAGCCGTACGGTGACGGCGTCCCCGACGGACTGCGGCGCGAGGTCGACCGGCTGCGGGAGGCGCACGCGGCGGCGCAGGCCCGCCGTGACCGGCACCGGACCCTGATCGAGGAGGTCGGCGGCCTGCGCCCGGTCCCGCCCGGCCGCAAGCGCGAGGACCCGCACCGCCGCACCCCGGTCGACGCGTGGCTGGAGCTGGCCGACTTCGTCGACGAGCGGCTGGCGGGGCTGCACGCCCGGCTCGCCGAGCTGGACGAGGCGCTCCGGCTCGCCGAGCACGAGCTCGACGTGGCCCGCGACAGGCTCGACCGTGCCTCCACCGACGCGCCGTCGGGGCGGGTCGAGACCTCCGTCGGCGCCGTCCTGGTCCTCCACGGCGCCGAGGAGGCGGAGGAGGTGGAGCTGGAGCTGGAGTACGGCGTGCCGGGTGCCGTCTGGGTGCCGACGTACCGCCTCTCCCACCGTCGGGGCGACGGCAGCGGCCGGCTGGTGCTGCGCGCCTCGGTCGCGCAGCGCACCGGCGAGGACTGGACCGGGGTGCGCCTCGCCCTGGCCACTGCCGACCTGGGGCGCCGCACCGATCTGCCGGCGCTCCGTTCGATCCGGATCGGGCGCCGTCAGTCCGCGCCCGCGCCGTCCGGCTGGCGCGAACCCCCGGCGGGGCTCGCCGACCTGTTCGCGGGGTACGAGGCGGCGGGCCCGGCACCTCTCCGCCTCGGTCCCGCGGTGGGCGGGGCGCCGGGCTCCGCGGCCGGGGGCGCTGCCGTGGATCTCCCCGTGGCGGCTCCCGAGCCGGTTCCGGCGCCGGTGCCGATCGCGCCTCCGGCGTTCACCGGGCCGCCGCAGCCCGGTGGTGCGTACGGCGCCGCCCCGGAGGCCTTCGGCATCGCGCCGCCGGCCCCGCAGGCGCCGGGCGGCCGGTCTCGGGCCGGTGGCGGGGCCGGCTTCGGGGCCCGTCCCGCCCCGGCCCCCGCGGCTCCGGGCGCTGCGCCGCCACCGCCGCCGCCGACGGTGGGTCCGCCGCGGCCGAGCGGCGCCGAACTCGACTACGCCTCCCTGGTGCTGGCCGGCCCGGAGGAGCCGGCCAGCCGCCGCGGGCGACTGTTCCCCGGCTCCTCGTCCGACGCGGTGGCGGCCGAGTACCGCCGCCGCGCCGAGGCGGTCGCCGCGCTGCCGCTGCCCCCGCACGCGGTGCGCCCCCGCGCGTCGGCGGGTTCGTTCGACCACCGCTACGACGCCCCCGCCCGCGCCGACGTGCCCTCGGACGGCACCTGGCACACCGTCACCGTCGGCGAGGTCCCGGTCGTCCTGCGGACCGAGCACATCTGTGTGCCGTCCGTGGAGCAGACCGTGTACGCGACCCTCCTGGTCTCCAACACCACCCGTCAGGCGCTGCTCGCCGGCCCGGTGGAGGTCACCGTCGACGACGACTTCCTGCTGACCGCAGCCCTGCCCACGCTGGCGCCCGGCGGCGTCCGGCGGCTGGGCCTCGGTCCCGCCGAGGGCGTCCGCGTCACCCGGCGCACCCATCTGAAGGAGTCGACGGCGGGCCTGCGCAACAACGTGACCGTCCTCGACCACCGCGTCCACGTGGAGCTGGCCAACCGCCTCGCGGGGCCGGTCACCGTCGAGGTCCACGAGCGGGTGCCGGTCTCCTCCGAGCCGGACGTCCGCATCGAGGAACGCGCCGACTGGACGGCGCCCGAGGACGGCGCCGCACCGGAGCACCACGCCCCGGGCACCCGCGTCTGGCGGGTGGAGCTGCCCGCCGGCGGCACCGCCGTGCTCGACGGCGGCTACGAGATCCGCATACCGGCCGGCAAGGCCCTGGTCGACGGCAACCGCAGGAGCTGACACACGCCATGTCCACGGAGACCAAGCCGATCGCTCTCCCCGTCACCGCCGTCACCTGTCTGGAGGACCGCGCGCACGTCGAGCGCACCGCCGTGCTCGACCTGGAGGCCGGCGTGCAGCGCCTGCGCCTCGGGCCGGTCGGCGCGCTCGCCGTCGACCGCACCCTGCACGCCGAGTTCTCCCCCGGACAGCCGGCCACCGTCCTCGACGTGCGGCTCGTCCGTGACTGGACGCCGCGCGGACCGGTGCCGCCCGCCGAGGACGACTCCGCGCTCCGCCACCGGGCCCACGCCCTCGAAGAGGAGCGCCGCTCCCTGGAGCAGCGCCGCGACCGGCTGCGGACCCGCCTCGACCTGCTGGGCCGGCTCGCGGCCGACCTGCTGCGGGAGATCGGCGAGGGTGCCGGTTCCGGGGAGTCCGAAGGGCCCCGCTGGAGCCGCGAACTGGACCGGGTGGACGCCGAGCGCGACACGTACGGCGAGGAGCTCCGCGCCGCGGAGTCGCGCCTGGCCGCCCTCCGCGCCGAACTCTCCGAGGTCCGCCGGGCCATGGAGCTCGCCGAGGAGGAGCCGGCCGAGCTCGTCGCCCACGTCGAGCTGACCGTGCGGGCCACGACCGCGGGATCCGCACGGCTGCGGCTGAGCCATCTCACCCCGTGCGCGCTGTGGCGGCCGGCCTACCGGGCCGTGCTCGACGGGGAGTCGCTGACGCTGGAGACCGACGCGGTGGTCTGGCAGCGCACCGGCGAGGACTGGTCGGACGTGCGGCTGACGCTGTCGACCGCGCGGTCGGCCCTGGCCGGCGATCCGCCGCGGCTGGTCGAGGACCGGCTGACGCTCAAGGACCGGACGCCGGCGGAGCGCCGCACGATCGACGTCGAGGTGCGCGAGGAGGAGGTCGCGACGCTCGGACCGGCCCCGGTGCTCGGCCTGCCGGGCGTGGACGACGGCGGCGAGGCGCGGGTGCTGCGCTCCCCCGCGCCGGTCTCCGTGCCGGGTGACGGGCGCGCCCACCGGGTGCCGCTCTCGTCGTTCACGACGGCCGCCGACAGCGAGTACGCCTGCTCGCCGGAGCTTTCCCCGCTGGTCACGCAGGTGGTGCGGTTCGACAACCTGTCCGGTCACGCGCTGCTCGCCGGTCCCGTGGACCTCGTCCGGGGCAGCGGGTTCACCGGCCGCGGCACGCTGGACTTCACGGCTCCCGGCGCCGCCGTCGAGCTCGCCTACGGCAGCCGTGACGACCACAGGGTGGTCCGGCGGACCGAGGAGACCCGTGACACCACGGGCCTCACCCAGCGGACCGTGGTCACCCGCACGGTCCGGCTGCACCTGTCCCGGTTCTCGCCGCCCGGGGAGCGGGACGAGCGGGTGGTCGTCCTCCGCGAGCGGATCCCCGTCTCCGAGGTGTCGGCGGTGGAGGTGCGCCTGCGCGAGGAGGCCTGTTCCCCCGCCCCGGACGCGGTCGACGCCGAGGGCATCGTGCGCTGGGACGTCACCCTGCCGCCCGGTGGCCGGCGGACGGTCACGCTGGTGTACGAGCTCTCGGCGGCGGCCAGGGTCGGGGGGATCTGAGCCGGGGAGCACCGGCCCGCGGCGCACCGTCGGCCGCCCTCGGGATCTCGGCGCCGGGCACCTTATCAGCCCGGCGCCCTTTCCATCCCGAACTCTCCTCACTCTCCACAACCGTGCGAACGCGTGCGGTAGTCATGGGGGCAGGAGGGAACACCTTGGTCTTCAGTCTGGGTCGCCGCCGCAAGGCCGCCGCCGTCAGCACCTGTCCGTTCACGTCCGCGTCCGCGCCCCCGGCCGACGCGCCACGACTCCAACAGCATGGCGACGTACAGCTCGTGACGGACCGTCGGGAGGCGGAGAGTTTCGTCCGGCAGTTCCATCACGAGCAGCCCGACGCCGGGGACGTGGAACGCCGGGTCCGCGAGGTGCTGGCCGAGATCGACCGGACCGGCACGTACGAGCACACCCCGGCCGAGCTCTCCTTCGGCGCCCGGGTCGCGTGGCGCAACGCGGCCCGTTGCATCGGCAGGCTCTACTGGCGCAGCCTCGTGGTGCGCGACCTCCGGCACGTCACCTCGGCCGACGGCATCGCCGCCGCCTGCTTCGAGCACCTGAGGACCGCCGGGAACGGCGGCCGGATCCGCCCGGTGATCTCGGTGTTCGCCCCCGACCGGCCGGGGCGCCCCGCGCCGCGGATCGTCAACGACCAACTGGTGCGCTACGCCGGGCACAGCACCCCCGGGGGCCGCTGGATCGGCGATCCGCGCGGTGCCTCATCGACCGCCCGTGCCCGCGCGTTGGGGTGGAAGCGCGACGAAGAGGCCTTCCAGGTGCTTCCGTTGATGGTGGAGGAGCGTCCGGGGGCGCGACCGGAGTGGTACGAGCTGCCGGAGGACTCCGTCCTGGAGGTGCCGCTCCGGCATCCGGACCACGCGTGGCTGGCGGAGCTGGGGCTGCGCTGGTACGCGGTGCCCGCGATCAGCGACATGACGCTGGAGATCGGCGGGGTGCGCTATCCGGCGGCGCCGTTCAACGGCTGGTACATGGGGACGGAGATAGGCGCCCGCAACCTCGCCGACGTCGAGCGCTACGACCTCCTGCCGGTGGTCGCCGACCGCCTGGGCCTCGACCGCTCCTCGGAGCGCACGCTGTGGCGGGACCGGGCGCTCGTGGAGCTCAACGTGGCGGTGCTGCACTCCTTCCAGGAGGCCGGGGTGACGATGGCGGACCATCACACCGAGTCCGAGCGGTTCCTGCGGCACATCGCGCGGGAGAGCCGGCACGGCAGGCCGACGCCCGCCGACTGGAGCTGGATCGTCCCGCCCGTGTCCGGCTCCACGACTCCGGTCTTCCACCGGTACTACGACCCGGTGGACGCGTCCCTGCGTCCCGCCTTCCTGCCCCGGGAGCGGTGAGGGGCCCCGCCTCGGGCGGGGGCCGGGACGACTCGGGTCCGTCTCAGGAGGCCGGGCCGGGCGGCAGGTGGACGGTCATGATCAGCCGGCAGGTCGTCTCTCCCGCGCCGCGGTAGGTGTGGGTGGCGTCGCCGTCGAAGGTGGCGGTCTGCCCGGCCTCGACGGCGTGTTCCGTGCCGTCGACGACCAGGGTCATCCGGCCGGCGGTGACGCTGACGGTCTCCACGACCCCGGCCTGATGGGGGTGGCTGGGGTACTCCTCGCCCGGTTCCAGCGTCCAGCGCCAGACCTCGACCGGCGCCGGGCCCGAGGTCGTGAGCATGAGCCGGGCCTCACTGCCCAGCCTTCCGGTCCAGAGCGGCGCGACGGCGTCGGCGGTCACGACCCGGACGTGGCCTTCGGCCGGCCCTTCGAGCAGGGCGGAGACGGAGATGCCGAGGGTGTCGGCGAGCCGGACGAGGGTGGCGAAGTTCGGGTTGCCCTGGGCCTTCTCCAGGCCCACCAGGGCGCCCTTGCTGACCTGGGCGCGTCTGCCGAGTTCGTCCAGGGACAGGCCGGCGCGAGTGCGGGCCGTCCTCACGTTGCGGGCGAGGGTCCGCAGGGCTGCCTCTGTCTCGGCCATCCGATCACCGTTCTCGCGAGGGGACAGGGGGTGTGGAACGGGAGGGGTGGAGCACTGGAATGCACCAGGCGGTCGTTTGGTTGACCTGCTCGGTCGATCCACTGTACGGTCCGGTCGTTCCATTGAAAAGAGTAAGGGATGTGCCGTGATCGCTCTGCTGCTGGCCCTGGGCAGCTCCCTCGCCTACGGGTGCGCCGACTTCCTCGGCGGCCTCGGCGCCCGCAAGGCCCATGTGCTGCGGACCGTGCTGATCGCCGCCCCGGCCTCCCTCGCGGTGGAGCTGCTGCTCTGGCCCTTCCTCGGCGCCTCGTTCGACGCCGGGACCCTGGGCTGGGGCGCCGCGTCCGGCGTCGCCTCCGCCGTGGCCTTCGCGCTGCTCTACCGGACCCTGGCGATCGGACCGATGAACGTCCTCTCGCCCGTGACCGCGCTCGTGTCCGCCATGCTGCCCGTCGGCGTGGGCCTGCTCCAGGGCGAGCGGCTCGGCGCGGCCGGTCTGGTCGGGCTGCCGCTCGCCCTGGTGGCGGTGGTCCTGGTCAGCGCCGGACACGGCTCCGGTACGGCACGCCCGTCCCGTACGGCGCTGCTGCTGGCCCTGGGCGCGGGCGCCGCGATCGCCCTCCAGCTGGTCTTCCTGCACCAGGCGCCCTCGGACAGCGGGGTGGCCCCGCTGATCGTGGGCCGTGCGGTCTCCTCGGCCGTGACCCTCGCCGCGGCCGCGGTGCTGTACCGCAGGCTGGGCTCCGAGCGCCCCGCGTACGCCATGTCGGCGGCCGCGGGCGTGCTGGACTCGGTGGCGAACCTGCTCTTCCTGCTCGCCGCGCGCGGCGGGGACCTCGCCGTCGTCGCCGTGATCACCGCCCTCTACCCGGCCGGCACGGTCCTGCTCGCCCGTGGCGTGCTCGCCGAGCGCATCCACCGCGGTCAGCTCCTCGGCCTGGGGACGGCGGCGGTGGCCGTCAGCCTCCTGGCCCTGACCTGACCGCCCCCGCCTCGTCCGCCCGTACGAACGGAACTCCCCATGACCGCCTTCCACCTCGCCCCCGCCGTCGCGGAGGCCTTCCCCGGCACCCTGATCGCCCTGGTCACCGCCACCGGCCTGCGGGGCCGCGAGCCCTGGCCCCGGACCACGGCCGCCCTGGCCGAACTGGAGCGGCGGCTCGCCGAGGGAGCCTGGCTCCCCGCCGACGAGACCGACCCCCGCATCGAGGACTGGCACACCGCCTACCGGTCCTTCGGCACCAACCCGCGCCGCGTCCGCCCCAGCGTCGACGCGCTCGGCCGCCGCCTCGCGAAGAGGGGCGTCCTGCCGCGCGTCAACCCCGCCGTCGACTCGTACAACGTCGTCTCCGTGCGCCACGGCCTGCCCGCCGGCGCCTTCGACCTGGACCACGTCGCCGGCGAGGTCTCGATCCGTCCCGCCGACGGCACCGAGACCTTCACCCCGCTCGGCGAACCGGACACCGTCGAGAACCCCCGGCCCGGCGAGATCGTCTACGCCGACGACACGGGCGTCCTGACCCGCCACTGGAACCACCGCGACGCGCACCGCACCCGCGTCACCGAGGACTCCACGCACGTCGTCTTCGCCCTGGAGACCCTCAGCGCCGGGCGGGACGGCCACCTCCTGAAGGCCGCCGCGGCCGAACTCCAGGAGCTCCTGGCCCCGCACGCCGACGGAACGACCGTGCGGTACCTGGGCCCGGGCTGACCGCCGCCCCTGCCGAGTGGTCCCCGCGGAGGGGAAGGGGGACGCTGGTACTGAGCGCGTCCGGGGTCCCGGGCGCCCGAAGGGAGCGCCCGCCCGGCCGGGAAAGGCCGCGTCATGCGCATGCTGCTGAAGGTTCAGATGGACACGCCGGCCTCCAACGAGGCCATCAAGCAGGGCAGGCTCCTCGAAACCATGGAGAGCACGCTCAAGGAACTCAGCCCCGAGGCCGCGTACTTCACCGTGGAGGACGGCTGTCGGACCGGGTACATGTTCTTCGACCTGGAGGACCCCTCCCAGCTGCCGAAGATCTCGGAGCCCTTCTTCATGCAGATGGGCGCCAAGGTCCACTACTCACCGGTCATGAACCCGGACGACCTCCGCAAGGGCCTCTCGGCGATCATGCCCTCGTGAGCGTTCTCTCCCAGATCAAGGAGTACCGGCGGAGCAGGTGCCGGCGGTGGCGCACGCCGGGGAGCAGCCGTCGCGCCTCGGCACGCACCTGCCCGTAGTTCATCTCCGGCTCGGTGACCGGCGTCCCCTCCCGCAGCGGCTCGGTGATCCGGACGACCGGTGCGGCGCCGATCCCGACCGCCCGCTCCGTGGCGCTCGCGTCACGGGCGAGGCCGACGACCACCGACGTCCCGCCGGGCCGGAGCAGTTCACGCGTGCGGGTGAGGGCCGCCCCGGCGTCCCCGGGGTGGCTGGTGGTCACCGGGCAGATGAAGCCGTGTTCCGGTACGGCTCCGGGGCGGACTCGCGCATCGGGCCGTCCTGGGACCGGATCCGCCGGCCCCTCAGGCGGGCTTCTCGCGGCCGACGTGGCGGACGACCTCGCAGTCGTCGAGGATCACCAGGCCCTCGTCGACCAGTTCGTCGAGCTGGGGCAGGAAGGCCCGGATCTTCTCCTCGGTGTCGACGACGACCACGGCGACGGGGAGGTCCTCGCTCAGCGAGAGCAGACGCTGGGTGTGGATCAGCGAGGAGGCGCCGAAGCCCTCGATGCCGCGGAAGACGCTCGCGCCCGCGAGGCCCGCCTCGCGGGCCCGAGCGACGATCTGGCTGTAGAGCGGCTTGTGGTGCCACAGGTCGGTCTCCCCCACGAAGACCGTCAACCGCAGGGCCCTGCCCGTCAGCCTGGTCATGGTTCGAGTCTACGGTCGTGCCTCCGGGAGGGAGGGGGTCGGCCGGGGCGCCGGCCCCCTCCCCGGGCGGAGTCGGTCAGCAGCCGCTCGTGAGCCAGCGGCAGGCCGTGATCAGCGCGGCGGCGTGCTCCTCGCCACGGGCGTCCTCGGTGCGGACCTCCTCCGGCAGGACCTGCAGGGCGTCGATGTCGTACTCGGTCATGAGGGTCTCCTTCGAGATGATGTGGATGTTCGGTGGTACGCCGGCGGCCTGGGGCCGCCGGACACTCAGGGGTGGGCCGGCCCGTCCTCGGGCAGCCAGGCGCGCGGGCCTCCGCACCGCAGGCGCAGCAGCAGGGACAGGCTTCCGGCCAGGCCGGTGGCGTACTCGGCGAGGACGGTCCTGCGGTTCTCGTCGGGCACCAGGAGCCGCCCGTCGCGCAGCACGGCCTGTGCCGCCAGGTGTTCGACGAGGAGTTCGGCGGCGGCGCGGTGGCTCTCGTCGCCCGTGCGCACGGCGGCGTCGAGGAGGAACTCGGCGTTGCCCGCGAGCCCGTGGCAGGTGGCCGGCGAGTCGGTCGTCCGGCCCGCCCGGACGGCGCGGGCGGCACCGTCCACCAGATCGCGTACGAGCTTGTCGGACGCGCCGGTCGCCGCCCAGAGCCGGACCAGGAAGGTGCCGACGCCGGAGGAGCCGCTGCACCAGTGGCGGGCGAGGTCCGGGGAGTCGGAGAGGTGGCGGGCCCGGTCGACGGGCCAGAGCGTGCCGGCCGGTCCACTGCGGGCGGCGGTCGCGAGGGTGGCACCCGCCTCGGTGGCCGCGGCGAGGAACCGTTCGTCGCCGGTGGCCTCCGCCGCGAACAGGAGGAAGGTGCCGACCCCGGCCACGCCGTGCGCGAAGCCGTAGTGCCAGGCGCCGGCGAGCGCGGTGCCGAAGTCCTCCGGCACCGGCCAGAAGACCCCCTCCGGGGTGCGGCGCGCCGCGTCGAGCAGCCCGTTCGCGGCCTCGGCGGCGCGGTCCAGGAACCGCGGGTCTCCGGTGGTGCGCCAGAAGTGCAGCTGGGTCAGGCCCGAGCCGGCGACGCCGTGGCAGACGTCCGGGTTGGGCCCGTGGACCGGCAGGCCGAGGGCGAGGGCGACGGCCCGGTCCGCCAGGGCGGGGTCGTCCAGGGCCCGCGCGGCGTCGAGCAGGGCCCAGGCGGTGCCCGAGCGGCCGAAGTGCAGCCCCGGCGGGTCGCTCGGCAGCGTCTCCTGCCGCTCCGCGGTCCAGCGGGCGGCGGAGCGGAGGCCCTCGGCGAGCGCCTCGCGGGTCACGGCCGGCCCGTCGGCGGTCTCCGGGAGGCGGAGCCCGGCGTCCCCGTGGCCGAGGGCCCGGGCGAGCAGGGCGACGCCGCCGGCCGAGCCGTGCTGCAGGGCCACCGGGTCGCAGGTCTCGCCGAACGCGTCCGAGGCCCACAGCCGTTCGGGGTCGTACGGGCGCATCGTGGCCAGCAGGTGGGCGATGCCGTCGTGCAGGAGACGCGCGCGCGTGGCCGCCGCGTCCGGGCGTGCCGCCGGCTGCGGACCGGCGGTCGGTCGTGCCGTCGCTCCCGCCCGGCGTCCGTCCAGGAACTCCCGGGCCCGGTCGAGCGTCCAGCGGTCTTCGGGCGCGTCCCGGGTCAGCCCCAGGACCAGCGGCGCGAAGCGTCGTACGAGAGCGTGGTCACGGGCCAGGAGGTCCACGAGGTCCGCGAGGCGTCGTTCGTCCGGCCGGGCGGCCTCCCGTGGGAGGTCCTCCGCGAGGACCGGGTCGGCGCCGCTCAGGGTGTGCAGGACGGTCGCGCCGAGGGCGTACAGGTCGGCGCCCGGCGGCAGAGCGGGGGCCACCTGGTCGAGGGCGCGCAGCTCGGGGGCGGTGTAGCCGGGGGTGGCACCGAGCACCCACCGCTCCCCTTCCGGGGCGGCCATCTCCAGGTCGATGAGGACGAGCCGGCCCTCGGGGGTGACCATGACGTTGTTGGGGTTGAGGTCGTGCAGGGTGACGCCCAGTTCGTGGGCGGTGGCGACGAGTTCGACGAGCTGTCCCACCCGGGAGGCGGCCGTGCGGTCGTCGGGGCAGGCGTCGCCGTGCCGCGCCAGGTGCTCGGCGACGGCGCGCCGCAGCGTCGCCCCCGGGACCGACGCGGTGGCGAGGAACACGCTGCCCTGCTGTTCGAACAGCTCGACGAGCCCGGGGACCCGGTCGGGGTGCTTCCGCCCGAACCGTTCGAGCAGCGCGGCCTCGCGGCGCAGCAGGTCCCGGACGTCCAGGCCTTCGAGTCCGGCACCGACGTGGGGCCGTGCCTGCTTGACGACGACCTGTGCGCCGGTGCGGGTGTCCTCGGCCCGGAACACCCCTCCCTTGTTGGAGTGCTGGATCGCGCCCCGTACGAGGAAGCGGTCGCCGAGCAGGACGGGCCTGGCGGTGGCCGTGCTGCGGGCGGGTGCGACGGGACGGTCGGGGAACGGGTCGCCGGCCCAGGCGGGCGGGCTGAACCAGGCGTTGCGCTCGTCGGCGACCGGGCGGCCGTCGGGGTCGGTGAGGCGGGCGGCGAAGGAGCCGTCGGCCGTCAGTTCCCGGACGCCCTTGAACACGCCGTACCGGTAGAAGACCTGGCTGCCGGGGCGGTAGCGCCGGTCGGAGAGCACGGCGGGGCCCGGCAGTCCCTCGGTGGCCCGGTGGAGTTCCTCGGCGAGGCGTCGCAGCTGCTCGTCGTCGGCCGGGTACACGGTCAGGAACTTGCCGCTCCCGCCGCGCGCGAAGCGACCGGACACCAGCGCGGCGACCCCGGCCGGGCTCCCGGCGAACTTGAAGGCCGCGCGGTGGGCCACGAGGACCTCGGCGGACCGGGCGAGGACCAGGGGAGCCGAGAGCGGGGTGGCCGGGACGTGGAGCTTCCAGCCCTGGGACCGCCCGACGGCGCCGCCGGGCACGACGTGGCACCAGAACTCGCCGGGTTCGACGCTCCAGCCGGGCGCGCCCGGTTCCGCCGCGGCCCCGCGCCGGGCGATCACGGCGCGGACGATGTCGGGCAACAGGGCCCGGTCGGCGGGGCTTTCGGCGCGCGACCGCCGGGGGCCGGGGCCGGACGGGGAATGCGCGGTGGGTGACGACACGCTCTTCGTCCTCGCGTTTCGCAGGGCTGACGAGTGGGGGTCCGAGCGGGTCCTACTGCAGGGGCTTGTCGTACTCGTCGCCCCAGCTGGTGTCCATGGGGCTCCCGGCGACCGTCCGCGTCGTCTCCGGTGCGTCGCCGGCCGTGGCGGCGGTCGCTCCGCCGGCGAGCAGGACGGCGAGGAGGAGGAAGCAGCGGACGGCAACGGACATGGTGCGGCTCCTGGTTCGGGAGAGAAGAGGGCGGGCGGGAAGCTCCGCGTCTGACGGGTTCACGCCGTATGTCGGCCTGATGGGGTTTCCCTCGGCCGGACACCCCCCAGTCCACCCCGGCGAGCCCGCTTGGTCCAGCGCCATGACCTGGCAATACCCTGCATGGCACGGAAGTAGCAGGGCCGCATCACGGGGGAAACGTGTGACTACTGGGGTGGATGTGGACGGAATGCCTCGACTGGACGCCGGGGCCGTCGCCGTCTTCGCGTACGTACTGGAGCGCGGCAGCCTCCCGAACCGCGCGCCGGACGGGCCGGCGGACGGACCTCGCGACGGACTTTCGGACGAGCCGGCGGACGGACCTCGCGACGGGCTTTCGGACTGGTGGGCGGACGGGCTTCCGGCCCTCGGGCTGAGCCGGGACGAGGTCGAGGCCGCCTGCCGCACCCTGGAGCGGCTCCGCCTCCTGCGCCCGGCGCCCGGCCGCCCCGGGGAGCTGATCCCGGTGAACCCGGACGCCGCCGCGGCGGAGGTCGTCGGGCCGCTGGAGGCGGAGCTCGCGCGGGCCGCCGCGCACGCCCAGTCGCTCCGTGACGACCTGCACTCCCTGATGCCGCGCTACCGCGCCGCCCGGCGCGAACAGGGCCGCCGGGAGGGCTTCGACGTGCTGCCCGACATGGCGTCCGCCTCCGCGATGCTGACCGAGGAGTCGGCGCGCTGCCGGGAGGAGGTGTTCAGCATCCAGCCGGGCGGCGGGCGGGCCGCGCACCGCCTCGGGGACGCCGTCGAGCGGGACCTGGCGATGCTCCGCCGGGGCGTGCGGATGCGCACGCTGTACCAGCATTCGGCGCGGACCAGCCTGTCCACCCAGGGGTACGTGGAGCGGCTCACCGAGGCCGGCGCCGAGTACCGCACCGCGGCCGAACTCCCCGACCGGGCCGTGGTCTTCGACCGGGCCGTGGCCTTCCTGCCCCGGCGCGCCGACGGCGGCGCGGGCGAGGGGGCGATCCTCGTCCGGGACCCCGACGTGGTGGCGTACCTCTGCCGGGTGTTCGAGCAGCACTGGTCCGGGGCGGTCCCCTTCCGGGGCACCAGCGAGGCGGCGTACAAGGAGGTCGGCCCCAGTCTGCGGCGGGCGCTCGTGGGGCTGCTCGCGGAGGGCGCGAAGGACGAGGTGATCGCCCGGCGCATGGGGATGTCGCTGCGCACCTGCCGCCGTCACATCGCCGATCTCCTGGAGGAGTTGGGGGCGGAGAGCCGCTTCCAGGGCGGTGTGCTCGCGGAGCGCGCCGGGCTCACGGACGCGGAGGTCACGGCGGACGCGGCCGAGGACGCGCCCCAGCGGTAGGGTGCCCTCCGGCAAACAGTGTTCTGCGTGGGGAGACATGGGTTTCATGGGCGGTCAGCAAGCGGACCGGGGCGGCTCCGAAGTGTTCAAGCCGCTGGCGGCGGACGACCCGACGACGGTCGCCGGGTACCGGCTCGCCGCCCGGCTCGGCGCCGGCGGCATGGGCAAGGTGTACCTGTCGTACACGCCCGGCGGCCGGCCGGTGGCGATCAAGCTGATCCGTCCCGAGTTCGGCGAGGACGCGGAGTTCCGCCGCCGGTTCGCCCAGGAGGTGCGCTCGGCGCAGCGCGTCCAGGGGCTGTTCACCGCTCCCGTCATCGACGCCGACCCCGACGGCGCGCAGCCCTGGCTGGCCACCGCGTACGTGCCGGGCCCTTCGCTCGCCGACGCGGTCGTGGCGCACGGCGCGCTGCCCGTGGAGACGGTGCTGCTGCTCGTCGCGGGCATGGCCGAGGCCCTGCACGTCATCCACGGCGCGGGCATCGTGCACCGCGACCTGAAGCCGTCGAACGTGCTGCTCGCCGCCGACGGGCCCCGCGTCATCGACTTCGGCATCGCGCACGCCGCCGACGCGACCTCCCTGACGGGCAGTGGGGTCACCATAGGGACGCCGTCGTTCATGGCGCCCGAGCAGGCGGCGGGCCGGCGGGTCACCCCGGCCACGGACGTGTTCGCGCTCGGTCAGGTCGCGGCGTACGCGGCGACGGGCGTCCCGGCCTTCGGGGAGGGCACCGGGCACGGGGTGCTGTACCGGATCGTGCACGAGGAGCCGGACCTGAGCGCCGTGCCGGAGCGGCTCACCGAACTGGTCACGCGCTGCCTCGCGAAGGAGCCCGAGGACCGGCCGACGCTCTCCGAGATCATCCGGCTCTGCCAGGCCGCGAACGCGGCGACGGTGCTGCGCCGGCCCGAGGACTGGCTGCCTGGCGCGGTCTCCGCCGAGATCACGGCCCGGGCGGCGGCGCCCGCTCCCCCGCAGGCTCCCCCGCCGCCGACCGTCGCGCCGTCCGCGCCGACCGCGCCGCCGGTGGCGTACTCGCCGACGGCTCCGGCCGGGCCCTCCGCGCCGTCGACCCCGCCGCCCGGCTACGGTCCGCCGCCGAGCACCGTCTCCGGCGCCCCGGTGGCCCCCGTCGCTCCGCAGGCGCCGGCCGCCGCCGCTCCGGCGCCCGGCTTCGCGTACGCGCCGACGCAGGGTCCCGGCGCTCCCGGGTACCCGCAGCAGTCCTGGCCGGGGGCGACGGGCCATCAGCCGCCGCGGCCGTCCCAGCAGAAGAAGAAGGGCGGCGGGCGCGGTCTGGTCATCGCCCTGGCCGCCGTCCTCGCCTTCGCCGTCGCGGGCGGGGCGACCGCCTACGTCGTGCTGAAGGACAAGGACGGGCAGACGGCCTCGAACGCCGGCGGGAAGCCGGACGGAAAGAGTTCGGCGAGCGCGGGGAGCTCCGGAGGCACGGGGACCGGAACGGGGACGGGCACGGGGACCGGGAGTTCGGCCCCGAAGCCCTCGACGGCACCGGCCCCGCAGGCGGCCACGTACAAGGACATCGACCTGACGGCCGGCTACCACCTGACCCTCGGGGACGAGAACATCCGCCCGCAGGACGGCGAGGACAACAACTACGAGCTCTCCTACGACACGGGCGGCTACCTCGACGCCGAGAGCAGCGGCGGCAACCTGGTCCTGCTCGACCCGGGCCAGGAGGGCTCCCTCGAGGCGTGCCGCGCGGAGACCCGGTTCACCCAGAACATCCATGTGAACAAGCTCTCGCCGGGCCGTCAGGTCTGCGTCACGACGGGCACGGGCCATCTCGGCCTGCTCACCGTCAAGGGCTTCTCCCCGGAGGACTCGCCGAGCACCTACATGACGCTCGATCTGACGGTGTGGCGCAACGCGGCTCCCTCCGCATCGTCGAGCTGATCACTTTTGATCACATATTCCGTGATCTGAATACCGATCCGATCAAGGGAGGTTCCGAACCGATCAAGGTCGGATCTATAGTGCCGTCGTTACGACTCCCCCCGCGTGCCTGTTCTCGAGAGTCTGGTTGATGTCGGCGCCGTCCACCCCTTTCCGCCCTGCCCTGCTCGCCTCGTTGCTGACGGCCGCCGTGGGTGGTGCGCTCGCCGCCGCGGCGACCGCCGCGGCGCCGCCCGAGATCCGTCCCGCACTCGGCTGGTTCTCCGGCGGCGGGGTCCTGCTCCTCGCGGCCGCGGCCTTCGCGGTCACCTGGTACGGGCGGACCTCCCGCTCCCTGAGCCGGCGGGCCGAGGCCCTCGCCGCCGAACTCGCCTCCCGGGAGGCCCAGGTCGCCCGGCTCGCGGCGGACTCGGCACGCGAGACGGCGGCCCTGAAGGAGCGGTACGAGACGGAGGCCGCCGCCTCGGAGGCGGCCCACCGGGCGCGGACCGGGGAACTGGTCCGCGCCCACGAGGCCCGGACCGCCGAGCTGACCGCGGCCCGGGCCGCCGACGTGCGGCGGCTCGAAGCCGAGCTGCGCCGCGCCGAGTCCGGCCGGTCCGCCGCCATGGCCGCCGCCGCCAACGCGGCCGGCCGCATGCAGGCCCTCGCCACGAGCATGCTCGCCGACCTGCGGGAGATGGAGCACCGGCACGCCGACGAGGACGTCCTGGCCGATCTGCTCCACCTCGACCACCGCACCGCACAGGCCGGGCGGCTCGCCGACTCCGTCGCCGTGCTGACCGGTGCCCGCTCCGGCCGCCGCTGGGCCCGCCCCATCGTCATGGAGTCGATCCTCCGCGGCGCCATGGGACGGATCGGCGGCTACCAGCGGGTGCGGCTGCACTCCAGCAGCGACGCGGCCGTCGCCGGGCACGCGGCCGAGGGCGTCATGCACGCCCTGGCCGAACTGATGGACAACGCCGCGAACTTCTCGCCGCCCACCGCCGAGGTCCACGTCTACGTCGAGGAGGTCCCGGCCGGAGTCCTCATCGCGGTCGAGGACAGCGGTCTGGTGATGAGCGACGTGCAGCTGCGCCGCGCGGAGGCCGCGGTCGGCTCGACCGCGCAGGACCTGGCCGGCCTCTCCGGCACCCGGCTCGGCCTGGCGGTCGTCGGCCGGCTGGCCCGGAAGCACGGTCTGACCGTGTCGTTCCGCCCCTCGGCGCGCGGCGGCACCGGCGCCCTGCTGATGCTGCCTCAGGAACTGATCAGCCACGCCCCCGTCGAGCCGCCGGCCGCGCCCGCCGCAGTCCTGCCGCCCGTGACGGGCCGCGGACTGACGGCCCCGGCCCCGGCCCCGGTCCCGGTCCCCGACGAGCCCGCCTCCGAGCCCGAGGCCGTCCACGACAGCGCGGCCGAGAGCACCGGCGAGCACCCCCGGTTCGGCGAGAGCGGCCTGCCGCGGCGCCGGCGCGGCCGGGCGATGGCCGCCGCGCACCCCGAGGGCCCCGAGGCCGCCGCGAAGCCGCGCGCGGCGGGCCCGCGCACCGGCGCCGCGGCCGGGGCGGCCACCCGCTTCGGCTCCTTCCGCCAGGCGGTCCGCGGCACCGGCGCCCCGGCGGGCGAGCCCGGCGCCACCGAGGGCCCCGCCACCGAAGACCCCACCGCCGAGACCGCCGCCACGCCTCCCGCTCCCGAAGCGGCCGCCGCACACCCCGCTCCCGGATCCGTGGCCGCGCCCGCCCCCGTCGTACCGTCCGATCCCGCCGACGGCCGGCCCTCCGCACCGCGGACCCCGCCGCCGTCCTCGAACTCCCCGCACCCGGAAGGCACCCCGTCATGACCGGCACCACCACCGACGAGAAGCTCAGCTGGCTCCTGGAGGGCCTGCTGGAACGCACCCCGGGCACCCGTCACGCCCTGGTGCTCTCCCGTGACGGCCTCAAGCTCTGCCGCACCCCCGAGCTCTCCGTCGACCAGGCCGACCAGCTCGCCGCGATCGCCGCCGGCATCCAGAGCCTGTCGCACGGCGCCTCCGTGGAGTTCGGCGACGGCACGGGCGGGGTCCGCTCCGCGATGGCCGAGTTCTACGGCGGCATCCTGTTCATCGTGGAGGCGGGCGAGGGCGCCCACCTCGCGCTGGTGGCCGACGAGGACGCCGACGCCGGGCTCGTGGGCCACAACATGTCCGAGCTGGTGGAGCAGTTGGGCGAGTACCTGGTCGCGAGGCCCCGGGGATGAGCCGCGGCAGGCCGGGCCGGGACGATTCCCCCGACCGGCTCTACACCCTGACCGGCGGTCGCAGCCGCGCCGGGTCCGACGCCTTCGACCTGGTGACGCTCGTGGTCTCCGAGAGCGATCCGGTCGCCGGCATGCAGTCCGAGCACGCCGCCATCCTGCGCATGTGCCGCTTCCCCACGGCGGTGGTGGAGGTGGCGGCGGGGCTCGGCCTGCCGGTGTCGATCACGCGGATCCTCCTCGCCGATCTGCACGCCACCGGACGGATCAGCGCACGGCACCCCCGTGCCTCGTACCGCCTTCCCGATCACGACATCCTGGAGCAGGTGCTCGTTGGACTCCGTAACCTCTGAACAGCGCCGGACCCTGCACAGCACCGCCGACAACGGACTGAAGATCGTCGTCGTCGGCGGTTTCGGAGTCGGCAAGACCACCCTGGTCCGCTCGGTCAGCGAGATCCGTCCGCTGAACACCGAGGAGACCATGACCCAGGCCGGCGAGGGCGTCGACGACACCGTCGGCGTCGCCGCGAAGACGGCCACCACGGTCGCCTTCGACTTCGGCCGGATCTCGCTGGACGCGCACAACGTCCTGTACCTGTTCGGGGCGCCCGGCCAGGAGCGCTTCTGGTTCCTGTGGGACCGGCTGTTCTCCGGGACGCTCGGCGCGGTCGTCCTCGTCGACACGCGGCGCCTCGCCGACTCCTGGTACGCGATCGACCGCCTGGAGCACCACGGCACGCCGTTCGTCGTCGCCTGCAACGACTTCGGAGGCCCCGTCCACACCCCCGCCCAGGTCCGCGAGGCCCTCGACCTCGCCGACGAGGTGCCGCTGGTCTTCTGCGACGCCCGGTCGCGCGAGTCCAGCAAGCAGGTGCTGATCTCGCTCGTGGAACACCTGCGGTCCGTCGTCGCGGCCTCGCGGCCGACCCCCCACCCGATCCCGGAGCCCACCCCGTGACCCTCCCCGAGCCCCAGCCGGTCCCGCTGGGCGGCCCCCGCTTCCAGACCGACCCCACCGAGCTGTACCGGCAGATACGTCGCGAGCACGGGACCGTCGCCCCCGTCGTGCTCGACGGGGACGTGCCCGCCTGGCTGGTCCTCGGCTACCGCGAGCTGCACCAGGTCACCGGCGACCCGGTCCTCTTCTCCCGCGACTCCGAGCTGTGGAACCAGTGGGACGCCATCCCGGCGGACTGGCCGCTGCTCCCGATGATCGGCCGCAAGCAGCCGTCCGTCCTCTACACCGTCGGCGAGCGGCACCGCGAGCGGGCCGGGGTGATCTCCGACGCCCTGGAGGCGATCGACCCGTTCGTCCTGCGGGAGCGGGCCGAGCGCTTCGCCGACGAGCTCATCGACGGGCTGTGCGGCAAGGGCTCCTGCGACATCATCGCCGAGTACGCGATGCTCCTGCCGGTACGGGTCCTCGCCAGCTGCTACGGCTTCGCCGACGAGCAGGGCCCGGGCCTCGTCACCGCCATGAACGACATGATCAACGGTCAGGAGGGCGCGCTGGAGGGCCAGCGCCACCTGGCCGAGTCGATGTTCGCGCTGCTCGCCGCCAAGGCCGAGGCGCCGGGGGACGACGTCGCCTCCCGGATGCTCGCCAACACCGCCGGGTTCACCGTCGAGGAGGTCGCCCAGGACCTCATGGTGATGATGGCCGCGGGCCACCAGCCGACCGCCGACTGGATCGGCAACTCGCTGCGCCTGATGCTCACCGACGACCGGTTCGCGGCCTCGCTCGCCGGCGGCCGGCACAGCGTCGGCGAGGCGATGAACGAGGTCTTGTGGGAGGACACCCCGACGCAGAACGTCGCCGGGCGGTGGGCCTCGCGCGACACCCACCTCGGCGGCCGGCGGATCGGCCGCGGCGACCTGCTGCTGCTCGGTCTGGCCGCGGCCAACTCCGATCCGCACGTGCGCACCGACTCCGGCGCGTTCACCGGCGGCAACAACGCCCACTTCTCCTTCGGTCACGGCGAGCACCGCTGCCCGTTCCCCGCCCAGGAGGTCGCCGAGACGATCGCCCGGACGGGGATCGAGGTGCTGCTCGACCGGCTCCCGGACGTGGACCTCGCGGTCGCCGAGGGCGCCCTCGCCCGCCGCCCCTCCCCCTGGCTGCGCGGTCTGACCGCGCTCCCCGTGACGTACACCCCGACCCCCGCCCTTGGAGCCCTCGGATGAGCTGCCCGTACGACCACACCGCCGCGTCCGGCACCGATGTGATCGAGCTGGACCCCTTCGTCACCGACCTCGACGGCGAGAGCGCGCGGCTGCGCGCCGCCGGTCCGCTGGCCCGTGTCGTCCTGCCCGGCGGGGTGCCCTGCTGGGCCGTCACCCGGCACGCCGAGGCGCGCAAGCTGCTCACCGACGCCCGTCTCGTCAAGGACATCGACGTCTGGGGCGCGTGGCAGCGCGGCGAGATACCCCTGGACTGGCCGCTGATCGGTCTGGCCAACCCCGGCCGGTCGATGCTGACCGTCGACGGCGAGGAGCACCGGCGGCTGCGCTCGCTGGTCGCGCAGGCGCTGACGGCCCGTCGGGTGGAGCGGCTGCGGGCGGGCATCGAGGCGCTCACCGAGGGGATGCTCGACCGGCTGGCCGAGCGTCCGGCGGGCGAGGTCGTGGACCTGAAGGCGGAGTTCGCCTACCCGCTGCCGATGAACGTGGTGGGCGAGCTGATGGGCGTGGACCCGGCCGACCACCCGCGGATGAAGGCGCTGTTCGACAAGTTCTTCTCGACGCAGACGCCGCCCGAGGAGGTGCCGCAGATGATGGCGGACCTGGGCACGCTGTTCGCGGGGATCGTGGCGGGCAAGGCGGAGAACCCGGGCGACGACCTGACGAGCGCGCTGATCGAGGCGTCGGAGGGCGGTGACCGGCTGACCACGGAGGAGATCACCAACACCCTCCAGCTGATGGTGGCGGCCGGGCACGAGACGACGATCAGCCTGATCGTGAACGCCGTGGTCGCCCTGGAGACCCACCCCGAGCAGCGGGCCCTGGTGCTCAAGGGCGAGGTGCCGTGGGAGAACGTGATCGAGGAGACCCTGCGCTGGTCGACGCCCACCTCGCACGTGCTGATCCGCTTCGCCACCGAGGACATCGAGGTCGGCGACCGGGTGCTGCCGAAGGGCGAGGCGCTGATCGTGTCGTTCGGCGCGATCGGCCGGGACGAGGAGCAGCACGGTCCGACGGCGGGCGAGTTCGACGTGACGCGGACGCCGAACCGGCACATCTCCTTCGGTCACGGCCCGCACGTGTGCCCGGGGGCGGCGCTCTCCCGGCTGGAGGCGTCGGTGGCGCTCCCCGCCCTGTACGGGCGCTTCCCGGAGCTGCGCCTCGCGGTGCCGCGCGAGGAGCTCCGCAACAAGCCGGTCGTCACCCAGAACGACCTCTTCGACCTCCCGGTCCTGCTGTCCTGACGGCTTCCGGCGGGTCCTGATCGAAACGCCCCGTGGTTCCGGCCGCGGGGCGCTATGCTGGCTCCATGCATCTGTCGTCGTGCCTCAGCTGGTGGCGCTCCTCCTAGGAGCGGCCACCACTCGCGCACGACCGGGCCGTTCGGACGAACGGCCCTTTTGCGTTTCCCGGCTCATGGGTCCCGTCGTCCCGACGGCGCCACCGACCCCCACCAGGAGACGCCATGACCACCTTCGCCCCCGCCACCCCCGCCGACGACGTCCTCGGCACGTCCGCCGCACGGACCCGCAGCGCGGTCCTGGAGCGACAGATCCGCGAGAACCCGGGACGCTTCCGCATCCTGACCGGCGACCGCCCCACCGGGCGGCTGCACCTGGGGCACTACTTCGGCACCCTGCACAACCGGGTCCGGCTCCAGGACCTGGGGGTGGAGCTGTTCGTGATCATCGCGGACTACCAGGTCCTGACCGACCGCGACGTGGCGGACCACCTCACCGAGCACGTCGAGGAGCTGGTCCTCGACCACCTCGCGATCGGTGTGGACCCGGAGCGCAGCACGGTCTTCACCCACAGCGCCGTCCCCGCCCTGAACCAGCTGCTGCTGCCCTTCCTCAGCCTGGTGTCGGTGGCCGAGCTGAACCGCAACCCCACCGTCAAGGACGAGATCGCGCACTCCCGGCAGTCCTCCGTCAGCGGCCTGATGTTCACCTATCCCGTCCATCAGGCCGCCGACATCCTGTTCTGCAAGGCGAACCTCGTCCCCGTCGGCCAGGACCAGCTGCCGCACCTGGAGATCACCCGGACCGTCGCCCGCCGGTTCAACGACCGCTACGGCGCCGTCTTCCCCGAGCCCGACGCCCTGTTGTCGGACGCCCCGCTGCTGCTCGGCACGGACGGCACGAAGATGAGCAAGAGCCGGGGCAACGCCGTCGCGCTCGCCGCCGGCGCCGACGAGACGGCCCGGCTGATCAAGGGCGCGAAGACCGACTCCGAGCGTCACATCTCCTACGACCCGGCCGGCCGGCCCGAGGTGGCGTCCCTCCTGCTGCTCGCGGCCCTCTGCCAGGGCCGTGCCCCGGAGGCGGTCGCCGCCGACATCGGTTCCGCGGGCGCCGCCGCGCTGAAGCGGACCGTGACGGAGTCGGTCAACGAGTACCTGGCACCGATCCGGGCCCGCCGCGCGGAGTACGCCCGGGACCGCGCGTACCTGCGCCGGGTCCTGCGCGAGGGCAACGAGCGGGCCCGGTCGGTCGCCGACGCGACGCTCAGCGAGGTGCGCGCGGCGATGAACAGTCACTACTGACGTATGTTTCCGGCATGGGAGCGACCGTTTCCGGCAGGGGAACGAGGGAGGGGAGTCGGGGATGACGGAGGGGATCGTGGACGCCATCGACCGGGCGCTGCTCGCCGAGCTGCAGCGGGACGCCACGCAGGCGTACGCGGTGCTGGGCAAGGCGGTCGGTCTGTCGGCCGGCGCCGCGCACGAGCGGGTGCGGAAGCTGCGGGAGCGCGGCGTCATCCGCCGCACCACCGTGGACGTCGACCCCGCCGCGCTGGGGCAGGACGTGCTCGCCTTCGTCATGGTCGACTCGTCCGCCTGGATCGGGGACTCGGCGGCGGCGTTCGCCGCGATCCCCGAGATCCAGGAGGCGCACGTCATCGCGGGGAGCGCCTCGGTCCTGGTGAAGGTGCGCACCGCGACCACGGTGCAGCTCCAGGACGTGCTGCGCCGGCTGTACGCGATCGAGGGCGTGAACGGCACGCAGGCGACGGTGTCCCTGGAGACCTTCTTCGAGCGGCCGGTCTCCACGGACTGAGGCCCGTCGTCAGGCGGTCGTGCCGCTCTCCAGGATGCTCTTGAGGGTCAGTTCGTCCTTCGGCATCTCCCTCCGCGCCTGCGGGCGGACCACGAGGGGGACCAGGGCCTTGCCGACGCCGTGGCCCTCGAAGTCGAGGGAGAGCGTCAGGCGGGAGTGCTCGCCGTCGTCCAGGGGCTCGACGGTGCCCTGCACGTCGCCGCGCACGGGGCCGTCGATGCCGTGCACGTGCCAGTGCCTCGGCGGCTCCCACTCGATGACCTGCATGGTCGAGGTGAACTCCCGCTTGCCGAGCCGCCGGGTGACGGCGACCTTGGAGCCGACCGTCAAGGGGGTGTCGACGATCTTGCGGACCGAGACCGCGCTCTCCTGCCACTCGGGCAGGTGCGTCGGGTCGGTCACGTAGGAGAAGACCTCCGCGGGCTTGCGGGAGATGTCGATGGTTTCGGTGATGACAGGCATGGCGCCTTCTCCGTTCGACGGGAGGCCCCGCCGGAAGCCGGTGCGCCGACGCGGGCCCGTAGTCGCTTCGTACGAATCGTCCCACTCCCGGCGGTGCCCCGCCAGCCTCGGTCCGGGCGCCCGGGTCCGGGCACCTGAGGAGCGGCACTCGTGCCGGGACCCGGCTCCGGCGGAACGCGGCGGCCGACGGGACGGCCGGCCCGGCACCGTCCTGACCGAAGGTGGCCGCCCCGCGACGCACCGTCACCGCGAAGAGCGACTCACCCGCTTGCCGGTCCCCAGGTTGCCGCTAATGTCGATATATAGGCGATAGGTGCATCCTCGTTCCCGCGCTCACGAGGTGAGGGAGAGGGGGCGTACGAAAGGAGCCTTCCATGACCCGTACTCTGCGGAGCGCGATAGCCCTGGCCGGAGCCGCAGCCCTGTCTCTCGGAGCGATGGCGACGACCGCGACGGCCTTGGGAGCGGGCAGCGAGAAGCAGGGGAACATCCGGATCGGGCTGCTGCTGCCGGAGAGCAAGACCACCCGGTACGAGAAGTTCGACCGGCCCTACATCGAGCAGAAGATCAAGGAACTGGCGCCCGACGCCCAGATCGACTACTACAACGCCGCCGAGAGCGCCACCACCCAGCAACAGCAGGTCAACACCGCGCTCGCCAAGGGCGACAAGGTCCTCATCCTCGACGCCGTGGACGCCAAGTCCATCCAGTCCTCCGTGCAGAAGGCCCATGACGCGGGCGTCAAGGTCGTCGCGTACGACCGCCTCGCGCAGGGCCCCGTCGACGCCTACGTCTCGTACGACAACCACAAGGTGGGCGAGCTGCAGGGCAAGGCGCTCCTCGCCGCGCTCGGCGACAAGGCCAAGAGCGGCGAGATCGTGATGCACAACGGGTCGCCGACGGACCCGAACGCCGCCGAGTTCAAGGCCGGAGCACACTCCGTCCTCGACGGCAAGGTGAAGATCGGCAAGGAGTACGACACGCCCAACTGGGACCCGAACAACGCCAACCAGCAGATGTCCGGCGCCATCAGCTCCCTCGGCAAGGACAAGATCGTCGGTGTCTACTCGGCCAACGACGGACTGGCCGCCGGCATCGCCACCGCCCTCAAGGCGGCCGGCATCAACGTGCCGCTGACCGGCCAGGACGCCCAACTCGACGCGATCCAGCGGATCCTGATCGGCACCCAGACGATCACGGTCGAGAAGCCGTACAAGCCGGAGGCCGACATCGCGGCCACCATGGCCGTCAACCTGGCGGAGGGCAAGAAGCTGTCGTCCGACCTGGTTCCCACCAGTGTCACCAGCGACGGCGACCGCAAGGTCGCGGCCCGGCTGCTCAACCCGGTCGTGGTGCACAAGGACAACATCAAGGGCACCGTCGTCAAGGACGGCCTCTACACGGTCCAGGAGATCTGCACCCCGACCTATGCGGCGGCCTGCAAGGACGCCGGTCTCGAATAGCCGCGGCCGACGGCGGACAGCCGCGGAGCGGTTCGCGCGAGCGGAGGAGGCGGTTTCCTTGCCGGAGCCAGCCGTGCTCACCCTGCGGGGGATCTCCAAACGGTTCGGTGCGGTCCAGGCGTTGAAGGACTTCGATCTGGAGGTCCACGCCGGCGAGGTCGTCGCCCTCGTCGGCGACAACGGCGCCGGCAAGTCCACCGCCGTCAAGTCGATCGCGGGGGTGAACCCGCCCGACGAAGGCGTCATCGAGTGGGAGGGCCGGCCGGTCTCCATCAACCGGCCCCACGACGCCCAGCACCTCGGCATCGCCACCGTCTACCAGGACCTCGCCCTGTGCGACAACCTGGACGTGGTCGGGAACCTCTTCCTCGGCCGCGAGCTGCGCCGCTTCGGCGTCCTGGACGAGGTGCGGATGGAGCAGCGCTCGCGCGAACTGCTCGACACGCTCTCCATCCGCATCCCCAGCGTCCGGATCCCGGTCGCCTCCCTCTCGGGCGGCCAGCGCCAGACCGTCGCGATCGCCCGCTCCCTGATCGGCGACCCGCGGATCGTCATCCTCGACGAACCCACCGCCGCACTGGGAGTGGAGCAGACCGCCGAGGTGCTCGACCTGGTCGAGCGGCTCCGCGAGCACGGTCTCGGCACCATTCTGATCAGCCACAACATGGTGGACGTGATGGCGGTCGCCGACCGCATCGCCGTCATGCGCCTGGGCCGGAACAACGGCCTCTTCGAGAAGCGCTCCACGACCACCGAGGAGATCATCTCCGCCATCACCGGGGCCACCGACAGCGCCGTCACCCGCCGCCAGGCCCGCAAGCGGGAGGAGGAGCGATGAAACGGGACCGCACCCCCGGCGACGCCTCCGCCCAGGAACCGGCACCCGAGTCGATGCCCGCGGTGGACACCCGGCTGCTCGTCCGCGAGGAGGGCCTGAAGGGGTACCTCGGGGAGTTCCGCCGCAAGGTGCGCAGCGGAGAACTGGGGTCGCTGCCCGTCGTCATCGCCGTGATCATCATCTGGACGGTGTTCGGCAGCCTCGACAGCACCTTCCTCTCGGCGCAGAACCTCTCCGACCTCAGTCAGCAGATCGTCGGCACCGGCATGATCGCCGTCGGCATCGTCTTCGTCCTGCTGCTCGGCGAGATCGACCTCTCCGTCGGCTCCGTCAGCGGCCTGTGCGCCGCCATCTTCGCCGTGCTCAACGTCCTGAACGGCATGAACGAGTGGCTGGCGCTCCTCGTCGCCATCGCGGGCGGAGCGGCCGTCGGGCTCATCCACGGCTTCTTCTTCGCGAAGGTCGGCGTGCCCGCGTTCGTGGTCACCCTCGCGGGCAACCTCGCCTGGAACGGTCTGATGCTCCAGATCCTGGGCAGCAGCGGCACGGTCAACATCCCGAGCGAGAGCATCGTCTCCAAGCTCTACTCGACGATCTTCCACAGTCCCGCCGCGGCCTATGTGACCGCGGCCGTGGGCGTCGGGCTCTTCCTCGCGGCCTCGCTCCTGGACGCCAGACGCCGCCGGTCCGCCCGGGTGCCGTTCCGGCCGGTCGCCGAGATCGTGCTCCGTACGGCCGTGATCGCCGCGATCGCGTTCGTCACGGCGTACATCCTCAACCGGTACCAAGGACTTCCGCTCGCGCTCCTCATCTTCCTGATCCTGCTGGTGGTGCTGGACTTCGTGCTGCGCCGTACGACCTACGGGCGGCGGATCTTCGCCGTCGGCGGGAACATCGAGGGCGCGCGCCGGGCCGGCATCAGCGTGCCGTTCGTCCGGATGACCGTCTTCTCGATCTCCGGGACCATGGCGGCGATCGGCGGCATCTTCCTGGCCGGGCAGATCCAGTCCGCGAGCCAGACCTCCGGCGGCGGCAACCTGCTGATGAACGTCATCGCCGCGGCCGTCATCGGCGGCACGAGCCTGTTCGGCGGGCGGGGCTCGGTCTGGTCCGCCCTCCTCGGCGCGCTGGTCATCGGATCCATCCAGTCGGGCATGAACATCATGGGAGTCAGCAACGCCGTCCAGTTCATGATCACCGGATCGGTGCTGCTGGCCGCCGTCGTCGTCGACTCGCTGTCCCGCCGGAGCCAGAAGGCCGCGGGCCGCGCCTGACCACCGGGCTCCCCCGGGGAAGGAGACGGAAGACCTCATGGAGGCGGAGCCGAACCGGAGGGAGGGGCGTCGCCGCGGCCGCGACGAGACCGAGGACGAACGGGCCGACCGGCGTTGGACGGATCTCATGCAGGAGATCCGGGTGGCGCAGACCGGCGTGCAGATCCTCCTCGGCTTCCTCCTCACCGTGGCCTTCACCCCGCACTTCCAGGGACTGGAGCAGACCGACAAGACGATCTACGTCGTCACGATCGTCCTCGGGTCGCTGGCCACGGGCGCGCTCATCGGCCCCGTCGCCTTCCACCGGATCGTGGCGGGGCGGCGGATCAAACCCCAGGCGGTCGTCTGGGCCTCACGCCTCACCTTCATCGGACTCGTCCTGCTCCTGGCGACCCTGACGTCGGCCCTCTTCCTCGTCCTGCGGGTGGTCACGCACGACACGTACGTGCCCTGGCTCGTCTCCGGCGTCCTCGCCTGGTACCTGCTCTGCTGGTTCGCCCTGCCCCTGTGGACGCGTTTCCACTACACCGAGGGGGACTGAACGCCGGGCCGGCCGGGGAGCGCGGGTTCAGAGAACCACCGACTCGGCGAAGAGCTCGTTCACCCAGTACGCGCTCGCCTCCGCGCACCCCGTGGTCGGCGTGCCGGGGAAGAGACGGAACCAGGAGACCGCCCGGCCCAGCGCGGCGAGCCGCGTGGCGAGCGCCGCGGCGCGGCGGAGCTCCGGCAGGGAGGGCCCCAGGTCGGTCCAGGGCTCCAGATAGGCGTCGCGCAGCCGCTCCACGTGCTCGGGGCCGTGACGCTCCCGGACGGCGCCGACGGGGACGAGCAGGCTGCTGAAGGGATGGGCGACGTTGGCGTCCCCCCAGTCGAAGAAGGTGAAGCGGCCGGCGGCGGGGGCGAGGAGCTGGGCGTCGTGCAGGTCGCAGTGGTCGAGCGAGTCCGGGATCCCGTACGCGTCGAGCTCGGCACACCAGTCGAGGAGCCGGGGGCGCCGGTCCCTGAGGATGCGGCGGGCGTCGGGGTCCAGGGTGGCGTTGCCCTCGACGAGGCCGTCGAAGATCCCCGGCAGCTGGGCGGTGCAGCCGCCGGGCACGCCGAGGGCAGTCATCCGGTCCGCGTACGGGGTCAGCGCCCGCTGCATCCGCGCGTACTGGCCGAGCGCCTGCGCCCAGGACTCCGGCCCGGCGCCGCCGGCGTCGAGGACGTCCCGGAAGAGGGGGCCGCCGTCGGGGAGGAGCGACCAGCCGCGCTCGGCGTCGACCGCGAGCGGTGTCACGACGTGTTCGGGCACCCAGTCGGCGAGCGCTCCGCCGAGGGCGGCCTCGAAGGCGGCGTCGGGGGCGCTCGCCTTGAACCACACCGCGTCCCGCTCGTCGGCTCCGGTCCGGAACCGCACGAGGACCGACCAGGGCCGGACCCTGACGTCACGGGGCCCCGTCTCCTCCAGCCCGTGCCGACCGAGCTCCCGCTCCGACCAGCCGAGGGCTTCCGCCCGCCAGTCCTCTTCCTCCCAGGGGGTGACCGCGTCGGCGAACCGCCCGCGGTCGACCGTCATGGATATCGCTCGTCCCATCGGGCGATTGCACCACCGGGGCGGGTCGGGCGCACCCGAATATCGGGGCGGACACCGGGGGCCACGGGCTGGGGCCCACGCGAAGCCAGAGACCCCAGGGAGATATTCGTATACCAAAATCGCAGACGTCGAAACCCCACTTTGCAACCACACCTCGGCCAATCGCTCCTGCCGATCTTCACCCTTGTCCACCTACCCAAAATTGGTATACAAAACGAGGAGCCGTCGTCGGCCCACTCCCCCAAGGAGCTCCCATGTGCCTCGAAGCCATCCCGCCGCCCTCCCCCTCGGTGACCCGCCGCGGCGTCCTCGCGGGCGCGGCCGCGCTCGCCGGCACCGTGGCCGTGTCCGGCACGGCGGCCGCGGCCTCTTCGGCCGGCGCTGCCTCTTCCGCGGGCGCGACCTCTTCCCCGGGCGCGGCACGGGGCGGGGGGACTCCGGCCGGAGGCGACCTCGTGATCCGGGGCGGCACCCTCCTCGACCCCGCCACCGGCGAGGTCACCGAGAACGCCGTCGTCGTCATCGAACGCGGAACGGTGCGCGCGGCGGGCCGCGAAGGATCCGTCGCCGTGCCGCAGGGCGCCGAGACCCTCGACGCCCACGGCCAATGGGTCCTGCCGGGCCTGGTGGACGCGCACATCCACCTCAGCACCGCCGCCGAGGCCCGCGACGCCGTCCGCCAGGGCGCGACCAGCGCGCGCAGCGGGTCGACCACCTTCTACCAGGACATCGCCGTCCGCGAACTCGCCCGGCACAGCCCGGCGCTCGCCCCCCGCCTGACGGCCGCGGGCGTCTTCGTCACCCCGGACCTCGGCGACACCGTCCTCGCCGACCCCGACCTCACCCCGCTCGCCCGCCTCAAGGACGGCGTGCGCTCGGCCGAGGCGCTGCGCCGGGTCGTCGAGGTCAACCTCGCCCGGGGCGCCGACGTCATCAAGACCCGCGTCAACGAGCGCGCCGGACTGCCGGAGCAGGATCCGCTGGCCCAGGTCTACTCGTACGAGCAGCTCGCCGAGATCGTCGCCACCGCCCGGCGGCGCGGCAAGGGCGTGCTGTGCCACAGCTACAGCGAACAGGGCTGCCACGACGCCGTCACGGCCGGCATCCGCTCCCTGGAGCACGGGGCGTTCGTCGGCGAGCGCACCCTGCGCGAGATGCGCCGCAGGGGTACGTACTTCACCCCCACCCTCACCGCCATCGCCGGTCTGGCGGAGTCCACGAACCCGATCCTCGCCGAACGCGGCCGCACCTACCTGCCGGTGTTGAAGCGGGCCGTCCTAGCCGCGCACGAACTCGGCGTCCCGCTCGCCGCCGGGACCGACTCGTCCGGCGGCACCGTGCGCCCGATCGGCCGCGAGGTCGAACTCATGCGGGCCGCGGGGCTGTCCGCGCTCGACGCGATCCGCACCGCGACCACCGGGGCCGCCCGTCTGCTGGGCGTGGACCGCACGGTGGGGCGCCTCGGCCGGGGTTACGCGGGCGACGCGATTCTGGTGCCGGGTGATCCCCTGACCGACGTGACGCTCCTCAAGCGCCCGACCCGGGTGATACGAGCGGGCATCCCCCTCTGACCCCGGGGCCGCCGCCGGGCGGGCGGTTCCTGACGGGGCGACTCCCCCACCCGGACCGCGCGCCTGCCGGGCGCCCGGCAGGGCGGCCCCCTCCCGCCACCCGCCGCGCGGGCTCGCTCCCCTGCTGGACGGTGCCCCCGTCCACCCGCCCGTGTGGGCAATCGTCCCGCTGGGGCGGGACGGGTGGGCACACGGGACGGCGCCCTCCAGCGGCGCCTCCGCGTTCCGCGCCTTGGCCCGCACCCCGTGTGCGCCATACCTGTCGGTGCGGGTCAAGGCGCAGGAGCCTAGGCCCGGCAAAGGGCGCCGTTCCGTTGTGCCCACCCGTTCCGCCCCAGCGGAACGACTGCCCACAACGGGGGGCGCGGGGGCACCGCACCAGCAGGCGCAGCCCGCAACGGGGGCGGCAGGGGCACCGACGGAGGACCGGCCCCGCACCCCACCCCGTACCGACCCTCACAACCTCCCCCTCCCAAGGAGCTTCCATGCAGCCCCAGTCCGCCCCCTCCCGCCGCACCATGCTCGCCGGTGCCGCCGCCCTCGCCGGTGCCACGGCCGCGGCGGCCGTCACGGCCGGCGCCGCGCAGGCGGTGGCCGCTCCGACCGCGGCCGGAGCCGCGGCACCGGCCCGCGCCGGCCGCCGCGACAGGACCGTCGTGTTCCGCAACGTGCGCCCCTTCGGCGCGGCGAAGCCCACGGACCTCGTCGTCGTCGACGGCCGGATCTCGGACGGCCCCGCGCCGCACGGCGCGAAGGTCGTCGACGGCGGCGGCCGGATCGCCCTCCCGTCCCTCGTCGACGCGCACATCCACCCCGACAAGACCACCTGGGGCGGCTCCTGGGTGTCGCGCCGGCCCGCCTCCGGCATCGCCGACTATGTCGCGCAGGACGTGGAGCTGTTCCGCAGCCAGCGCCGCCCCGTCGCCGAGCGCGCCTACGGCCTGATGAGCCACGCCGTCGCCCGCGGCACCCGCGGCATGCGCGCCCACGCCGACGTGGCCCCGGCCTACGGTCTGGCCGGTGTGGAAGGCGTGGCGGAGGCCCGCGAGCGGCTGCGCCACGCCCTCGACGTCCAGATCGTGGCCTTCCCGCAGCACGGCGTCATCCGCACCCCGGGCACGGCGGCGCTCCTGGAGAAGGCGGCCCGCGAGGGCGTCATCGACATGATCGGCGGCATCGACCCGATCGGCTTCGACCAGGCCCTCGACGAGCAGCTCGACGTCGTCTTCGGCATCGCGGACCGCCACGGCGTGGGCGTGGACATCCACCTGCACGACCGCGGCGAGAAGGGCATGCGGGCGATGCGCGGCATCGTCGAGCGCACCCGCGCCCTCTCCCTCGCCGGCAAGGTCACGGTCAGCCACGTCTTCTGCCTTCCGGGCCTGACGGACAGTGAACTCGGCTCCGTGGCGAAGGACTTGGGCGAGCAGGACATCGCGCTCACCACGGTCGCCCCCTCGGACTCCCTGGTGCTCCCGATCGCCCGGCTACGCGAGCACGGCGTACGGGTCGGGCTCGGCTCGGACGGTGTCCGGGACTCGTGGAGCCCGTTCGGCGACGCCGACATGCTGCACCGCGCGCACATCCTCGGCTGGGTGACGGACGTGCGTCTCGACGACGAGCTGTCGGAGTGCTACCGCGTCGCGACCCACGGCGGCGCGGACGTGATGGGCCTCGCGCACGCCGACTTCCGGGCGGGCGCCCCGGCCGACTTCGTCCTGGTGCGCGGCGAGTGCCTGCCGCAGGTCGTCGTCGACATGCCGCGCCGGGACGTGGTCGTCCACGGCGGTGTGGTCGTGGCCCGCGACGGGGAGTTCCTCGCCTGACGAGGCCGGCACCGGGTGCGGGGCGGGGGGGGGGGGGGGGGGGCGGCCCCCCCCCCCCCCCCCCCCCCCCCCCCGCGGACGCTCCCCCGGCATCGGAGGAGCGTCCCGGGGCCACGGCTCCGCCGGACTACAGGTACGGGCGCGTGATCAGCTCGATCGCGTGCCCGGCCGGGTCCTTGAAGTAGACCCCGCGCCCGCCGTGTTCGGTGTTGGTCTCACCGGGGCGCCGCATCTGCGGGTCGGCCCAGTGCTCGATGTCGCGCTCGCACAGGCGCCGGTACGCCCGGTCGAACAGTTCGTCGTCGACCAGGAACGCGTAGTGCTGCATCTGGATGTCCACCGGGGGCTCGGCGAACTGGAGCAGGACGCCGTCGGCGAGCTGGATGTTGAGGAAGGGGCCCCAGGACGGCGCCTCGGGGAGTTCCAGCAACTCGCGGAAGAACCGCGCGGATTCCTCGCGGTTCTTGGAGGCGATGATGGTGTGGTTGAACGTGACTGCCATGTGGATGACCTCGCTGTTGATTCGACACGTGGACGGGGTTCGCAGTGCCGGCGCACTGGGGGTCCTCGTGCCGAACCTTCGGGGTGCCTGTCGCGCACCCGCCGAGCGATCAGCCTTCCACCGGATCGCCCGTCCGTGCATGGCGTATAGCCGGTCCGGTGTTCATGACGGGCGACGCTACTTGATCAGCCGCGCCGGGACAAGGCGGGCCTCCCGCTTCCGCCCCGAGATGGCCGAAAGCGCATGCCCACCCCACAGGGCGCGCCCTTCCGCGAGCGGCTGGGCCCGTGTGCGGCCCGGGGCCCTGCCGGGCAACGGCCGGCAGGGCCCCGGGGCGTGGTGTCTCAGCAGCCGTGGGCCCACCGGTGGGAGTCGCCGCGGTCGTTGGCCACGCCGTTCCAGCTGACCTCCTGGCCGGGGGCGAGGCACAGGGTCATGTCGCCGCCCTGCCACGCCCCGTCGAAGATCTGCACGTGGGCCGGGATGCCGGGGCCCACGATGCCGTGGTTGGCCCAGGAGGAGTCGTTGTCGGCGATGTAGCCCTCCCACCAGCCGTCGTCGCCCTGCCAGTTCGCCCGCTGGCCCTGGTAGTCGGCGTGCTCCCAGGCGCAGAACTGGCCGCTCGGGCAGTCGACGGCGCCGGCCGGTGCGGCGGCGGCGAGGCTGCCGGTGAGGACGAGGAACGCCGCGGCGGCAGAGGTCAGGAACCTGCTGGTGGTCATGGGGAAGGAGTGCCTTTCTCAGGGGGGCGGCCGGCCAGGAGACCGGCCGCGCGCTGCACCGCGCGGTCGCGCAGGCGGTCATAGGTGGTGAGGTCGTCGCGGTGCGCGGCCCGGACACGGGCGAGACGGGCGGGCTCCAGCTTCGTCCGCAGCTGTTCCAGACCGCTGGCCCGGACGCACGCGGTGTCGTGGTCGGCGCAGGCGTCCCGGCGTGCCAGCGCGGCCCGGTAGGCGGCGTCCTCGCGGAGCGCGGCCCGGGCCTCGGGCCGCAGGTTGTTGACGGTGACCTCGGCGCGGAACCAGCGGGCCTGGTCGCCGTAGAGGTACCGCTGCGCTTCGGCCAGACAGCCGTCGGTGTGCGCGCGGACGGTGTAACCGGTGGCGAGCCTGATCGACAGCTCGGCGGGCCCGGTACCGAACAGGACCTCTTGCCGCGGGGGCGGCCCGGCGGCTCCGCACGCTCGCAGGCACCGGCCCACGAGGACCTGCTCGGCGGCGTGGATCAGGTCGCTGCGGCCCTGTTCCGAGACGGGCAGCGCCCGGTGCGGCCGCTCCGCCGTACAGGCCCCGGTGAGCAGTGCCGTCAGCATCACGGCCACCGCGGCCCGGCCCTTCACCCGCCTCGGGGGAGCGTCGATCCTCACGACAGCCCGAACGATCATGAGGCGCCGAGGGCACGGCACCCGTGGAACCGGTCACCGCATCGGAGCAGTCGTCCCGCCACGCCCCCTCGGGGCACCGTCGAAGCGGTCGTCGGACGGGGCGGCCGACCGATGTTGTTACCCTCTCCGATCATGCGAGCCCTCTTCCCAGGATCCTTCGACCCGGTCACACAAGGGCACCAGGACGTACTCCGGCGCGCCGCCCACCTGTTCGACGAGGTCGTCGTGTGCGTGATGTCCAACGCGAACAAGACCGGCCGCTTCCCCGTCCCGGAACGGCTGGACCGGCTCCGCGCGGCAGCGGCCGGCCTGAGCAACGTCACGGTCGACTCCCACACCGGCGGCCTGCTGGTCGACTACTGCCGCCGAACCGGAATCGACGTCGTCGTCCGCGGGGTCCGCGGCGTCGCCGACCTGGACCACGAGATGCCGATGGCCCGCATGAACCGCGAACTGGCGGGAGTCGAGACGTTCTTCATCGCCGCCGACCCCGCCCTGGCCCACGTCTCCTCCACCCTCGTCACCGCGATGAGCCGACAGGGCCGCGCCCCGGCTCACTCCTCGCCGGTCACGAACTCCCGGTCGCCGTACCGCACCTGAGCCCGGTCCCAGTCGGCGCCGAGGGCGGTCGTGAACCTGCGGGCCAGCGGCAGGTCGCCGACCGGAGCCACGAGGACGAGCCGGCCGTCGAGGGTGACGGAGCCGCCTCCCAGCTTGTCGCGGGCCTCCGGGTCCGCGACGAGCGCCTCCCGCAGGCCGCTCACGCGGACGCCGGGGACCTCGATCTCGACCGCGTCGGTCTCCGGCGACGTGCGCGGCAGGCAGCGGAAGGTGAGGACGGCCTCCTGCCTGTACTGCTTGGCGATGACGCCCGCGATGTGGCGGAGACCGTCGCGGCCGACCCTCTCGACGTCGAACTCGCGGGACCGCTCGTAGGTCGCCTGCTTCAGCTCCTCGGACCAGAAGACGCCGTCCAGCAGCTCCGACGCCCCCGGGCGGGCGCCGTGGGCGCGGATGATCCGCCGCCCCTCGTGTCCGAAGCGGGTGAGGCGGGTGTCGAGCCTCGGGTCGTCGGGGTCCGTGATGATCGCGGTGTTGTCGGTCGCGAAGACCTCCGCCGCCGGGCAGTCCTGCGGGGCGGGAACGGCGTACGCGCCCGGCGCGCTCGCGACCCCCAGCAGCAGGGCGGCGACGGTCGAGGCGAGGAGGCGGGCGCGGCGCCCGGTTTCGGCGTTCTTCATGGCGTGATCAACGAGCCCCGGTGAAGACCGTTGCGCCGCGTTCCGGGGACGCGCCCGCGTCCCGGGCGCGCCGGCCTGGGGCGGGCGCTCCCGGGACGCGGTGGGAGGCGGGTCAGGCGATGACCTTGAGGGTCTTCGCCTCTCCGTACGTGTCGAGGGTCCTGAACAGGGCCTTGATGTGGTTCGGGTGCAGCTTCACGCAGCCGAGGGACTTGTAGTCCCGGTCGCCGCGCCAGCGCGAGGCGCCGTTCACGGTCATGCGGCTGTGGATGAAGAGCTGGTCCCGGTTGGCGCCCTTGCCGCCCCTGCACCTCTTGTCGGCGAGCCGGATCGCGTACCCGTCGATGGCGTCGCCGTCGTAGGTCCTGGTGCGGAAGGAGATGGCGTACGTACCGTTCGGCAGCCATCCGCCGCTGTCGCCCCGGCCGACCCGGCACTCGTCGGTCGTCGTGCCCGAGCCGGCGCGCCACTGGCCGAGCACCCGCTTGCCGAGGTACGCGGTGAGCTTGGAGTACGTGGGGTGCTCCGGGTTCTTGTCGAAGACCAGCGTCACCGGGCCGCGGGCCTCACGGGTCCGGGGCGCGGCGGTGGCGGCGGTGCCCGCGGGGACGGCCAGGGCGAGGGCGAGGACGGTAGAGGCGAGGGCGAGGGCGCGTGTCCTGGAACGAAGCATGATCGTTCTCCTCCTGTCAGACGGTGGGAGCGCCGGGCCGTCGAGCGGCTCGGCGGAATCAGAATCCCGGGGGCCCGGCGGGGGTGGCAGTACTTTCGCCGGGGCGGCTCACCCGGCGTCGTTTCATCCCGGTCCCGGGGCCGACTCACTTCTCTGACCTGCGGGTTCGATCGGTCGTGGGACGGCGGAGGGATGACGATGGGTGAGGCGTTCGGCGCGACGGAGGGCGGCGCGGCCCGCGCGGAGCTCGCCCGCCGGATCGGTGCGGCGTGGACGCGGTCGGGTTGTCTGGCGCAGGAGCGGATCGAGGCCCGGCTCAAGTCCCGTTTCGCCGGCCGGGGCATGCGGGGGCTGAGCGATTCCAGCTTCAACCGCTACAAGGATCCGGAGGCCACCGCGTTGCCGGACGCGGAGGTGCTGGCGGCGTTGGCCGAGCTCTTCGGCGTCGGGGACGACGAGGGTGAGCGGTGGGCGCGGCTGTTGGAGGAGGCGCGGACCGAGGCGCGCAGGCGCAGGGCCGCCGTACGGGGGACGAAGGCGCCCCCGGAGCCGTCGGGCGGGGGCGAGGGCGCGGCGCCCGCCGATCCGACGGAACCGCCGGAGGAACGGCCGGGTCCGAGCACTCCGGCCGCTCCGACTCCTCCGGCCGTTCCAGCCGCTCCAGCCGCTCCAGCCGCTCCGAGGGCGGATCCCCCGACCTCCGACCCGCACCCGTCCCAGGCCCCGGCCGCGCACCCGCACCCATCCGCTGCGCGCGCCGGGGGACCCTGGTCCGGGCGGCGGCGCGTCGGTCGGCGGGTGGTCGTGGGCCTGGGCGTGCTGGGAGTGGTCGTGGCGGTCTGGGCGGTGTCCCGGCTGCCGTCCTCCCCCGCCGGCGGCCCGCCGACCGTCCCGTCGGCCGGTCGGGCCGCGCCGCCGGGCGGTGACGCGGCGGGGCCCCGCGCAGACGCCCTCGGAGGGCCGGTCGGGCCGCCGGCGGTCACCGGCACGGCGGCCCCCGGACCGATGACGGGCGACTACCGCTGCGGCAAGGTGCGGGCGGTGGAGCAGGCGGCGTGGAGCGCCTGCAGCCAGGTCCTCGACGGCGGCGACACCCTGCGGTTCGCCGTGCGGATCGACAACCCGGGCAGTCGCGCCGTGACCGTACGCGCGCGCCTGTCCTGGGTGCGGAGCCGTGTGGTGACGCCCTGTCCCGCGCCCTGGGGCACCGGGGTGCGTCTGACCGTCCCGGCCGGGCGGTCCGCCGTCACGCCGCTCGACGCCTGCCCCCGGAAGACCTCGCGTCCGAGTGCCTACCAGGCGATGGCCTGGGTGATCGGCGAGTCGGACATGGACTGGGGAGAACGGGAGACCTCCATGACGGTGCACGTCCAGCCGGACCGCTACCGCTGGAACGACCAGCTCCCCTGACCGGGCGTCACCGGGCTCGCCCCCACGGGGAACTGGCCGCCCGGCGCCCGCCGGGGTTCAGCCGTTCGGGAGGATGACCGCCCGGCCGTCGATCCGCCCCTCGTGCAGGCGCTCGTACGCCTCCGGCGCCTCCTCCAGGCCGTACGTCTCGACGTGGACGTCGACGGCGCCGGTCCGGGCCAGGTCGAACACCTCGATCAGTTCGGCGCGGGTCCCCCAGTACGGGGAGGTGACGGAGACCTCGTACGGCAGGGCGCCGAAGCCGACGGGCAGGGTGCCGCCGCCCAGGCCGACGATGGTGACGTCGCCCTCCACCGCCGCCATCACGCCGGCGGCCATCACGGTGGGCTGGGCACCGACGAAGTCGAGCACCGCCTCCGCGCCGCGGCCTCCGGTCAGGGCACGGACCGTGGGGGCGGCGGCCGCGTCGGACAGGACGGTGTCGTGCGCGCCGACGGTGCGGGCGAGGGCGAGCTTCTCCTCGGTGACGTCCAGGGCGACGACCCGGGCCGCGGTCATGGCGCGCAGCAGCTGGATGGCGACGTGGCCGAGCCCGCCGGTGCCGATGACGACGGCGGTGCTGCCGGGGACGAGCTTCGGCAGCGAGCGCTTGATGGCGTGGTACGGGGTGAGACCGGCGTCCGTGAGCGGCACGGCCCGCACCGGGTCGAGGTCGCCGAGCGGCACCAGGTGGCGCGGGCTGTCGACGATCATGTACTCGGCGATGGCGCCGGGCGCGCCGAGTCCGGGCGGCCTGATGCCGAGCTCCGCGGCTCGCAGGCAGTAGTTCTCCTTGCCCTGGGCGCACATGAAGCAGGTGCCGCAGCCCCAGGGTCCGTAGACGGCGACGGAGTCGCCGACGGCGACCCCCTCGGCGCCGGGGCCGAGTGCTGCGACGGTGCCGACGCCCTCGTGGCCGAGGGTCAGGGGCAGCGGGAAGGGCAGCTGGTCGGCGGACCAGCTCATCACGGCGATGTCGGAGTGGCAGACACCGGCGGCGGTGACCCGGAGGAGGACCTGACCGGGGCCCGGTTCCGGGTCGGGGACGTTGACGACCTCGGGCGGGGCGCCCACGGTGTGGTACTGGAGTGCCTTCATGACGTTGTCCTTCCGGTGGCTCGGCGGGCGGCGGGGGCGGCGTGCGCCTCCCGGCCGTGTCCGGCGAGGAGAGGGGTGTCGGTGCGACCGGGGCCGACGGCGTCGAACGGCGTCGAACGGCGTTGATACGTACCCCTTCCGGGGTGCGTTCGAGTGCCGCCGTCCCGGTGAGGCCGGGGGCGCCGGGCCGCGTCGCGGACGGTACCGCCCGGTCCGGCACGGTCGGTGACGACTTGTCGCCAATCGACCGCTCTCCAGGCGTGCACCGGGCGAGGCGGGGCAGATTGCCGGTGGGCCGACGGGGCCCGCGCGAAAGGAGGGACGCCGTGCTGAAGGACTTCTTCGCCCGGCTCCGGCGGGGCGGCGGGCGTCCCGGTGGAGGCGGTCCGGCAGTGACTCCCGCCGACCTCGTCCTCGACGCGGACTTCTCCTCCGTCGAGCAGTGGGTGGCGGGCCGCTCGTGGGCCTATCCCGACGGGGGGCCGACGAACCCCGGCGACAACAAGCTCGATCACCTGGTGGAGGACCCCTCGTACAGCCGGACGGGGACGTTCCGGGCCACCCGCAGGAGCGACGGCCTCTGGGACACCGGGCTGCTCACGACGGAGGGCAGTGCGGAGGGCTTCCAGGTGCGGGCGGGCGACGTCCTGGAGGCCCGGGTGCGCCTGCCCGAGGAGACGGGTGCCTGGCCGGCGATCTGGACCTGGCTCGACGGCGGGCAGGAGGTCGACGTCTTCGAGTACCACCCCGACAACCCCGACCTCCTGGAGCTGTCGAACCGGGTGCGGGGCCGGTACCTCTACTTCCGGGACCCGGCCGTCCGGCCCGGCGCGTGGGTGGACCTCCGGGTCGAGTTCGGGGCGCGGTCCGTGGTGTGGTGGGTCAACGGCGCCCGCGTCTTCGCCGACCGCCGGGGAGTGGGGCGTTCCTGGCGGGCCCATCTCATCGTGAACCTGTCGGTCTGCGCGGGCCGGTACCACCCGGCGCCCGACCCGGACGCGTCGGAGATGTCGTACGAGGTGGCGGAGTTGCGCGTGTACCGGCGCTGAACGTTCGCGCCCGGTCCTCTCCGCCGTCGACGCGGGCGCGGCGCGGGCGGGAAGGGTGCGTCGGGACGACGGGTGTTGCGTAGGCTCGAACGGAGCGTTCCGTGTGGCCGAAGCACCACGCCGTCCCCATGACGAGGAGGATCCTGTGAGCACCGCCGGAGAAGGACGGCAGCAGCTGGACGAGGCCAGTGTCCTCAACGCGAAGAGGACGCTGCTCCAGTTGCTCGCCCGAGCGGGCGTCTGGTCCGGCGACGCGGAGGAGCTGATCGGGTTCGTCGAGGCGGGCGCGCTGGCCCTCGCGTACGAGGAGGTCGGCGCGGCCGGGCGGAGCGCGCCCGAGGGGAAGGGCGAGGCGTACGCCTCCGGCTGGCTCGACGGGGCGCGGGCCGTCGCCGACGAGCTGGGCGCCGTCGCCGAGCGGGCGCTGAGGCACGCCGTCGCCTCGGATCCTTCGGCGGCCTCTCCGGACGACCGTCCGCCCGTGGGGCGGACGGAGCTGGAGCGGACCAAGGTGGCGGTGACTCCGCTCTACCTCTCCTTCGCCGACGTCTCCGATCTCGACCCGGAGGTCACCGAGCAGGTGCTGCGGGCCCTCCTCGGCACGATGAGCTCGCGTCAGCGGGCGGGGTACGCGGGGCGGCTCACCGAGTTCACCTCGTCCCACCGGGCGCGCCTGGAACGGCTGTACGCCGAGTACGGGCCGGGCAGCGCGATCGCGATCCACGGCCGGTACTCCCTGATCCACTCCCCCACCAGCGTCGCCGTCCTGGAACGGCTCGCCACGTCCCCGGCGGACCTGCACGAGGAGTGGGACGCCGCCGAGCTGCCGCCGGCGTGGCTGGACGGTCTGACGACGGCGTGGGAGGCGTCCGCCTGACGGCGCTTCACACGGCGGCCGGGCGACCGGCGCTCCCCGCACCCGCACCCCGCACCGGCCGGCCCGTCGCTCCCCGCCGAACGGGACCTGGCACTCCACCCCCAACAGAGATAGGTTAGGCTCACCTAACAAGCGCCTCGCGATGGCCGCTGCCTCGGCATTCCCATGCCTGGAGGGGCGTCGGGCGGGGCGTAGCACACCTCTGCCCGGAGACAAGGATCCGCCATGCCTTCTGTGTTCACCCCCTTCCGCCGCCGCGTTCTCGTGGCGGGCGCCGCCGCGGTCTCGCTCGGCCTCATGGTGACCGGGTGCGGCTCGGACGACGAAAAGGACGACGCGAAGGACACGGCGGCCAAGGCTCCGGCGGGGGCGTTCCCCGTCACCATCAAGAGCGCGCTCGGCGAGGCCGTCATCAAGGAGAAGCCGAAGCGCGTCGTCACCCTCGGCCAGGGCTCCGCCGAGACCGCCATCGCCCTCGGCAACGTCCCCGTCGGCATCGAGAGCTACCCGTGGGGCAGCGACAAGACCGGCTACCTGCCCTGGATCCACGACGCCGTGAAGAAGGCCGGCGCCACGCTGCCCAAGCAGTTCGACGGCGGCGAGGAGCTCGACATCGAGGCCATCACCGAGCTGGAGCCCGACGTCATCCTCGCCCCCTGGTCGGGCATCACGCAGAAGCAGTACGACCTCCTCAAGGACATCGCGCCGACCGTCGCCTACCCCGACAAGGCGTGGAGCACCGACTGGGACCAGCAGATCGAGATCGTCGCGAAGGCGCTCGGGCAGCCGGAGAAGGCCAAGGAGCTCACCTCCAAGATCGACAAGCAGCTCGCCGACGCCGCCGCCACGCGCCCGAACTACAAGAACGTCACGTTCTCGTACATCTACAACACCGGCCCCGGCACCCTCGGCGTCTTCAAGCCCGAGGAGCAGCGCGTCGCGATGGTCTCCAAGCTGGGTCTGAAGGTCGACCCGGTCGTGAACACCTTCAAGGAGACCGAGGGCACCGACTCCGCCCTCATCGGCCTGGAGAACGCCAACAAGCTCGCCAAGAGCGACATCGCCTTCACCTTCTACACGGACGAGAAGTCCCGCAAGGAGATCGAGGCGCAGCCGCTGTACGCGGCCATCCCGGCCGTGAAGAAGGGCGCCCTCGTCCACAGCGACGACCAGCCCTTCGTCACCGCCTCGTCGATGATCAACCCGCTGACGGTGCCGTACAGCATCGAGCGGTACCTCCCGATGATCGACAAGGCCGTCGCCAAGGCCGGGAAGTAGCGGCGGGCCTCCGGCGTGACCACTCTCTCCCGGATCGGGCAGGGCCCCGCCGTCGTACGGCGGGGCCCTGCCCGGCACCTCGCAGCCGCCGCCCTGTGTCTGGTCCTGCTCGCCCTGGCGGTCCTCGCCAGTGTGATGTTCGGCAGCAAGCCGACGTCCGCCGCCGACGTCCTCCGGGTCGTCACCGGTGACGGCAACGGCTATCTCCGCACCGTCGTCGAGAGCCGTTATCCACGCACCGCGCTCGGCCTGCTCGCGGGCCTCTGCCTGGGCGTCGCCGGCACGTTGATGCAGGGCATCACCCGCAATCCGCTCGCCGAGCCGGGACTCCTCGGCATCAACGCGGGCGCGTCCGCCGCCATCGTCTCCGCGACCGCGTTCCTCGGTGCCGCCGGGCAGCACGAGACCATCTGGTGGGCCCTCGCCGGTGCCCTGGCGACCGGTGTGGTCGTCCACCTCATCGGCACGGCGGGCGGCGGCAGCGGGCCGGTCCGCCTGGTGCTCGCCGGGGCGGTGCTCGCCGCCGTCCTCGCCGCGTTCATCCAGGCCGTCGCGCTGTCCCGGCCGCAGGTCTTCGACACGTACCGCTACTGGGTGGTGGGTTCGCTCGGCGGGCGCGGCTTCGACGCCTTCTGGGCCGTCCTGCCGTTCGCCGCCGTCGGTTTCGTCCTCGCCGTGCTCCTCGCGCCGGGGCTCAACGCCATGGCGATGGGCGACGACAAGGCCACCTCCCTCGGCATCAGCCCCGCCCGCGTCAAGGGCGCGGGGCTCCTCGCGGCGACGCTGCTCAGCGCCGCCGCGACGGCCGCCGTCGGCCCCATCGCCTTCGTCGGACTCGCCGTCCCGCACCTCGTCCGGGCGCTCGTGGGCACCGACTTCCGCCTGCAGATCCTCTTCACCTCGCTCACGGGACCCGCCCTGCTGCTGTTCGCCGACGTCATCGGCCGGGTGCTGCTCCGTCCGCAGGAGCTCATGGTCGGCGTCGTCACCGCCTTCGTGGGCGCGCCCGCGCTGCTGTTCGCCGTCCGTCGTATGAGGGGAGCGGCATGAAGACCGCCGAGCGGATCGAGACCCCGGCCGTGACGGCGTCGCGGCCCGTACGGCCCGCGGGCCGTGGCCTCCTGCGGATCGGGCCGTGGGTCGCCGTCCCCGTACGGCGCCGCACCGCGATCGCCGCCGCGGTGACGCTGCTGCTGCTCCTCGGGGCGGCCGTGGCGACCCTCTCCCTGGGCCGTCTCGGCATCGACCCGGCCGACCTTCCGTCGGCACTGGCGGGCGAGGCCAGGGGCAAGAACGCCTTCGTGCTGAACCGGCTGCGCGGTCCGCGGCTCGTCGTCGCCCTCGCCACCGGCGCGGCCTTCGGCCTGTCCGGGGCCCTCTTCCAGTCTGTCACCCGCAACCCGCTGGGCAGCCCCGACGTCATCGGGCTCGGCGCCGGTTCCGGTGCGGGCGCGGCGGCCGCCGCGCTGTTCTTCCCCGACCTCGTGCCGGTGCCCGTCGGCGCGCTGCTCGGTGCCGTGATCGCCATGGCGGTCGTCTACTTCTCCACGGGGTCGGGCTTCCGCAATCCGGGGCGCCTGGTGGTGGCCGGCATCGGTGTGTCCGCGATGTCGACGGCCCTCACCCAGTACGTGGTCTACGCCGTCGAGCGGGACAAGGCGAGCGCGCTGACCGCGTACATCAACGGCAGCCTCGCCGCCCGCTCCTGGGAGGACGCGCGGACGATCTGGCTGGTGCTGCTCGTCTGCCTGCCGCTCGCCGCGCTCCTCGCCCGGCCGCTGGGCATCGGCGAGATGGGCGACGACCTGGCGACCGGCCTGGGCGCCCGCCCGGCCCGTACGGCGACCGCGGCGGTCTCGCTGTCGATCGTCCTCTCCGCCGGGGCGGTCAGCGTCGCCGGACCGATCGCCTTCGTCTCCCTGACGGCACCGCAGATCGCCAAGCGGATCACCCGCGGCGGCGGCCCGCACCTGGTCATGTCGACCCTGCTCGGCGCCCTGCTGCTGGTCCTCGCCGACCTCGCCGCCCAGCAGCTGCCGCTCTTCGACAACCTCCCGGTCGGCCTGTACACGATGGCCGTCGGAGGCGCGTACCTCGGCTATCTGCTGCTGCGGGAGTGGAAGCGTCCGGCCTGACCGGTCCGGCCCGACCGGTCGGGCCCGACCCAGCCCCCTGACCGGCCCCCGGCCTGACGGGCCGTCTACCGCGGCGGTACGAGCGGCTCGCCCGGGCGCAGGTTCCAGCGCCCGGCACGGCCGCTGAGGTGGACGGCGGTCAGGGGGCGGACGTCCAGACGCCAGGCCGTCGCGTCCGGCGCGGCGAGGGCGTGCACCATCGCGGCGCGGATCACGTCCGGTTCGGCGACCGCGGTGACACGGCCGGATCCGTCCCGGAGGCCGTCGAGCCAGCGGCCGACCCTGACCCGCAGGTCGCGCAGGGACTCCCCGCCGTGCGGGGCCGCCGCGGGATCGGACAGCCAGGCGGCGACCCCGGCCTCCTCGGCGGCGGCCACGGCCTCCAGGGTCCGCCCGCGCCACCGGCCCATGGCGCAGCCGGCGAGTTCGTCGAGGGGCTCCGCGGACAGGCCCAGGGCCCGCGCCGTGTCACGGCAACGCCGGGACGGGGAGGCGTACGCGCGCGGGGACGGGCCGACGGCGGAGGCGACGGCCTCGGCGCGGGCGGTGCCCGCCGGGTCGAGAGGGCCGTCGTCGTCGAACCGCACCTCGCGGAGCGCTTCGCCCGTCGCGGGCGAGATCAGCGTCAACCGGACTGTCATCGGGATCCTTTGCGGCGGGCGGGACGGCGGGGCCGTGGTGGCCGGAGTGGTGCGCGGGACTCTACCCGGGAGCGTACGAAGGTGATCCAGGCCTCACGCCCTTGGCGGCGGCTCCCCCGCGCGGTACGGTCAGGCGACATTTGAACAGCGTGACGACGGCGAGACGGAAGCCCGGTGAGAATCCGGCACGGTCGCGCCACTGTGAGCCGCGGCGCCCCCAGGGGAGGTCACGGCGAGTCAGACCCGTGGACCGTCGTCCTGCACCACCGTATGGGACGCGAGTTCCCAACAGGAGGTTCCATCATGGCCGAGGCCGTCGTCTCCGCTGCCGTTCCCGCCCCTTCCGTCGCCGTACCGGCTCCGCTCCCCGTGCGCGCGGTGCTCCCCTGGGCCTTCTTCGTCGGGCTCCTCGCACTGGTCGCGCTGTACTTCGTCGGCGCCGAGCAGGGCGCCACCTCGCTGATCGCCGGCACCGACGTGCACGAGTGGGTGCACGACGGACGCCACCTGCTCGGCTTCCCCTGCCACTGAGGGGCGACCGGCACATGCACGCCTCGACCGTTCGATCCCTGCTGGTCCGCGGCATGCTCGCGGGCCTGATCGCGGGGCTGTTCGCCTTCGCCGTGGCCTATGCGGTGGGTGAGCCCCCCGTGAACGGCGCGATCGCCGTGGAGGAGGCCAAGGCCGCCGGGGAGGCCCCGGCAGGCCACGGGTCCCACGCGGGACACGGCGGCGGCACCGTCGCCGTGGAGGCCGCCGAGGAAGAGGAGGAGGGGATCAGCCGCTCCGCCCAGTCGACCTTCGGCCTCGCCACCGGTGTCCTCGTCTACGGCGTGGCGCTCGGCGGCATCGCGTCCCTGGCGTTCTCCTTCGCGCTGGGCCGCGTCGGCCGCTTCAGTCCCCGGGCGACGGCGGCGCTCACGGCAGCCGCCGCGTTCGCCACCGTCTATCTGGTGCCGTTCCTCAAGTACCCGGCGACCCCTCCGGCCGTCGGCAATCCGGACACCATCGGGAAGCGCACCACCCTGTTCTTCCTGATGATCCTGCTCAGCGTGCTGCTCGGGATCGCCGCCCTGATCGCCGGGCGGCGGCTCGCGCCGCGCCTGGGGAACTGGAACGCCACCCTGGCGGCCGGCGTCGGCTTCGTCGTCGTGACGGCGGTCGCCTTCGCCGTCCTGCCGGACAACGAGGACGCCGTCGCGACGGGCTTCCCGGCCGGGCTGCTCTGGGAGTTCAGGCTCGCCTCCCTGGCCGTCCAGGCGGTGCTGTGGGCGGTGTTCGGGATCGTCTTCGGCGTCCTCGCGCAGAAGACGCTTGCGCCCCGGGCGGCCGCCGACCAGGAGGCCCGGCTCGGGGCCGCCACCGTCGGCTGACCGGCGGGCCCTTCCGCGACGCCGCCCCGTCCACCCCTCCGGTGGGCGGGGCGGCGCCGTCGTCCCGGCTGCGCGCGCCCACGACGACGGCCAGCCGGGGCGGCGGCTCGTCCGTCCGTCCATCCATCTGTCCGTCCGTCCGTCCGTCCGTCACATTCTCCCGCCGGGATCCGTCAGTGCGGCAGGAACGACGGACGAAAGGACACCACCATGCTGACGAACATCATGTACGTGACGCTCTACGTCACCGACCAGGAGCGCGCGCTGCGGTTCTACACGGAACAGCTCGGCCTGGAGAAGCGCGTCGACCACTCCGGCGCCGAGGGACGCTTCCTCACCGTCGGCGTCCCCGGCAGTGCGACCGAGATCGTCCTCTGGCCGCACGCGGCGTCGGCCGGGCAGCCGGCCGGGGCACAGGCGGGCACCGCGCCCGGCCCGCTGTTCCTCGAATCGGACGACCTGCGGGCGGACTTCAAGGTGCTGCGCGACCGCGGCGTGACCTTCGACCAGGCCGAACCGGACGACTACGGGTTCGGGATCCGCATCGAGGCGGTGGACCCGGACGGCAACCGGATCTCACTGCGCCAGCGCGGCGGGGCGAGCCGCGGCGACGGCTGACGCGCCGGGCGGGGCGGCCCCGGTCGCACGGGGCCGCCCCGCCGGGCTAGGTGTATTGACCGGCAGCGTTGTTGACGCGGCTGATCGGCGGGTGTCCGTCGAGTGCGGTGTGGCAGCGGTGGTGGTTGTAGGTGTGGAGGAAGTCTGCCAGGGCTTCGGTCCGTTCGGTGTTGGAGGTGTAGGGCCGTAGGTAGGCCCACTCGTCCAGGAGGGTGCGGTTGAAGCGTTCGACCTTGCCGTTGGTCTGCGGCCGGTAGGCCCGGGTCGGCTTGCCGTTCGCGCCGAGTTTGGCGAGGGCGGCCTTCCAGGCCAGGCCCTTGCGGTAGGCCCAGGCGTTGTCGGTCAGGACCCGCTCGATGCGGTCGATGCCCTGGCTGTGGAAGAAGGCGGCCGCGCGGGTCAGGAAGCCGGCGCAGGTGGCGACCTTCTCGTCGCCGTGGATCTCGCTGTAGGCCAGGCGGGAGTGGTCGTCGACGGCGGAGTGGACGTAGTCGAAGCCCATGCCGCGGATCGGGCGGCCGGCCTGGCGGCCGTTGGTCTTGTGGCCGCCGCCGTCGGGGATCCGGCCGAGCTTCTTCACGTCCACGTGGATCAGCTCGCCGGGTCGCTCGCGCTCGTAACGGCGGATCACCACTCCGGTCGGGCGGTCGAGCGCGGGTCAATACACCTAGTCCCGGCCCGGGAGGGGGCAACGAGGTTTTCGCGGGCTCTGGGAGCGCTCTCAAAAAGGGGCGGCCACAGATATCCTGGTCCGCGCGGGACCGCGCGCCACCCCTCGGACGCGCCCGCCGCACGCCCCGTACAGCCGACGCAGCAGAGGAGCGCACGCCTTGCCCGAGCAGAGCACGGGGCCCCGTCCCACGCTGGAAGCCGTCGCCGACCGCGCCGGGGTCTCCCGCGCCACGGCCTCCCGGGTCGTCAACGGCGGGGCGGGCGTGCGTGCTCCGCTGGTGGAGAGGGTGCTCCGGGCCGTCGAGGAGCTCGGGTACGTGCCGAACCACGCGGCCCGCACCCTGGTCACCCGGCGCAACGGCGCCGTGGCCGTGATCATCGCCGAACCCGAGTTCCGGATCTTCTCGGACCCGTTCTTCGAGCAGCAGGTGCGCGGGATCAGCCGGGAACTGACCGCCCACGACGCCCAGCTGGTGCTCCTGTGGGTGGAGGGCCCCGGGGACCACGAGCGGATCTCGCGCTACCTCGGCGGCGGGCACGTCGACGGCGCGCTGGCGTTCTCGCTGCACAGCGACGACGCCCTGCCGGCCGTGATCGAGCGGGCCCGGATCCCGGTGGTCTTCGGCGGGCGGCCCGCGCCGGGGACCGACCCGGCGGTGCCCTTCGTCGACTGCGACAACCGCGGTGGCGCCAGGGAGGCGGTGCGGCACCTGGTGGGGCTCGGGCGGCGGAACGTCGCGCACATCTCCGGTCCCCCCGACCAGACGTCCGCGATCGACCGGATCCACGGCTACCGGGACGTCCTCCTCGACGCCGATCCCGCGCTGCTGTGCCGCGGCGACTTCACGGAGGAGAGCGGGGCCCGCGCGATGGCGGAGCTCCTCGGCCGGCGGCCCGACGTCGACGGCGTGTTCGTCGCCAACGACCTGATGGCCTCGGGGGCGTTGCGGACCCTGCGGGAGCGCGGGGTGCGGGTTCCGGAGGACGTGGCGGTGGTCGGTTTCGACGACATGGCCTCGGTGGTCGACCGGACCGTCCCGGCCCTCACCACCGTGCACCAGGACATCGAGGGGATGGGCCGGCTGATGGTGAAGCTGCTCATGCGCCTGCTCGACGGCACCGGGCCCGCGGTCCCGGCCTCCGTGATCACCCCGACCTCGCTGGTCCGCCGCGCCTCCGCCTGACGGCGTGCGGAAGGCGGCGGGTCCCGGGGAGCACCCGGGGCCCGCCGCCTTCTCGTGTGACGGCCGGGTCAGTCGTACGGGATGACGAGGACGGACCGGTCCGTGCCCGTCCGGAGGCGTGAGTCGCCGTTGCCGATCGCGCTCCAGACCTCCAGCCGGACCGTGCCGCCGCGCAGGTCGCCGAGCGTGCCGGTGGCGGACTTCAGGCCGCGGGACTGGGCGTACTCCTCCCAGCCGGTGACCGGGTCCGTCGCGAAGTACTGGTACGTCTCCGTCCGGTCGAAGGTGCCGTCGCCGGTGAGGTCGTAGCTGACGCGGGCCTGCTGCCCGAGTCCGACCGTCGCGCCGGCGTCCACCTGGAGGCGGAAGGCGGTCGAACCGCCGCTCCTGAGCGTGCCGTTGACGTTCCTTGCCTCGTAGACGAGGGGGCGGTACGGGGTGCCGTCGTGGTTGGCGCCCTGTGCCGAGGCGATGGTGTCGCTGCCCTCCGTGGCTCCGCCGGCCGTGGTGAGGGTGCCGCCGGTGCGGAGCTGGAAGGTGTCGCCCGTGGAGGGCTCCGGGCCCGGGTCGGTGCCGCCCGTGCCGGTGCCGGTCGCGGTGGAACGGGCGGGTACGGAGAGGGACTTGCCGTCGGAGAAGGTGACCGTCCGGGCGGTCGAGCCGTGGTTGTGGGCCACGTAGGTGCGGGTGGTGCCCTTGGTGAAGACGGCGGAGGTGGGGAGGGAGCCGGTGACCGTCGCGTCGGGCGCGCCGAGGGTGTCGAGCGCCGTGAGCCAGTGGTAGGTGTGGGCCTTGGACTCCCCCGCCTCCGGGGTGTATCCGCCGTTGCCGGCGTCCCACTTGGCCTTGGCGGCGCCGGGGTCGGCCAGGGACTGGAACTCCCAGAGGATGTCGCGCCATTCGACGGCGGGGCCGCCGTTCTCGCGTTCCATCTCGGCGATGTTGCGCCGGACGGCGTCCTTGTGGCCGGCGAGGTGGAGCGAACCGCCCGTGATCGGAAGCGCGTTGATGCCGTGGATCTCCTCCGGGTTCGCGGTCCACCAGGTGGAGTAGGCGGCGCCGCTGCCCCAGACCATGCCGACGGTGTCGTGCTGGAAGGCGGCCGGGAAGACCTGCTGGTCGGCGTCGAACCAGTACTGGGCGACGGCCTCGCCCTCGGTGGTCAGCAGGTAGGTGCCGAGGTCGCGCAGCTGGGTGTCGCCGGTGGCCGAGCCCCAGAGGACGAGTGCGGCGCTGAGGTTGGTCGACTCCGAGGAGGACTCCTGGTTGTTTCCGGCGGCGAAGCCCTGGTGGCCGCTGGCCCAGCTGTGTCCGGCGTAGACGTCGAAGCCGCGGAGGAAGGGGAAGGCGCCGTCGGTGCGGCTGGGGTTGGCGGTGTCCCGGACCAGGGTCTTCACCATCGCGCCCCACCCGGAGTCGGCGGCCCAGGCCGGGTCGTACTGGGCGACGATCGCGGCCGCGTACACGTAGTAGCCGTAGTGGAAGTGGTGGTCGTTGAGTTCGGTGTCGCTGCCGTAGGAGGCCGGGTAGCCGATGAGGGTCTTCCAGGTCCGGTCGTACGAGAACTCGTTGGCGCCGCCGGCCGTGAACCAGTCCTGGAGCCGGCCCTTGATCAGGCCGAGGAGCTTGTCGCGGATCGCGCCCTCGCCGATCTGGTCGGCGAGCGGGACCAGTTGGGCGAGCTTGCCGAGGGCCTTGCCGGTCCAGTACGTGTCGACGGCGCCGGAGAAGGGGTCGGCGGAGTTCGCGACCTCGTTGAGGTGGCCGCGCAGCCGGGCGGGGTCCACGCCGGCGCCGGGGAGCGCCGGCAGGGTGGCGGCGGCGCGCTGGGAGGTCGTGAAGGAGGTGGCCTCGCGGACCTTCATGGTGCCGCGCGGGGAGACGTACGTGTACGGGGTGAGCGGGTCGGCCGTGTGCAGCCACTGGTGGCGGTAGAGCGCCTGGAGGGTGCCCCGTTCGGTGCCTTCCTTCGCCTCGGTGGTGAGGGTGTAGGTGGCGCGGACGGTGCCCGCGTCGTAGCTCCAGTTCACCGTGGAGCCGGTGACGAAGCTGTACGCGTACTTCCGGTAGGTCGCGAGGGCGTCGGTGGAGGGCAGGACGGCGACGGAGAAGTAGTCCTTGCCGCCGAGGCCGGCGGTGACGGTCGTGCCGGAGACGTTCCAGTCGGTGCCGGTGGGCGCGAAGAGGGCGTAGTGGTGGCCCGCGACGGTGACGCCGAGGACGTTGCCCTGGTCGGCGAAGACGGCGGGCGGCTCGGCGGTGGTGATCCGGGCGTCGCCGCCGCTGCCCTTGGCGTACACGAAGGGCAGGCCGTGGCCGATGGTGGTGCGCAGGGTGCGGGTGCCGTCGGACCAGTAGGGGGTGACGGTCCAGTCGGACCAGGCGTCGGCCCTGGTGTCGGGCGAGTTGAGACCGGTGAGGCCGAGGGTGAGGTCGCGCTTGTGGGCGAACTCGTACTGCCGTCCGTCGCCGACGACGGCGGGGTTCGTGGGGTAGCCGATCTCCAGGCCGCCGGCGACGGCCTGATAGGTGAGCGGGTGGCCGTACATGGGGGTGGAGTACGGGTTGTCCCCGTACCGCTGGAAGGCGAGGGAGGACCACCAGTCGTTGGTGGGGACCGGCTTGCCCTGGGCGGCCGGGGTGACCTTGGGGGTGACGGGGGCGCCGGTGTCGGTGGTGGGGCCCGAGGTTCCGGCGGGGCGGGTGTCGGAGTAACTTCCGGCACCCGCCGGGACGGTGGCCGCCGCCGCGGGACCGGCGGCGGGGCCGAGTCCCAGGGCGGCGAGGGCGGATACCAGGACCAGCGCTGCGGCCGGCCTGCTGCGGGGGGCTGGCATGAAGGAGCACCTCATGTCGTCGCGGCGGATGGGGGCGTGTACGGGGAGAGGTGTGAGAGCGCTCTCAGAGCGTCGGAAACGTAAAACCCGCGAAACGACCGTGTCAATGGTTTGAACACAAGCGGGAGTTGAGCCCGTCTCCCGTCCGATACGCCTTCGAGTCTTGACGGGCCGCCCTCTCCCCGGGCACGCTCCCCCCGCAGGCTTGAGAGCGCTCTCAGACGCTCTCGCTCGTTCCGGAGCCAAGGAGGCTTCCCATGCCCATCGCCCGAGCCGCCAGAAGAACCGCCGCCCGCCTGGGGGCGGTCGTCCTCGCCGGGGCCCTGCTCGCCGCCTGCGGAAGTTCGACGGACGGCGCGTCCGAGGACGCCGCCGGGGGCGAGGTCACGATCACCGTGGACCTGTTCGGCTCCTTCGGGTACAAGGAGGCCGGGCTGTACGCGGAGTACGAGAGGCTCCACCCGGGCGTCACGATCAAGCAGACGGACACCGAGGACGAGGCCGACTACTGGAAGTCCCTCCAGACCCGGCTCGCAGGCGGCGCCGGCCTCGCCGACGTGCAGGGCATCGAGGTCGGCCGGATCGCCTCCGTCACCCAGCAGCAGGCCGAGCGCTTCGAGGACCTCGGGAAGTACGGGGCGAAGGCGCTCGAGGACCGGTTCGCCCCGGCCAAGTGGGCCGCCGCCACCGGCAGGGGCGGCGAGGTCCTCGGCCTCGGCACGGACGTCGGCCCGGAGGCGCTGTGCTACCGCACCGACCTCTTCGAGCAGGCCGGACTGCCCACCGACCGCGAGGAGCTGGCGAAGAAGTGGGCCACCTGGGACGGCTACCTGGAGCTCGGCAAGCGGTACAAGGCGAAGGCTCCCGGCCGGAGCGCGTGGATCGACAGCGTCGGCAGCCTGTACTCGATCATGATCGGGCAGGAGAAGGAGCGGTACTACGACGCCTCCGGAAAGCTGATCTGGGAGGACAACCCCGCTCTGCGCACCGCCTGGGACCACGCCGTCGAGGCCGCGCAGGGCGGGCTGAGCGCCAAGCTCGACCAGTGGTCCCCGCAGTGGAACCAGGCCTTCGCCGCCGGCTCCTTCGCCACGATCCCCTGCCCCGCCTGGATGCTCGGGTACATCAAGGGCCAGGCCGGTGAGGCCGGCAAGGGCAAGTGGGACGTCGCCGCGCTCCCCGGCGGCGCGGGCAACTGGGGCGGCTCCTACCTGGCCGTGCCCAGGGCGGCGAAGCACAAGAAGGAGGCGTACGAGCTGATCGAGTGGCTCACCGCGCCCGAGCAGCAGACCCGGCTCTTCGAGAAGCAGGGCAACTTCCCCTCCGCCACCGGCGCGATCGACAAGGTCGCCGGCGCGAAGGACCCGTTCTTCTCCGACGCCCCGATCGGGAAGATCTTCGGCGACGCGGCGAAGGCGGCCCCGGTCCAGGTCCTCGGCGTGCACGACCAGAACATCGCGCAGCAGATCACCAACGCGCTGAGCGAGGTCGAGCGCAAGGGGACCTCTCCCGAGAAGGCCTGGTCGAACGCCAGGAAGGGCGTCGAGAACACCATCGGCTGACACGGCCCCGGCCACCGGACCACCGCGCCCCCCTCCGACGCCACTCCACCCCTCCGACGCCGCTCCACCCCTCCGGCGCGCTCCACGCCCCCCTCTCGTCCCGACCCCTCACCGAAGGGCCGCACCGTGACCCTCACCGCACCCCAGGCACCGTCCGTGCCGCGCGTCGTCCCGCCGGCCCGGCCGGGGGGCGCCCGGCGGGCCTGGCGGACGGTCTCGCCGTACGCCTACATCGCCCCGTTCTTCACCCTGTTCGTCGCCTTCGGCCTCTTCCCGCTCCTCTACACGGCCTTCGTCTCCCTCTACCGGGTGGAGCTCCAGGCCCCCGGCGACATGGAGTGGCGCGGCCTCGGCAACTACACCGCGCTCCTCGGCGACGAGTACTTCTGGGTGTCGCTGCGCAACACCTTCACCATCGGCGTGCTCTCCACCGTGCCGCAGCTGGTCATGGCCCTCGGGCTCGCGCACCTGCTGAACTACCGGATGCGGGGCCGCACCTTCCTCCGCACGGCGGTCCTGCTGCCGTACGCGACCTCGGTCGCCGCCGCCACCCTCGTCTTCGCCCAGCTCTTCGGCCGCGACTTCGGGCTGGTCAACTACGCGCTCGGCCTCGTCGGCGTCGACCCCGTGGACTGGCAGAACGGCACGGTCGCCTCGCAGATCGCGGTGTCCACGGTCGTCATCTGGCGCTGGACCGGCTACAACGCGCTGATCTACCTGGCCGGCATGCAGTCCATACCGGACGAGCTGTACGAGGCGGCCGCGATGGACGGCGCCTCGCGGTGGCGCCAGTTCTTCCACGTCACGCTGCCGGGGCTGCGGCCCACCATCCTCTTCACCGTCATCGTCTCCACGATCGGCGCGACCCAGCTGTTCGGCGAGCCGCTGCTCCTCGAAGGCTCGGTCTCGGGCGGCATCTCGCACCAGTACCAGACGCTCGGCCTCTACATGTACGAGCAGGGCTGGGGCTTCTTCCACCTGGGGCGGGCCGCGGCCGTCGCCTGGGTGATGTTCCTGCTGATCGTGGTGCTCGTCGGGCTCAACGCCCTGGTCGCGCGCCGCCGTTCCCGCAAGGAGGCCCGCCGATGACCGCCCTCGCCCCTCCGGTGCGCAGCGGCCCCTCCCGGGCGGGGCGCACCCTGCACGCCGGGCCGCTCGCCTACGCGATCCTCGTCGTCGCCGTGCTGTTCTCCGCCTTCCCGTTCTACTGGACGATCGTCGCCGCGAGCCGCTCCAACGCCGACCTGGCGAAGGTCTCGCCGGCCCTGCTGCCCGGCCCGCACCTGATGCGGAACTTCGAGGCGGTCCTCGAAGAGGCCGACATCGGCAAGGCGCTGCTGAACTCGCTGCTCGTCTCCGGTTCGATCACCCTCGGCACGGTCCTGTGCTGCACGCTGGCCGGTTTCGCCTTCGCGAAGCTCCGCTTCCGGGGCCGGGGCGCGCTGCTCGCGGTCACCGTGGGCACCATGATGATCCCGCCGCAGCTGGGGGTGATCCCGCTGTTCATGCTGATCGCCGAGCTCGGCTGGGTGAACCAGCTCCAGTCGGTGATCCTGCCGGGCCTGGTCTCGGCGTTCGGGGTGTTCTTCATGCGGCAGTACCTGGCGCAGTCGCTGCCGGACGAGCTGATCGAGGCGGCCCGGGTCGATGGCGCGTCCACCGCCAGGATCTTCTGGTCGATCGTGGTGCCGATCGCCCGGCCCGGCATGGCCGTGCTCGGTCTGCTGACCTTCATGGCCGCGTGGAACGACTTCTTCTGGCCCGTCGTCGCGCTCTCCTCCTCCGAGCCCACCGTCCAGGTCGCGCTGCGCCAGCTCGGCGGCGGCTACGTCCACGACCAGTCCGTGATCATGGCGGGCACCCTGCTGGGCACCCTGCCGGTGCTGCTCGTCTTCGGCCTCCTCGGCCGCCAGATCGTCGGCGGGATCATGCAGGGCGCGGTCAAGGGCTGACCCCCTGTCCCTCTTCACACATCTCTTCTGAAAGGGAGTTGACATCCCATGACCGCGCTCGACACCCATTCCGACGTCACGGCCTCCCTACGTTTCCCCGAGGGCTTCCGCTGGGGCACGGCCACGGCCGCGTACCAGATCGAGGGGGCGGCGGCCGAGGACGGCCGCGGTCCCTCGATCTGGGACACCTTCAGCCGCACGCCCGGCAAGGTGCGCAACGGCGACACCGGTGACATCGCCGCCGACCACTACCACCGGGTCGACGAGGACGTCGCCCTGATGCGGCGGCTCGGCGTGACCGACTACCGCTTCTCGGTCTCCTGGCCGCGGGTCCAGCCCACCGGGCGCGGCCCGGCCGTCCGTACGGGCCTGGACTTCTACCGGCGGCTCGTCGACGCGCTCCTGGAGGCCGGCATCCGGCCGGTGGCGACGCTCTACCACTGGGACCTGCCGCAGGAGCTGGAGGCCGCCGGCGGCTGGCCGCACCGGGAGACCGCGTACCGGTTCGCCGAGTACGCGCACATCATGGCGGACGCGCTCGGCGACCGGGTCGCCACCTGGACCACGCTCAACGAGCCCTGGTGCTCGGCCTTCCTTGGTTACGGGAACGGCGTGCACGCCCCGGGACGGACCAGCGACGTCGCCGCACTGCGCGCCGCGCACCACCTCAACCTGGCGCACGGCCTCGCGGCCCGGACGTTGCGCGGTGCGCTGCCCGGTTCTGCGGAGGTGTCCCTGACCCTCAACCTCCATGCCGTACGGGCGCGTTCGCAGGACCCGGGGGATCTGGACGCGGCCCGGCGGATCGACGCCGTCGGCAACCGGATCTTCCTCGACCCGGTCTTCCACGGACGGCTGCCGGAGGACCTGGTCCATGACACGGCGGCCGTCACGGACTGGTCGTTCGTCCGGGACGGCGACCTGGCGACGGCGGCCGCGCCGATCGACTCGCTGGGCATCAACTACTACTCCCCGGCGGTCGTCGCGGCCGGCACCTCCGAGTCGCCGTCGCCGTGGGCGGGCGCCGAGCGGTACGTGCGGTTCGAGCCGGCGCCCGGGCCGCGCACGGCCATGGACTGGCCGGTGGACGCGGACGGACTGTACGAACTCCTGGTCCGGCTGCGGGACGAGCTGCCGGGCGTACCGCTGGTGATCACCGAGAACGGCGCCGCGTACGACGACTACGCCGACCCCTCGGGGAACGTGAAGGACCCGGAGCGGGTGGCGTACCTGCACGCGCATCTGGCGGCGGTGCACCGGGCGCTCGCGGACGGCGCCGACGTGCGCGGCTACTTCCTGTGGTCGCTGCTCGACAACTTCGAGTGGGCGTACGGCTACAGCAAGCGGTTCGGCATCGTCCACGTGGACTTCGCGACGCAGCGGCGGACCCCGAAGGACAGCGCCCGCTGGTACGCGGAGGTCATCGCCCGGGGCGGCCTCGGGGAGGCCTGAGAACGCCCCGGCCCCGGGTCGTGTCCTGCGGAGTCCTCCGGATCGGCCCGGGATCGCCCGGCACCGCGCCGCGGGCCCGTCAGCCGGGGAAGGAGAAGTAGAGCGCGTCGCTGTAGAAGGACGCGAAGTGCCTCTGCCAGTCGGCCCGGACCGAGGCCAGCCAGTCGTCGTTCCGTCCGACGATCGCGGCCTCGGCCCGGGCGACGGCGTCGGGGATGTCCTCGGCCACCAGACGCCGCACGCTCGCTGCCGGATCCTCGTCCGTCATCGAGACGATCTCCCCGGTCTCCAGGACGAAGTACTTCGCCTGCTGCTTGTCGAGGTGGGCCGTGGTCCTGGCGACGCATGCGGCGAACTCGGCGTCGTCCTCCAGACCCTCGCCGACCGCGCGCAGGAGGTCGCGGAGCAGGGCCGCCCCGCCGGCGTAGTCCGCGGCGATGCCGATCGGAGGATTCCAGATCATGGACGGGACCATCGTCGTCCCGCGCCCCACCAGGAGTTTGTGCGCGAGCGGGACGTCCCGGTTGTGCTCGGATATGCATCGGATCCGCTGGGGGATCTCCGCCTCGTTCGGCATCGAGTCCGCGGAATAGAGATAGGAACGGTTCGCCATGGCGGCGACGTTAACACCGGGGACCGACAACGCCGGCGCCGTCGGACTCCTCCCGCACGGCCGGAACGCGCGGGAGGGCCTCGGCCCGGGCGGGTTCCTCCGCTGATCCGACATCGGCACGGCGACGGCGGTGCGGCGGGTGCCGGTCGGACGCGATCCGGTCGGAGGAAGCCCGCTCGGAGGGCGGGGAGGAGCGGCGGACGAGCCCTTCAGGCGGCGCGTCGGTCCACGGAGAGCAGCCAGGTCCAGCGGCGGCGCTCCGTGACGACGGTCGCTGCGGCCAGCGCGGTCACGGGCACCGCCGCCCAGGCGGGCCAGGCGAGCCACGAGGAGATCACGGCGGCGGCCAGCTGGAGCAGCACCAGCAGGATCGTGACCCGCCCCGGCACCGCGACGATCACCTGCGCCTTGTCCCCCGGGGTGGAGAAGAGGGTCGGGAGACCGATCAGGACCACCACGGACAGGGCGGCGAGCAGCCACGAGTGCCCGGCCAGCGCCCAGGGCGTGGCCACCCAGGCGACGAGTTCCGTCGCGAACCGCAGGGCGGACGCGGCACCGTCATCGGGTCGTCCTGAATCCGTTTCTCCACCGGCGACATCCCTCACCCGCGGACGATCTCACGGCGGGCGGGCGGACGGAAGGGGCTCGTGCCGTCCCGGCGGGTTCAGGAGGCGTTCGGGCCCACGTCCGTCGGGGTGAGGGGGCGGCGGACCGGCGCCAGGGTCGAGTACTCGTCGGAGCCGACGTCACGCGCCGTGCCGCGCGCGTGGCCGTCGATGTCCTCCGGGACCGCCACCGTGGTGAGGGTCGCGGCTCCGATCGCGGGGCTGCCCGCCGAGAGGCGGAAGACGCCGTCCGGGGACTGCGTCAGGCGGGGGTCGACGCGGGTGTAGCCGGCGTTGGGGAGGGTGCCGTCGGAGGCCGCGCCCCAGAGGATGTTGCCCTGCCAGATGAAGCCGGTGTTCGCGCCCAGCGCGACGAGGCTGCCGCTGTCCCCGACGATGAGGTTGTCGGCGACGACCACGTCGCGCGGCTCGTAGGTGCGGGTCTCGCCCGAGAGGGAACTCTTGTTGCCGCGCAGGGTGTTGTGCACGATCACCGCGCGGTCGCAGGCGTCGTTGCCGCGCCGCTCCTCGGTGGTCTCGCCCTCGTGGTGGTCGCGCGTGGTGCCGCTGCCGATGACCAGGGCCCGGCCGGTGAGGCCGGCGAGGTGGTTGTTCACGACGAGGTGGTCGTTTCCGTAGAGGCGGATGCCCTCCTTGCCGCCGAGGAGCCAGTTGCCCTCGACGGTGGAGCCGTTGCCGTGGCGGAGCACGATGCCGCCCTGGCTGGCGCGGATCGTGTTGTACCGGATCGTGTTGCCGGAGGACTTCACCGAGATGGCCTCGGGGTCGCCGTCGCACCGCTCGAACAGGTTGTACTCCACGATCGCGTCCGCGGTGGACAGCGCCCGGCTGCTGACGCCGAGCCGGATCGACTCGCCGCCGTTGGTGCCGGTGTAGCCGTGGTCGGAGAAGTGGTTCTTGAAGACGTGGAGGCGCTGGGCCACGGCGGTCGTGCCGGGGCCGTCGACGACGAGGAAGATGCCCTGGGTGGTGCGCTCGTGGAAGTGGTTCCGGTCGATCTTGGCGTCGTCGCCCTCCACGAGGACCCAGTCGAGGCCGTCCACGTCCGCGAACCGGATGTCGTTGCGGGTCAGCCGGATGCCCTTGCTGTCGGCCGGGATCTCCAGGGTGCCGCTCTGCCGCAGCGCGAAGCCGCTGATGGTGACGGCGTTCGCGCCGTCGAGGACGAAGCTGCGCTCGCCGCGCAGGACGGCGCCGCCGCGGGTCTGCGAGACGATCGTGATGCCGCTGCGTCCGGAGACGTCGATGGCACCGCCCGACGGGACGGTGTACGTGCCGTCGGCGACGACGATCCGGTCGCCGGGGACCGCGCGGTCGATCGCGCTCTGCAGCGCGCTCAGGGAGGTGACCGGTGCCGGTTCGGCCGCCGAGGCGCCCGTGGCGAGCAGGGTGTCGAGCGGGACGGCGGCGGCCGCCGCGCCCAGCAGTGAGCCCTTGAGGAAGGTACGTCGTCGCATGATGTCTCCTGGTAGTAGGGGAGGTCGTCGTTCTGCGCCCTGTCACCAGGGACGCGCCGGCACGAGGCCGCTGTGTCGCCGGGACGTCTGGTCGGAGCCCCGTACGTCTGGTCGGATCCCGGGACGCCTCGTCGGAGCCCGGGACACCTCGCCGGAGCCCGGGACGGGCCCCCACGGCCCGTCCCGGATCCCGACCGGGCGGAGCCCGGTTCGGGGGCCCCTCCCCGACGGCCCTGCCCCGTCCTGCCCGGTGCCGCCCCCACGGCGGCACCCTTCAGGACGACGGCCGCCACCGCGCCCGTCCCGGTCCCGTTCCTTCCGGTCCGCTGCCCGGAACGGGCCGGCGGGCACGCCGGGCGGGTGGTCGTCCCTCCCCGGCCTGCCGACACGCACCAGCCTGCCGCGTGCCGCTCACGTCTCGCTCACGTTCCGCTAACGCCCGGGAACATGACGGGCCGACGGGAAGGCCGCCGAACCCCGCCGTTCAGGTGGATTTGGGGTGGGGAACCCGACACGATGGCGTCCGCGCCAGATGGCAGGTCCACGATGAGGCCGGCGGAGCGTCCCGGTCTTCGTCCTCGTGCGTCCACGTGAAGGGGAGAGATGGCCGGCCGACGCAGAGCGATCGCCCGATTTCTGACGATGTCCCTCACGGCGGGCCTCCTCGGCGGCGCGGCCGTCGGGACGGCCGCGCCCGCCGGAACCCGGCAACCGGCCGCTCCCGCCGCCGACCAGACGACGATCTCCCACGACGACCTGCGCACCGGCTGGGACCGGGACGAGCCGGGGCTCGCCCCCGACCAGGTGTCCAGCTCGGACTTCGGGCTGCAGTTCTCCACCACCGTCGACGGCCAGGTCTACGCCCAGCCTCTGGTCGTGGGGCGCACCCTCGTCGCGGCCACCGAGAACAACAAGGCGTACGGGATCGACGCGGCCACCGGGGCCATCGGCTGGTCGAAGGACTTCGGCGCCCCCTGGCCCGCCTCCGCCGTCACCTGCGGCGACCTGGTGCCGAACATCGGGGTCACGTCGACGCCGGTGTACGACCCGGCGAGCAACGCCGTCTACCTCACGGCCAAGGTGAACGACGGGCCGGACGTCCAGCACCCCAACTGGTACGTGCACGCCCTCGACCCGGCGACGGGCGCCGAGCGGGCGGGCTGGCCCGTGAAGGTGGCGGGCGCGCCGGTGAACGACCCGGGCCGGGCGTTCAACCCGTACACCGCGGCTCAGCGGCCCGGGCTGCTGCTGATGGGCGGGTCGGTGTACGCGGCGTTCGCCTCGCACTGCGACCGGGGCCCCTACGTCGGCTACGTCATGGGGGTGAACACCTCGACGCGGAAGACGACGCTGTGGGCCACCGAGGACTCCTCCGCGAACGGCATGGCGGGCGTGTGGATGAGCGGGGGCGGTCTGGTCTCCGACGGTCCGGGCCGGATCCTGTTCTCGACGGGCAACGGGGTCTCCCCCGCGCCGGGCCCGGGCAACCGGCCGCCCGGCCAGCTGGCGGAGTCGGTGGTCCGGCTCGGGGTGAACAGCGACGGGACGATGTCGGCGCAGGACTTCTTCAGCCCGTCCGACGCGCCGGTGCTCGACCTGAACGACACGGACCTGGGGTCGGGCGGCCCGGTGGCCCTCCCCGAGCCGGCCTTCGGGACCAGCCGGTACCCCCGGCTCCTCGTCCAGATCGGCAAGGACGGGCGGCTGTTCCTGCTCGACCGGGACGACCTCGGCGGCCGGAGCCAGGGCCCCGGCGGCACCGACAAGGTGCTCGGCACCTTCGGCCCGTACGAGGGCGTCTGGGGGCATCCCGCGGTGTACGGCGGGCAGGGCGGCTACGTGTACACGATCGGCAGCCGGGGGCCGCTGCGGGCGTTCGCGTACGGTCTCACCGGCTCGGGCCTCCCGGGGCTCACCAACACGGGCAGCAGCGCGGAGCGGTTCGGCTACACCTCGGGTTCGCCGGTGGTGACGTCGACGGGGACGAACCCGGGCTCGGCGCTGGTGTGGGCCGTCGCGTCGGACGGGGCGAACGGCGCCAACGGGCAGCTGCGCGCGTACGACGCCGTGCCGGTGAACGGGGCGCTGCGGCTGCGCTGGTCGGCGCCGATCGGCACGGCCTCGAAGTTCGCGGTGCCGGCCACCGACGGCGGGCGGGTCTACGTGGGGACGCGGGACGGGCACGTGATGGCCTTCGGCCGTCCCGCCAACTCGGCGCTGACGGGTGAGCCGGTGGACGCCGGCGAGGTCGCGGTCGGGGCGACGGGGACGGTGACGGCGACCGTCACGGCGACGCGGGACGTGACGGTCAACGGGGTGAGCACGCCGGCGGGCAGTGCGTTCTCGGCGTCCTCCTCGGGTCTGCCCCGGACGCTGCGGGCGGGCGAGACCCATGCGGTGCGGGTGTCGTTCTCGCCGACGGCCCCCGGGCCCGACACCTCGGCCCTGACCTTCGCCACCGATCTGGGGGAGAGCGCGCTCGGCCTCACCGGGTACGGGACGAGGCCCGGCCTCCTCGCGTCCCCGGCCGCGCTGGACTTCGGGACGGTGGCCACGACGACGCGGAAGACGCTCGGCGTGACGTTCACCAACACGGGGACGGCCGACGAGACGATCGTCTCCGTCTCCCCGCCCGCCGGTCCGTTCACCGCGTCCGACCCGCCCGCGGCCGGCACGGTCGTCCCGCCGCGGCAGTCCGTCACCGTGCAGGTGGCGTACGCGCCGACGACCGCGGGACAGGACGCCGGAACGCTCGCCGTCACCGGGACGAACGGCACGGTGTCCGTCGCCCTGAGCGGCACGGCCGTGACCGGGCGGGCGCAGCTCACCGTCACGCCGACCTCGACGGACTTCGGGCAGGTGAGGGTCGGCGAGTCCGTGACGAAGACCTTCGACATCAGCAACACCGGCAACATCCCCCTCACCGTCACCAAGGCGAAGCCTCCGGCGGCCCCCTTCCAGGTCACCAATCCGATCAGCGAGGGCCAGGTGCTCGGCCCCGACGACGTCGTCCACCAGGCCGTCACCTTCTCCCCCACGTCCATCGGCGCGGTGACGGCCGCGTACGAGCTGACCGCCGACGACGGGAGCGGTCCCCACAACGAGGCGCTGACCGGATCCGGGACCGGCGGGACCACGGTCACCGTCCCCACGCCCGGCGCGGGCGGCTGGAAGCTGAACGGCTCCGCGCGGATCTCCGGCGACGACCTCCAGCTGACCCAGGCGAGCGCCTCGCAGAAGGGTTCCGCGGTCTGGCCCGTGCCGGTCCTGACGGACGGTCTCAAAGCCTCGTTCACCACGGTGATCGGCGGCGGCACCGGCGCCGACGGCCTCACGTTCTCGCTGCTCGACCCGGCGGGGACCACGCCGTCCGCGCTCGGCGGCGTCGGCGGCGGCCTCGGGTACGCCGGTCTGCCCGGCGTGGCGGTCGCCTTCGACACGTTCAGGAACACGGGCGAGCCGTCCGCCAACTTCGTCGGCATCGCCACCGGGGGCACCACCTCGGGCCTCACCTACGCGTCGACGACGACGAGCGTGCCGAACCTGCGGTCGGGCACCCACACGGTCTCCGTAGCGGTCGCCGGCAAGACCGTCACGGTCTCCGTGGACGGCACCCAGCGGCTGCGGACCACGGTCGCCTCGCTCCCCCCGGCCGCGCTGCTCGCCTTCACCGGCGGCACGGGCAGCATCACCGACATCCACGCCGTGCGGGGCGCGTCGATCACCGCCGCCTCGTACGCCGTGCCGCCGCCCGGCCCCAACGGCTGGAAGTACAACGGCAGCGCCGCCCTGTCGGGCACCACGCTCGTCCTGACCCCGGCCCAGACGTACCTGAAGGGTTCGGCGGTCCAGGCCACCGCCGTGCCCTCCGCGCGGCTCAGGGCCCGCTTCACCGCCACGCTCTCCGGCGGCACCGGCGGCGACGGGCTCGCGCTGATGCTCCTCGACGCCTCCCGTACGACGTCCGGCGCCCTCGGCGGCGGAGGCGGTGGCCTCGGCTTCGCCGGCCTGCCCGGGGTCGCGGTCGCCCTGGACACGTACCGCAACACCGGAGAGCCCTCGTCGAACTTCGTGGGCGTCGCGACCGGCGGCTCGGGCACCACCCTGCGGTACGCGGCCACCTCGACGGCCGTGCCCGCGCTGCGCACGGGCAGCCATGTGATCGACGTCTACGTGACCTCCGCCGGGCGCCTCGTCGTCCTGGTCGACGGCGCGCAGGTGATCGACGTGGCGGTGACGCTCCCCGAGAACGTCCTGGTCGGTTTCTCCGCCGCCACCGGAGGACTGACGGATCGTCATGCGGTCACGGGGGTGCGGATCGGTTACTGAGGTAACCTGCTCGCCGCTCGGAGCACGTACCCGATCTCTTCAGAAGAAGCGAGCGACATCGATGACCGACCTGAGCCGGACATACGTGGACGCGTGCCTGCGCGGGGAGGGCGGGCTGGCGACGGCCGTCGCGCGGGCCGCGCTGCCACCGGCCTTCGAGGAGGCCTGGCGGGCCCATCTGCTGCCGCGGCCCTGGTTCGTCCGGGCCTCGGAGACGGCCGCGTTCGCGCGGGACCTGGAGGGCCTGTTCGACCTCCTCCTGTCGCTGCCGGAGCGGCTGTTCGGCGGGGACGTCGAGCGGTACGCGGCGGAGATCGGGCTCGCACCGGCGCTCGTGGCCCTGCTCCGCCGGGGCGGGTCGGGCGTCCCCGCCAAGCTGGGACGCGCCGACGCGTACCACGACGGCACCTCGTTCAAGCTCCTGGAGTTCAACCTCGGCAGCGAGGTCGGCGGCCTCGACATGGACGTCCTCGACCGGGCACTGCTGCGGGTGCCCGAGTTCGCCGCCTTCGCGCACGAGCACGGTCTCGGCCATGTGGACATCGCCGAGCGGATGGCCGCCGTCCTGCGCGACCGCGCCCGCCCCGCGCTGTCCGGCTCCTCGGAACCGGTGATCGGCCTGATCGAGGGGCGCGGCGGCGTCGGCCCGTACGGGCGGCTGATGCGCTCCACCCAGGAGGCGATGGCCGAGCAGGGGCTCGACCTGAGGATCGGCGAGATCGGCGACGTACGCGCGCGTGCCGACGGAAAACTCACCCTGGACGGCACCCCGCTCGACCTGGTGCTGCGGAACTTCGCGGCGAGCCAGCTGTTCGACGACCCCGGGGGGCCGGACGTGGCGGAGCCGTTCTTCCGGGCCCACGAGGCGGGCAGGACCGTGCTGTTCACATCGCTGGAGAGCGGCCTCTACTCCCACAAGAGCGCTCTCGCCCTCCTCTCCGACCCGCGCTCGGAGCACGCCTTCGACGCCGGTGAGCGGGCCCTGATCGAGCGGGTCCTGCCGTGGAGCCGGGCGCTGCGCGCCTCCGGTCCCGCCGAGCCGGTCGAGCTGGTCGAGCTCTGCCGGGAGCGGCGGGAGCGGCTCATCCTCAAGCCCGGGGCCGGGTACGGCGGTCTGGACACGTTCGTCGGCTGGGAGTGCACCGACGCCGAGTGGCGCAAGGCCCTGGACCTCGCGGTGGAGCGCGGTGGGTACGTGGCGCAGGAGCGGGTCGTGCCGCGGCCCGAGCCCGTGTACGACCCGGCGACCGGGGCCGTGGACGACTGGATCGCGGCGCTGGGGTTCTTCCTCACCGACGACGGCTACGCGGGCGCGCACGCGCGCGTCAACCGTGCCGACGGCGGCGCGATCGTCGGGATGAGCAGCAATCCGGACACCCGCATGGTCGGGGTGTTCACGCACCCGTGACGACGGCCGTGGCGCGTGGCGGAGGGATCACCGGCCCCCGGCGGCCCGCATGCCCCTGGCGCGGGCGGCCTTCGACGCCGCGTCGGAACCGAGGAGGTCGAGGACGTCGCCGGCGCGGGCCGGTTGGGAGGAGACGGCCAGTACGCCTCCGCTGAACGTCGAGGTGATCGCGGTGTCGCCCGGCAGCGGGCCGGCGACGACGACGCCCGGCAGGTCCATCAGCTCGCTGTGCTGCTGGAAGGCCAGGTCCGCACGGCCGGATGACAGCAGGCTGCCGGCGGGCACGCCGGGCGACGCCTGGACGAGCCGGTCCCGCAGCACGTCGGCGAGGTCCAGCCGGGCGATCAGATCGAGGAGGGCCGTGCCGCTGGGGCCCGTGGAGTAGGCGATCCTCTTCGCCGACCGCAGCGCGGTCCGCAGGTCGGATTCCGAGCGCAGCGGAGGAACCGGTGTCCCCTCCGGCACGGCGGCGACGACCTCCGAGACCCACAGGGGGCGCACCGTGCCGCCGAGGACGTGTCCTTGCTCGGTCAGCCCGGCCAGCGCCCCGTCGGCCAGCACGAGCACGTCGGACTCGGCGCCGTCGCGCACCCGCCGCGCGATCTCGACGCCGCCCGCGGAGTCGAAGCGGACCGCGAGTCCGTGGGCGAGCCGGATGTGTTCGGTGAGTTCGGCGAGTACGGGGCGCGTCGCCATCGAGGACAGCCCAGAGATCTCTCGGTCCACGTCTCCTCCTTGGTGTCCGGCAGATGGTACGGCAGGTCCGGCAGCTGGTACGACGCGCGAGGGGGCGCCTCGACGACGGTCTGCGAGACTGATCGCGTGAGCACGCCCCAGAGCACCGCGGCCGGAAAGGTCCTCCTGGTCCTGTCGGCCTTCGACCGCGAGCACCCGTCGCAGACCCTGTCGGACATCGCCCAGCGAACGGGGCTGGCCCTCAGCACCGCGCACCGCGTGGTGGGGGAACTGGCGGCATGGGGGGCTCTGGAGCGTGCGGAGGACGGGTCGTGGCACGTCGGGCTGAGGCTCTGGGAGATCGCCTCGGGCTGCCCCCGTACGCAGATCCTGCGCGATGCGGCCCTGCCGTTCATGCAGGACCTCTACGAGGTGACGCACGAGAACATCCAGCTCGCGGTGCGGGAGGGCACCGAGCTCGTGTTCGTCGAGCGGATCGCCGGGCACCGGTCGGTACGGCTCCTGACGATGGTCGGGACCCGGTTCCCCGTCGGTTCCACCGGAATGGGCCGGGTGTTGCTGGCGCACGCGCCGCGGGACATCCAGGAGGAGGTCCTCGGATCGCCGCTGCGGGCGTGGACCCCGCACACGGTCACCGACCCGAAGACGCTGCGCAGACAGCTGGACCGCATCCGCCGCGAGCAGGTCTTCGTCAGTGACCGCCAGCTTTCGGAGGACACGGTCGCGGTGGCCGCGCCCGTGCGGATCGGCCGGACCGGGCCCGTCAGCGCGGCGCTGGGGATCGTCGTCGCGGCGCGCAGCGCGAGCCGTGCGCGGGGGCTGCGCGAACCGCTGCTCAGGGCCGTGCGCGGAATCTCCGACGAGCTCGGCCGACGGGCCCGCACGGCGCTCTGACCTCCGAGGCACTTCCGCCTGACGGAAACGCCGGCGACCGGCCTCCGCTCCGGGTGCGAACGTTCGGGTCACCCCGAACGTTCGCGTCCACGCTGGAGATGTCATGGCCGATGCCCCCGTCGACACCGTCGCCTCGGTGCCCGTCGCCGTAGTCGGCGCCGGCCCCGCCGGCCTGATGCTGGCCCACCGGCTCGGACGGGCGGGTGTCGGGACGATCGTGCTCGACACCCGCACCCGGCACGAGATCGAGACGACGCAGCGGGCCGGCATCCTGGAGGCCGACGTGGCCCGGGACCTGGTCGAGACCGGCGTCTCCGACCGGATCCTGCGCGAGGGACACGAACACGAAGGCACCGAGATCCGGTTCGGAGGCCGGGCGCACCGGATCCACTTCAAGGCGCTGGTGGGCGAGTCGGTCTGGCTCTATCCGCAGACCGACGTCTTCATCGACCTGGCCGACGCCCGGGAGCGGGACGGCGGCACGGTCCACTTCGGCGTCCGGGACACCGAGGTCCTCGACGTCACCACCGACGCCCCGCGGGTCCGCTACACCGCCGCCGACGGCTCCCGGCACGAGATCCGCGCGCGGTACGTGGTCGGCGCCGACGGCTCCCGCAGCATGTGCCGCAACCTGGTCCCCGAGGACCGGCGGGTGCGGTACGGCAAGGAGTACCCCTTCGCCTGGTTCGGCATCATGGCCGAGGCCCCGCGCAGCGCGCCCGAGTTGGTCTACGCCCACTCCGAGCACGGGTTCGCGCTGATCAGCCAGCGGACCGAGACCGTGCAGCGGATGTACTTCCAGTGCGACCCCGACGAGTCCGTCGACGCGTGGCCCGACGACCGGATCTGGGAGACGCTCCAGGCCCGGGTGGCCGGCGAGGACGGCTTCCGCCTCGCCGAGGGACCGGTCCTGGAGAAGTCGGTGCTGCGGTTCCGCTCGTTCGTGCAGGAGCCGATGCGCTGGGGCTCGATGGTGCTCGCGGGAGACGCCGCGCACACGGTGCCGCCGACCGGCGCCCGCGGGCTCAACCTCGCCCTGCACGACGTGAAGGTGCTCGCCGACGTCCTCCTGCGGGCGCTCGGCGGCGAGGGAGAGGCCGCGCTCGACGACTACCAGCCGCGGGCGCTGCGGCGGATCTGGCGGGCGCAGAACTTCTCCCACTGGCTGACCGAGCTGCTGCACACACCGCCCGGTGCCTCGCCGTTCGACCGGCGCCGTCGGCTCGGCGAGCTCGACAACGTGGTGGGAACGCGTGCCGGACGCCTCTACCTTTCCGAGCAGTACACCGGCTGGCCCGTCAGCGCCCAGGGTTGATTCCGACGACTCCCAGGAGCACATCCATGATCATCGACTGCCACGGTCACTTCACCACCGCGCCGCCGCAGTTGGGCCGGTGGCGCGACCGCCAGATCGCGGCGGCCGAGGGCCGCGGCCCCGCCCCGGACCCCGACGAGCTGGTCATCACCGACGACGACCTGCGACAGGCGATCGAGGGCAACCAGCTGCGGCTCATGAACGAGCGCGGCAGCGACCTGACGATCTTCTCCCCGCGCGCCAGTTTCATGGCCCACCACATCGGTGACTTCGCGGTCTCCTCGGTGTGGGCCCGGATCTGCAACGACCTGGTCCACCGCGTCGGCACGCTCTACCCCGACCGCTTCGCGACGGGCGCGATGCTGCCGCAGTCGCCGGGCGTCGACCCCGCGACCTGCCTGCCCGAGCTGCGCCGCGCGGTCGAGGAGCTCGGGGCGGTCACGGTCAACCTCAACCCCGACCCTTCGGGCGGCGGATGGACCGCGCCGCCGCTGACGGACCGCAGCTGGTACCCGGTCTACGAGGCGATGGTCGCGTACGACATCCCCGCGATGATCCACGTCAGCACCTCGTGCAATCCGGCGTTCCACACCACCGGCGCCCACTACCTCAATGCCGACACCACGGCGTTCATGCAGCTGCTCCAGGGCGACCTGTTCAAGGACTTCCCGACGCTGCGGTTCGTGATCCCGCACGGCGGCGGCGCCGTCCCGTACCACTGGGGCCGGTTCCGCGGCCTCGCCATGGCGCTCGGCCGGCCGGACCCCGAGACCCTGCTCGACAACGTCTTCTTCGACACCTGCGTCTACCACCAGCCCGGCATCGACCTGCTCACGCGGGTCGTCCCCAGCCGGTCCGTGCTCTTCGCCAGCGAGATGATCGGCGCGGTCCGCGACATCGACCCGCACACCGGCCACCACTTCGACGACACGAAGCGGTACGTCGACGTCACCCCGCACCTGACGGACGAGGCCCGCGCCGCCGTGTACTCCGGCAACGCCCTGCGCGTCTACCCCCGACTCGCCGCCCGCCTCGCCGCGGCCGGCCGCTGACCCCAGGAGGAACACCCATGGAACACACCGAACTCGGCGTCGTCCACACGAAGATCGACCGGGCCGACCCGGAGGCCGTCGCGGAGCTGGCGAAGTACGGCGTCGCGACGATCCACGAGGCCATGGGCCGGGTGGGCCTCATGCGCCCCTACCTGCGCCCCGCCTACCCGAGCGCCCGGATGTGCGGCACGGCCGTGACCGCGCTCCTCCAGCCCGGCGACAACTGGATGCTCCACGTCGCCGCCGAGCAGATCCAGGACGGCGACGTCGTCGTCGCGGCCTGCACGACCGAGAGCGAGGACGGCTTCTTCGGTGAGCTGCTCGCCACCTCGTTCCGCGCCCGCGGCTGCCGGGGCCTGATCATCGACGGAGGCGTCCGCGACGTCACCGACCTGGAGAGGATGGACTTCCCCGTCTTCTCCCGCGCGATCAACGCCAAGGGCACCGTCAAGGCCACCCTCGGCTCCGTCAACGTGCCCGTGGTCTGCGGCAACGCCCTCGTGCGCCCCGGCGACGCGATCGTCGCCGACGCCGACGGCGTCGTCGTGGTGCCGCGCGAGCGGGCCGCCGACGTGGCCGCCGCCTCCGCCGCCCGCGAGGCCGCCGAGGAAGACAAGCGGGCGCAGTTCCGCGCGGGCAGGCTCGGCCTGGACATGTACGGCATGCGCGGCCCGCTGGCCGGGCTCGGCCTGCGTTACGAGGACTGAGGATGACGACCTTCGAGAAGACCCCGGGCTGGCTGGACTGGTACGCCGGTCCGAGCCGGCCGCGGTTCCGGCTCCCCTCCGGCGCCGTCGACGCGCACTGTCACGTCTTCGGGCCCGGCGCCGAGTTCCCGTACGCGCCCGAGCGCAAGTACACGCCGTGCGACGCCTCCAAGGACCGGCTCTTCGCGCTCCGCGACCACCTCGGCTTCGCCCGGAACGTCGTGGTGCAGGCGACCTGTCACGGTGCCGACAACACCGCCATGGTGGACGCCCTGCGGGCCTCCGGCGGGCTGGCCCGGGGCGTGGCGACGCTGCGCCCCGACGTCACCGACGCCCAGGTGCGGGAGCTGCACGAGGCGGGCGTCCGCGGGGTGCGGTTCAACTTCGTCAAGCGCCTCGTGGACGCGGCGCCACGGCAGGACCTGCTGGACGTGGTCGAGAAGATCGCGCCGTACGGCTGGCACGTCGTCGTCTACTTCGAGGCGGCGGACCTCCCGGACCTGCGGGACTTCCTGCTGTCGATCCCCGTCCCGCTGGTCGTCGACCACATGGGGCGGCCGGACACCGCGAAGGACCCGGAAGGGCCCGACTTCGAGGCGTTCCTGGACTTCATGCGGGCCCGTCCGGACGTCTGGTGCAAGGTGACGTGCCCGGAGCGGCTCTCGGTGACGGGCCCGCCGGCCCTCGGCGGGGAGCAGGCGGCCTACCGTGACGTGGTCCCCTTCGCCCGGCGCGTCGTCGAGGAGTTCCCCGACCGCGTCCTGTGGGGCACCGACTGGCCCCACCCGAACCTCACCGACCACATGCCCGACGACGGCCTGCTCGTCGACTTCGTCCCGCACATCGCGCCGACCCCGGCCCTGCGGCACAAGCTCCTCGTCGACAATCCGATGCGCCTGTACTGGCCGGACGCCGACTGACCCGCCCACGACCGGAGGCCACCATGTCACTGGACAAGACCTACAAGCTGGTGCCGGGGACGACCGTCTTCGACGCCGAGCAGTCCGCCAAGGGCTATCACCTCAACCAGTTCTGCATGTCACTGATGACCGCGGAGAACCGCGCGGCCTACCTCGCCGACGAGCGCGCCTACCTGGACTCGTGGCCGCTGCGGGAGGAGCAGAAGCAGGCCCTGCTCGACCGCGACCTCAACGCGGCCGTGCGCGAGGGCGGCAACATCTACTTCCTCGCCAAGTGGGGCGCGACCCTGGGGTTCTCGTTCCAGCAGATGGCGGGGTCGATGACCGGCATGACCGAGGAGGAGTACCGCGCGATGATGGTCGGCGGCGGCCGCTCCGTCGACGGCAACCGCATCGACCACGCGGTCCTGGAGGCGGCGCACGCCGATCCGACGCCCCCGGCCGAGCACGCCGTGATCACCGGTGCGGTCTTCACCTCCCACGTGCCGGCGATCGGCGCGGCGATGGACCACGAGAAGACCGAAGAGCCTTACTGGCGACCGGTCTTCGAGGGGTACGCGTTCTCCAGGGAGTGGGAGCGGGAGAACGTCCCCGACGTGGTCTTCCTGGTCTACAACGACCACGCCTCCGCCTTCGACCTGTCCCTGATCCCCACCTTCGTCCTCGGGACCGGCGCCGCCTTCCCCACCGCCGACGAGGGGTACGGGCCCCGCCCCGTGCCCGGCGTCGAGGGCGACCCGGACCTGGCCGCGCACATCGCGCACTCGCTCGTCCGGGACGACTTCGACCTCACGCTCGCGAACGAGCTGACGGTCGACCACGGCCTCACCGTCCCGTTGTCGCTGATGTTCGGCGACGTCGAGAAGTGGCCGTGCAGGGTGATCCCCTTCCACGTCAACGTGGTGCAGTACCCCGTCCCCTCGGGGGCCCGTTGCTTCGAGCTCGGCCGGGCCCTGCGCCGGGCGATCGAGTCGTACGACCGGCCGCTCAAGGTACAGGTGTGGGGCACCGGCGGCATGAGCCACCAGCTCCAGGGACCGCGCGCCGGCCTCATCAACCGGGAGTGGGACAACGCCTTCCTGGACCGGCTGGTCGAGGACCCCGCGGACCTCGCGCGGGTGCCGCACCTGGAGTACGTCGAGGAGGCCGGCTCGGAGGGCATCGAGCTGGTCATGTGGCTGATCGCCCGCGGTGCGATGAGCGACGTCGACGGCTCCGGCGAGGTCGAGGTCAAGCACCGCTTCTACCACGTCCCGGCGTCCAACACCGCCGTCGGACACCTGATCCTGGAGAACCACCCCCGGGCCGAAGAGCCCGCCGTGAAGGAGTGACATGACTGACGACCGGATCCTGCGGATCGCCCTCGCCGGCGGCGGCGCCTTCGGTGCCAAGCACGCGGCCGCGCTGAAGCGGATCGAAGGCGTCGAGGTGGCCGCCGTGGTGAGCAGCGGCCTCGAACGCGCCCGGAAGTTCGCCGCGGAGCAGGGCGTGGGACGCGCCGTCGCCTCCCTGGACGAGGTGCTGGCGATGGACGACGTCGACGCCGTCGTCCTCGCCACCCCCACGCAGCTGCACGCCTCGCAGACGCTGGCGTGCCTCGAAGCGGGCAAGCACGTCCAGGTCGAGATCCCGCTCGCCGACTCGCTCGCGGACGCCGAGGCGTGCCGGGCCGCGGCGGAGCGCACGGGACTCGTGGCGATGGTGGGTCACACCCGCCGGTTCAACCCGAGCCACCAGTGGGTGCGGCAGCGGATCGAGGCCGGCGCGTTCAACATCCAGCAGATGGACGTGCAGACGTACTTCTTCCGCCGGAAGAACCTCAACGCGCTCGGCCAGCCGCGCTCCTGGACCGACCACCTGCTGTGGCACCACGCCGCGCACACGGTCGACCTGTTCGCGTACCAGGCGGGTTCGCCGATCGTGCAGGCCAACGCCGTGCAGGGCCCCGTCCACCCCGAGCTGGGCATCGCGATGGACATGTCGATCCAGTTGCGGGCGGAGAACGGCGCCATCTGCACGCTGTCGCTGTCGTTCAACAACGACGGGCCGCTCGGCACGTTCTTCCGCTACATCGGCGACACCGGCACGTACATCGCCCGGTACGACGACCTGTACACCGGCAAGGAGGAGCCGATCGACGTCAGCGGGGTCGACGTGTCGATGGACGGCATCGAGCTCCAGGACCGCGAGTTCGTCGCCGCCATCCGCGAAGGCCGCGAGCCGAACTCCTCCATCGCCCAGGTCCTTTCCTGCTACCGGACCCTGGCGGCGCTGGAGGAGCAGCTGAACGCGGTCGCGGGCTCGTGACCGCGCCGTCTCCCGCCGGCGCGGGGCGTGCCCCGCGCCGGCTCGGTCCGTTCGAGGTCCCGGCGGTCGGCCTGGGCTGCATGAACCTGAGCCACGCGTACGGTGTCCCGCCGACCCCGGAGGCCGCCGAGGAGTTGCTGCTGACGGCGCTGGCGGGTCCCGGTGGAGGAGAGCGTCGGGGCGATGGCCGAACTGGTGGCGGCGGGGAAGGTGCGCGCGCTCGGGCTCTCCGAGGTCTCCGCGGCGACGCTGCGCCGGGCGCACGCCGTGCACCCGATCGCCGCCCTGCAGAACGAGTACAGCCTCTGGTCACGCAACCCGGAGCAGGGCACGCCGGCGGCGGCCCGTGAACTGGGCGTCGCCCTGGTGGCGTTCAGTCCGCTGGCCCGTGGTTTCCTCACGGACGCTCCCCCGGACGTGGACGCGCTGCCGGCTTCCGACATCCGCCGGGGCATGCCCCGCTTCGGCTCCGCGCACTACCCCGCCGACCTGGCCCTGCGGCACGAGGTGGCGCGGATCGCCGCGGACGCGGGTCTCACCCTTCCGCAGCCGGCCCTGGCGTGGGTCGTCTCCAGGGGTCCGCACGTCATCGCCCTTCCCGGGACCCGGTCGGTGACCCATCTGCGGGAGAACCTTTCGGTGCTCGACCTCGACGTACCGGGCGAGGCCCTCGACGCGGCGGACCACGTGCTCGACGCCACGACCGTCCACGGGGCCCGCTATGACGAGTCCACGCTCGCCGAGATCGACACCGAGCGCTGCGGCCGAGCGGGCTGACGCACGGGAAAGGGGCGGTACCGGCCACAAGGCCGGTACCGCCCCTTTCCCGTGCCATCCGGCGGGCGGGGTCCTCGTGGCCCCGCCCGCCGCGGCGGCCCGCCGCAGGCCTCCGCCCGTGCGGTGAGCGGAGGCCTCCCCCCGTGCGGGCCCGATGGGGGTCCCGTCAGGCGTAGTGGCGGTACACGGCCTCGGCGACGCAGGCCGGCTTGTCGTTGCCGTCGACCTCGACGGTGAACGTCAGGGGCATCTGCACGCCGTTGCCCTTGACCTCCTCCACCGTGCCGACGACACCGCGGAGACGGATCTTCGCACCGACGGGGACGGGGCTGGGGAAACGGACCTTCTCCAGGCCGTAGTTGACGCTCATCTTGGTGCCGGTGATGGTGAGCAGCTCTCCGAAGAGCGGGATCATGAGGGAGAGGGTGAGGTAGCCGTGGGCGATGGGGCCGCCGAACGGACCGTCCTGGGCCTTTTCCGGGTCGGTGTGGATCCACTGGTGGTCGTCGGTGGCGTCGGCGAAGGTGTTCACCCGGTCCTGGGTGATCTCGAGCCAGCGCGTGTGGCCGAGGTCGGCTCCGCTGAGGGACTTGAGTTCGTCGAGGCCGTTGGCGGTGGTGGACATGGAAGGACCTTTCGTTGGCAGGGCGGATGGCGGGGGCGCTCCCGGGAGCGTGTCGCCCCCGGGTCCGTCACGGGTGGGGGTGCTCGGCGGGAGCGGGGGCGTGGGCGTCGCGCACAGCGGGCTTGATGATCTTCCCGGAGGGCGTGCGGGGCAGCGCCTCGGTCACCACGAGCGACTTGGGGATCTTGTACTTGGCGAGCCGGCCCGTGAGGTGGCCGAGGATGTCGTCCCGGTCGGCGCGGACGCCGGGGCGCAGGACGACGACGGCACGGCCCACCTCGCCCCAGACCGGGTCCGGCACACCGATGACGGCGCATTCGGCGACGGCGGGATGGTCCAGGACCGCGTCCTCCACCTCGGCCGGGTAGACGTTCTCCCCGCCCGAGACGAACATGTCCTTGGCCCGGTCGACGATGTAGGCGAAGCCCTCGTCGTCGATGCGGGCGATGTCGCCGGTGCGCAGCCAGCGGCCGTCTGTGAAGGCGGCCTCGGTGTCCTGGGGCCGTCCCCAGTAACCGGACATGACGTTGGGGCCGTGGACGAGGACCTCGCCGCGCTCCCCGGGACCCACCTCGCGGCCGTCGGGCCCGACGACACGGGTGTCGGTGAAGAAGTGCGGAACCCCGGCAGACCCCGCCTTCTCCGAGGCCTTCTCCCGGTCCAGGAACAGGACTCCGGGGGACGCCTCGGTCATGCCGTAGCCCTGGCTGAAGGCCAGGCCGCGGTCGAGGTACGTGGCGATGGTGCGGGCGGGCACGGGGGCACCGCCGCAGTTGAGGGTGCGCAGGCTCGACAGGTCGGCGGTCGCCCAGCGGGGCCGGGCGGCGATCGCGTCGTACATGGTGGGGACGCCGAACATGTACGTCACCCGCAGGTCCTCGATGAGCCCCAGGACGCGTTCGGCGTCGAAAGCTCCGAGGAGGACCACGCGGCCGCCCTTGAGGAGGGTCGGCAGACAGGTCATGTTGAGCCCGCCGGTGTGGAACAGCGGGGCGACGACGAGGGTGACCTCGTCGCCGGACAGGTCGGTGTCGACGAGGACGTTGACGCTGTTCCAGGTGATGTTGGCGTGGGAGAGGACGGCGCCCTTGGGGCGGCCCGTGGTCCCGGAGGTGTACATGATCATGCACGGGTCCTCGGGTGCCACGGCCTCGTCCATCGGATCGGTCCCGGCGCCGGCGAGCAGCTCCTCGTAACCGAGGCCTCCGTCCTCGTCGGGGCCGGCGAGGGCGATCCGGTGCGGTACGCCCGCCTCGGCCACCGCGGCACGGGCCGTCCCGTCCTGCTCCGGCGCGTGGACGAGGACGGTGCTGCCCGAGTCGGCCAGGTTGTAGGCCAGCTCCGGCGCCGCGAGCCGGGTGTTGAGCGGGACGAAGACCGCGCCCAGCGCCCCGGCGGCGAACAGGCCCTCCAGGAAGGCCGGATGGTTGGGGCCGAGATACGCGACCCGGTCGCCCCTCGCCACGCCGAGGGCGCGCAGGGCGTGGGCGAGGCGCAGGACGCGCTCGTGGAGCTCGCCGTACGTCAGGGTGCGGTCCTCGTGGACCACGGCGACCCGGTCGGGGGTCTTGCGGGCCCGGCGCGCGGGCCAGGAGCCGATGCCTCGGTTCAACATGGTGTCTCCTTCAGTCCGCCGTCAGTCCCAGCAGGTAGGCGGCGTTCCCCTTGAGGATCTTCGGCCGGACCTCGGGCTTGATGTCGAGCTTCTCGAAATCGGCGAGCCATCGGTCGGGGGTGATGACGGGATAGTCGGAGCCGAAGAGCACCTTGTCCTTGAGCAGGGTGTTGGCGTACCGGACGAGCTGCGGAGGGAAGTACTTCGGGGACCAGCCGGACAGGTCGATGTACACGTGCGGCTTGTGGGTGGCCACCGCCAGGGCTTCGTCCTGCCAGGGGAAGGACGGGTGGGCCAGGATGATCCGCAGCTCGGGGAAGTCGACGGCCACGTCGTCGACCAGCATCGGGTTCGAGTACTTCAGCCGGATGCCGCCGCCGCCCGGGACGCCGGCGCCGATGCCCGTCTGACCGGTGTGGAAGAGCGCGGGCACGCCGAGCTCCTCGATGGCCTCGTACAGGGGGTAGGCGAGCGGGTCGTTCGGGGCGAACGCCTGGATGCTCGGGTGGAACTTGAAGCCGCGGACGCCGTACTCCTCGACCAGGCGCCGGGCCTCCCGCACGCCCGCGCGTCCCTTGTGCGGGTCGATGCTCGCGAAGGGGATGAGCGCGTCTGCGTGGGCGGCGCAGCTCTCCGCGATCTCCTCGTTGGAGATCCGCGGGTGGCCGGTGGCGTGCTCGGCGTCGACGGTGAACACCACCGCCGCCATGCGGCGCTCCCGGTAGTGGTCGGCCATCTCGTCGATGGTCGGCTGCCGGTGGCCGTGGGCCTTGAAGTACTCCTCGGAGGCTCCGAAGAGCTCGGGACTCAGCGCCCCGTGGCCGTCCTTGGAGATCTCCGCGTGCGTGTGCACGTCGATGGCCGTGAGCCGGTCGAGGTCGAGCGCGTGGTCTCCCATGTCACGCCACCGGGGCCTGGGGCGCGGGGATGCCGTAGGTCTCGGGCTCGGCTCCGACGCCGCCCGGCCACTCGACGGCGATCGCGTCGGCGGTCCAGCCGCCGTCGGCGAGGGCGACGGACTTCTCCTTGGGGTGGGCCCAGAGGGCGAGCCGGTCGCCGCCGATGCCGATGGCCTGGCCGGTCACTCCGTCGGAGTCGTCCGAGGCGAGGAAGGTGATCAGTGCGGCGACGTCCTCGACGGTGCCGAGGCCCTCGTCCTTGCGCAGCCAGTCCGGCAGCGGCTCGCCCGTGCGCTCGGACTCCTCGATGACCGGGGCGAACGCCGGGATGGTCTTGGTCATCTCGGTGGCGGCGACCGGGACGACGGCGTTGACGGTGATGCCGGCGCGGCCCAGCTCCATGGCCCAGGTCCGGGCCATGGCGACGATGCCCGCCTTGGCGGCGGCGTAGTTGGTCTGGCCGAAGTTGCCGCGCTGGCCGGCCGGGGAGGAGATGAGGACCAGCCGGCCGCCGGTGCCCTGCTCGCGCATGCGGACGGCGGCGGCGCGGGCGCAGGTGAAGGTGCCGCGCAGGTGGACGCGGACCACGTCGTCGAAGTCCTCGTCGGTCATCTTCCACAGCACGCGGTCGCGCAGGATGCCGGCGTTGGTGACGAGCACGTCCAGGCGCCCGAACTCCCGCACCGCCGTGTCCACCAGCTCCTGCGCGGCCGCGCTGTCGCCCACCGCCGCGACGACGCCGGTCGCCCGGCCCCCCTCGGCCGTGATGGCGGCGACGGCGTCGTCGACGACGGCCTGGTCGACGTCGTTGACGACGACGGCGGCGCCGGCCGCGGCGAGAGCCTGGGCGTAGGCCAGTCCGAGACCGCGTCCGCTGCCGGTGACGACGGCGACCTTGCCGTGAAGATCCATGAGAGGTGCCTCCCGTGAAGGGGGTGGAAGGGAAGGGGGATGCGCCGAGAGTCCCGGCACGAGCCGGGATCGACAGGAATCCTGATGAACGCCAGTCTGAGCATTAACAGGATTCCTGTCAATGTTTTAGGGTGAGAGGTGCCGCCACCCCGGCGGCAGCCGGTTCGGGAGCGGTACGGCCGTCCCGGGCGCACCTTCACCACGGGAGGACGAACGTGAGCACCTCACTGCTCTACCTGCTCAAGAGGACGGAGCTGGCGGTGCGGGCCCGCCTGGAGGAACTGGTCAGGCCCGCCGGGATCACGGCCCTGCAGTACACCGCCCTGACGGTGCTGGAGCGGCACGACGGCATCTCCGCCGCCCAGCTCGCCCGCGACTCCTTCGTCACCGCCCAGTCGATGGCCGACATGGTCCGCGCGCTGGAGGGCCGGGGCCTGATCCGCCGCGAGCCCAACCCCGCCAACCGCCGCGAACGCCTCATCCTCCTCGCCGACCCGGGGCGGCGACTGCTCGCCGAGTACGCCGGACCGGCCCGCGCCCTGGAGGAGCGCATGGTCGCCGACCTGAGCGCCGAGGAGATCGAGGTGCTCAGGACGGCCCTGATCGGGGCGTGGCGCTCTCTGTCCTAGAAGGGGACAGGGGAAGGGGTCAGCCGCGAGGGGCGTCGTGCTCGACGTACCGGCGGATCTTCCACAGCGTCTCGGGGCGCGGTTCCTTCGCGCCGTAGGTGCGGTCGGCGGTCACCGGGGCGATCGCGATGCGGCCGTCACGGAACAGGGCCGCGGAGTCGGCGTCCTTCACGGTCTCGGTGCAGGGCTCGCCCGGCGTCTCCTCGCAGAACCCGAGCCCGATCTCGAAGGAGTCGTCGCCGGTCCGTTCGTACGCGTGCCAGACGACGGCCCCGTGGCCGACGCTCGTCCAGGCGGGGGCCTTGGCGGGCGTCCCGGTGCTGACGTCGGGGTAGTCGACCTTGAGTGCGAAGTCGTCGGTGAGCAGTCCGCGCTGCCTGAGTCCCGCGACGAAGCGGGCACCGAACTCCGCGTTGGCGCGGTAGTTGACGCGCGGGAAGGACGTGTTCGTCTCGTCGCCGGCCGAGGAGAAGGCGATGGCGGGGACGTCCTCGTCGATCGCGGCGACGGCGGCCCCGACCGTACCGGAGTCGTTGACCTGCGCGGAGACGTTGGGGCCGGAGTTGATGCCGGTGAGGACGAGGTCGGGGGCCTCCGTCCAGCCCGCCTCGGCCTTCAGACCGGCACGGAGGGCGAGCTTGACGGTGTCGGCCGGGGTGGCGGACGGGGAGTCAGCGGCGCAGTGGCCGTCGGCGAGGCAGACGCCGTAGACCGCGCCGCCGGACGGCGCCTGGGCGCAGTCGTTCTCGTATCCGGCGGGCAGGGCGGTGCGGCGCTGGGCGGTGAGGACTCCGCCGTTGGTGACGGCGGTGCCCTTGCCGGACTGGGCCTGCCACGGGGCCATGACCACGACGTCGGCCCCGGCGGCGCACATCGCGCGGCGCAGCTCGTACAGGCCGAGGCCGTCGGAGTTGCTCGCCTTCGCGGCCCGCATCGAGTCGTCGTTGGAGATCAGGATCCGCATCCCGGCGAGCGGGCGGGCCGGGGGCGCCGTGGGGGTGGTCGCGTACGCGGTCACTCCGGCCGCGGCGATCAGCACGGCCCCCACGGCCGCGAGTCCGAGTCTGCGCGAGGTCGGTGACATCGACGACATGGGCGTGTTCCCTTCGGTGGGGAGAGGGTGCCGGGCGGCGCTCGGTCAGGTGGCGCCGCCCGGCGTCGCGGCCCCGGTGAGGCCGCGAGTCCGGGAAAGGAGGTGCGGGGCCGCCGCCTCAGCGCACCGACTTGACCGGGATCACCGCCGCCGCGCCGAGCAACGTGAGCAGGGCGGCCGTGAGGTAGAGCCCGTCGTAGCCGATCGCGCCGACGAGCAGGGCGGCGAGGAACGGGGCGAGGATCTGCGGGCCGGCGTTGGCGATGTTCAGGACTCCCATGTCGCGGGCCGCGTCGTCGGCGCTGGGCAGGACCAGGGTGACGAGGGCGGTGTCCACCGCCATGTAGCAGCCGAACGCGAGGCCGACGACGACCGTGAAGATCAGCATGCCGGTCCAGTCCGGCTTGACGACCGGTACGAGCATCGCGACGCCGCAGAGGGCACAGGAGAGGCCGACGAGCGGCTTGCGGCGGCCCGTGCGGTCGGAGAGCAGGCCGCCGAGGACCGTGGCGAGCAGGGTGACGCCGGCGTCGACGGGGGCGATGAAGGCGACGGCCCCGGTCGCGTCGAGTCCTTCGGGGAGCTCGATGTGGTCCTGGAGGATGTACATCTGGAAGAGGGAGACCGAGAAGAAGCCGAGCATCATCAGGAAGCGGCCGATGAAGACCCAGCGGAAGTCGGCCGACTTGAGGGTGTCGGCGAAGGCGGCCAGCTGCCTGCCGAGCGGCACCGGTTCGGCCTTCGGCCGGCGTCGCTCGCGCATCGCGGCGGTGAAGAGGACGGCCGCGCCGGCGACCGCGGCGCCGAGCACGAGGTACCCCGGGGCGATGTCGCCGGGGACGAACAGGGCGGCGGTGGAGATGCCGACGGCGGACCCGATGGGGGTGCCGATGCCGACCATCGCCGAGGCCAGGCCCCGGCGTTCGGCGGGGACGCGGTCGGGGACGACGGCGGTCAGAGCGGCCTGGTAGACGTTCATCATCGCCTGGACGAGACACCAGCCGATGGTGACGAGGAGGACCGTGCGGGCGGCGCCGAGGAGCGCGAGCGCGCCGAGTGCCGCGAGGCCGCCGCACAGGATCCAGGGGTTGCGCCGTCCCGAGCGGTCGGAGAGGAGCCCCGCCAACGGGTTGAAGAGGGTGGCGAAGATCGCGGCGACGCCGGAGACGAGACCTAGGTTGGCGACCTTGTCCGCCGGGTCGACCAGTTCGACCTGGACGGGCAGCAGCACCACGCCGACGCCCATGTAGACCATGAACATGGCGGCGTTCGCCACGGTGAGCAGCGGCATCAGACGCGGCAGGGCGCCTCGGTCGGCGACCGGGCCGGGGGCCTTCGGCTCCGACTCCCCCAAGGCGGCCGGTCTGACTTCGGATGCGTTCATGTCGTTCTCCTCGGCCGCGGCCCCCGGGAGACGGGGCGTGCGACGGGTCATGCGCGAGCGGGGCGGGGGGCACGGGGGTGTGGTGCTGGCGGTGCGGTGTCCTGCGGGTGGTGCGGTGGGGTGCCGGTGGTGCGGCGTGCTGCCGGTCAGCTGTCGAAGCCGAGTCCGAAGCGGTCGAGGGTGCGGAGCCAGAGGTTGCGTCGCCCCTCGTTCAGGTCGGCGCGCGCCATGGACCACTTGGTGATGTTGATGCCGATCGAGCGGACGGGCTCGGGCGGGAACGGCAGCGGCTTGCGGCGTACGAGTTCCAGGCCGGTCCGTTCGGTGTACTCGCCGGCCAGGAGGTCGAGCATCACCTCGGCGCCGAAGCGGGTGGCGCCGACGCCGAGTCCGGTGTAGCCGGCGGCGTAGGCGACCTTGCCTTGGTGACACGTGTCAAAGAAAACGCAGAAGCGGGTGCTGGTGTCAATGGCCCCGCCCCAGGCGTGACTGAAGCGAACCGCTTCCAGCTGCGGGAACGTCGTGAAGAAATGTTCGGCGAGTGTCGCGTACGTCTCGGGCCTGCGGTCGTGTTCGGGACGGACCCGCCCCCCGTGGTAGACGGCGTCGTAACCGCCCCAGAGGATGCGGTCGTCCGCGGAGAGCCGGACGTAGTGGAACTGGTTGGCGCAGTCGGCGAAGCCCTGCCGGTTCTTCCAGCCGACGGAGGCGAGCTGGTCCTCCGTGAGGGGTTCGGTCATCAGCGCGTAGTCGTACACGGGGACGGTGTACGGACGGTGACGCCGGATCAGGGACGGGTAGGCGTTGGTGGCGAGCGCGACGCGGCGGGCGGTGATCCGGCCGTAGGGGGTGCCGACGGCGACGACGGCGCCGTGTTCGTCGAGCGAGGTGGCGGGGGTGTGCTCGTGGACGCGGACGCCGAGGTCGAGGCAGGCCCGCTTGAGGCCCCAGGCGAGCCGGGCCGGATTGACCATGGCCACGTCGCCCTTGTTCCAGACGCCGCCGAGGAAGGTCGGGGAGTCGATCTCGGCGCGGACCGCGTCGGCGTCGAGCAGGAGGGGCTCGCCGCCGTGTCGGGCGGCGGCCTCGGCCTCCTCGGCGAGGCCGTCGAGCTGGTAGCGCTCGGTGGCGACGACCAGGGAGCCGGTGCGCTCCCAGTCGCAGTCGATGCCGTAGCGCTCGATCGCGTCCTCGATGGCCTGGAGGTTCTCGCGTCCGAGGCGTTCCAGGAGGCCGATCTCCCCGGGCCAGCGCTGGAGCCCGTTGGCCAGGCCGTGGGTGAGGCTGGACTCGCAGAATCCGCCGTTGCGGCCGGAGGCGGCGCCGCCGACCTCGTCGGCCTCGACCAGTACGACGTCGGCGGAGGGATCGCGTTCCTTGGCAACGAGTGCGGTCCACAGGCCGGTGTAGCCGCCGCCGACCACGAGGAGGTCACAGGTGGTGCCGCCGACGAGGGCGGGGGCGGGTTGCGGCCGGCGGGGGTCGTCGAGCCAGAACGGGGTGTGGTCGACGTCCCGGAGCGCGTTGAGGTGGTCCATGGGTGTTCCTTCGGGGTCGCGGAGACGCCCGAGCGCGGGAAGCCTCCGAAGTGCCGCCCATGAGACTCCGCCGCGCGGAACAAGGTCAATGGTGTTGACGTAAGCGCCGCGTCACCCTTCCGGGCCCGGCTCCGGTCGCAGTGCCGCCACCGCGTTCAGCATCAGTTCCAGGGCGAACGGATAGCCGCTGTCCCGCATGTCGGCGGCGAGCAGGGGGAAGGTCGCGGCGACGTTCGGGTGGGTGTCGGGCGACAGCCTGCCGTAGACCGCGTGCCAGACCTGCTCCTCCTTCTCCCGGGCGGCGGGCGGCAGGGCGAGCGCGGCGGCGTCCTGGGCCGCGAAGGCGAGGGCCTGGTCGACGAAGGCGTGGTAGATCCGCACGGCGAGGGCGTCCGGGAAGCCGGCCGAGCGCAGCACGCCGAGGATCCGCTCGACGGCCCGGGTCTCGTAAGGCCGGCCGGTGGTGCGGTGGGCCGCGAGGGCCGCCGCCCGCGGGTAGGCCTGGTAGCAGCCGTGGATGCGGAGTCCCAGCTCCCGCAGGTCCGTTCGCCAGTCGCCGGTGGCCGTCCAGCCCTCCTGCGCGCGGCCGATCAGCTCGTCGGCCACGGCGAGGAGCAGGGCGTCCGTGTTCCGGAAGTAGCGGTACAGGGCCGTGGGGTCGGCGCCGAGCGCGGCGCCCAGCCTCCGTACCGACAGGGCCTCCGCGCCGTGTTCGCCGATCAGGCGCAGCGCGGTCTCGACGATGAGCCGCTCCGAGAGGACGGCTCCCTGCTTGGTGGGGCGGCGGCGCTGCCGCCTGCCTTCGGGGACCACGCGTTCGGACATGGCCGGAACCTTACGTCAACACCATTGACGTGTAAACGGCCGCCCGCTTGCATGACGCCACCAACCGACACACATGTTCTGGAGCGCCCATGACCACGGCCGATCTGGTCTTCACCCACGGCCCCGTCTTCACGGCGGACCCGGCCCGCACCCGGGCGACCTCGCTCGCCGTCGTCGGCGAGCGGATCGCGGCCGTCGGCCACGACGAGGTGCGGGATCTCATCGGGCCCGGCACGGAGGTCGTCGACCTGACGGGGAAGCTGCTGCTCCCCGGCTTCCAGGACGCCCACGTCCACGCCGTCGGCGGCGGCAAGGAGTTGGCGGAGTGCGATCTCACCGGCACGGTGGGCGTCGCCGACTACCTGGAGCGGATCCGGGAGTACGCGGACGCCCACCCGGAGCGCGCCTGGATCACCGGCGGCGGCTGGTCGATGGAGAGCTTCGAGGGCGGCCTGCCCACCCGGCAGCTGCTCGACTCCGTCGTCCCCGACCGGCCGGTCCTGCTGTCGAACCGGGACCACCACGGCGCCTGGGTCAACTCCCGCGCCCTCGAGCTGGCCGGGCTCACCGCCGCCACTCCCGATCCGGCCGACGGCCGGATCGAGCGGGAGGCGGACGGCTCCCCCAGCGGCATGCTCCAGGAGGGCGCGATCGGCCTGGTCGGCCGGCTGGTGCCGGAAGCCACCGCCGAGGACCGGCTCGCCGGACTGCTGCGCGCCCAGAAACTGCTGCACTCGCTGGGCATCACGGCCTGGCAGGACGCGCTGCTCGGCTCCTTCGGCGGCATGGCCGACCCCTCGGAGGCGTATCTGACGGCCGCCGGCGACGGCTCGCTGACCGCCCGGGTGACCGGGGCGCTCTGGTGGGACCGGGAGCGGGGCTCCGAGCAGATCCCCGAACTGGTCGCCCGCCGCGAGAAGTTCACCCTCGGCCGGTTCCGGGCCGGCTCGGTGAAGATCATGCAGGACGGCATCGCGGAGAACTTCACCGCCGCCATGACCGCCCCGTACCTGGACGGCTGCGGCTGCGCCACCGCCAACAGCGGGCTGAGCTTCGTCGACCCCGGGGCGCTGCGCGGGTACGTGACCGAGCTCGACGCCCTCGACTTCCAGGTCCACTTCCACGCCCTGGGCGACCGGGCCGTCCGCGAGGCCCTGGACGCGCTGGAGGCCGCGATCACCGCGAACGGGCGGCGCGGCAACCGGCACCACCTCGCGCACCTCCAGGTCGTCCACCCCGACGACCTGCCCCGCTTCGCGGCGCTCGGCGCCATCGCCAACATCCAGCCGCTGTGGGCCGCGCACGAGCCGCAGATGGACGAGCTGACCATCCCGTTCCTGGGCCCCGAACGCGCCGCCTGGCAGTACCCGTTCGGAGATCTGGTGCGGGCCGGGGCCACCCTCGCCGCCGGCAGCGACTGGCCGGTCAGCAGCCCGGACCCGATCGCGGGCATCCACGTCGCCGTCAACCGCCGCGACCCCGAGGCCACCGACGACCGGGTCTTCTACGCCGAGCAGCGCCTCGACCTCCCCACGGCGCTCGCCGCCTACACGGCGGGCACCGCGCACGTGAACCGTCTCGACGACACCGGCAGCCTGCGCCCCGGCCACCTCGCCGACCTGGTCGTCCTGGACCGGGACGTCCTCACCGGCCCGCCGGAGGAGATCGCCGAGGCCCGGGTGGAGCGGACGTACGTCGGCGGGCGGTTGGTGCACTCCCTCTGACCGCGTCTACGCCCGCGGCCGCACCGACGACGCCCGGACGTCGAGGCGCGTCGGTACGAGCGTCCCCGCGGGCTCCCGGCGGCCGTGCTCCAGGACCGCGACGAGGTGCTCGACGCCGGCCTCCGCGACCGCCTCGGGCCGCAGGCTCAGGGTGGTGACCGGCGGGTCGGTGTGGAGGGCCGTGGCGTCCTCGCTCACCAGGACGACCAGCAGGTCGTCCGGGACCTCGTAGCCGTGGCGGCGCGCCGCCTCCAGGACGAGGGGCGGGCTCGCCTCGGCCACGACCAGGAGGGCGTCGGGACGCTCCGGCCCGTCGGCGGTCAGGGCGGTCTCGACGCCGCGCACCACCGGCCCGTTGCCGGCCTCCTCGACGCGTACGGTCCGTTCCGGCAGGCCGTGGGCGGCGCACCACTCCCGGTGGGCGGCGAACACCTCGGTGTGGAAGCGGGTGGTGCTGTCCGGCACGACGAGGACGGGCCGCCGGGCCCCCTGCTCCCGGAGGTGGTCGAGGGCCTCGCGGACGGCGCCGCCCGCGTCGACGTCCACCCAGTAGGCGCCCGGCGTCCCCTCGACGGAGCGGTCCGTGAAGACGGGGACGCCGGCGGCGAGCAGGCCCTCGACGACCGGGTCGTCGGCGACGGGGTCGGCGACGACCACCGCGTCGAGGGACAGGTCGGCCCACTCGCTCTGCAGGGAGCCGGCGGGCAGCAGCACCACGGCGTAGCCGCGGCGCAGCGCGGTGGCCGCGGTGGCGCCGGTCAGCCGGGCGAAGTACGGCGACTCGAGAAAGGTCCAGGGAGTGGCGGCGAACTCGCCGACCACGTATCCGATCAGCCTGGCCCGTCCCGCGCGCAGATGGCGCGCGGTGGCGTTGGGCCGGTAGCCCATTCTGCGCGCGGTCTCGCGGGCCCTCTCCCGTACCTCGGGGGAGAGTCTGCCGGTGCCGTTGAGCGCCGCCGAGACGGTCGTCTTGGACAGGCCCGCCTCGCGGGCCACGTCGACGAGGCGGACGCGCGGGGTGGGCGGCGAGGGCTGCCCGCCGTGCCGTGAAGCTTCGGTCATGGGGGTGATGCTGCCACCCTCGCGACCTCTGCAAAACCGTTCCCGCAAAGTCGGGTGCGGGTCTTGTGCGGGAACGTTCCCGCACCAATACTCGCCCCATCCCCCCGAGCCCGTCACTACACCCGTAAAGGGGTGGGTCCCATGCGCATGCCCAGAGCCATCGCGCTTCTCGTCTGTACCGCCGCACTCGCGGCCACCACCGGCGCCTGTTCCGGCGCCACGAACCCGCCCGCGGCCGGCGGCGGCACGACCTTCAAGGCCGACCCCACCTCACCGCCCGCGCAGGGCCCGCTGGACTCCTTCACCTGGTCCCTGTACGCCGAGCCGTACACGCTCGACTACGCCCTCGCGTACGACTACCCGCCGAACACCGTCCTCGCCAACGTCTGCGAGCAGCTGCTGCGGGTCACCCCCGACATGAAGATCGTCCCCGGTCTCGCCGTGAAGTGGTCGCGGCCCGACCCGCGCACCCTCGTCTACACCCTGCGCCCCGGGGTGAAGTTCCACGACGGCACCACCATGACCGCCGACGACGTCGTCGCCTCCCTCAAGCGCCAGATGGACCCGAAGACCGGATCGCCCTGGGGCTCCTCCTTCAAGACGGTCGACTCCGTCGAGAAGACCGGCCCCCTGGAGGTGACCATCCGCCTCGGCAAGGCCGACGTCCTCTTCCACGAACTGATGGCCGCCTCCCCCGGCACCGTCGTCAGCGCCGCCTCCCTCGCGAAGGAGGGCAAGGACTACGGCACCCCCGCGGGGAAGCTGAACTGCACCGGCCCGTACGCCCTCGACCGCTGGGCCCAGGGCGACAGCATCACCCTCAGGAAGAACCCCGCCTACTGGGACAAGACACTCTCCCCCAAGTCCGAGAAGGTGCGGTTCACCTTCGTCGAGGACGCCGCGGCCCGCTCCAACGCCTTCCTCTCCGGCACGGCCGACGGCGGCTACATGGTCCCGTCCTCCTCCTTCAGCCAGCTGCGGGGGAGCAACAAGGGCACGCTGCTCTTCGGCCCGAACACCGCCGCCGCGAACCTCGCGGTCCTCGACTTCCACGGCGCGCTCGGCAACCTCAAGGTCCGCAGGGCCCTGTCGATGGCCCTCGACCGGAAGAACATCGTCAAGGCCGCGGCCGGCGGCGTCGGCGTCCCCGCCAAGGCCCCCGCCGCGCGCGGCGCCTGGGCGCTGGCCCCGGAGAGGACGGCGGAGCTCTACGACACGCTGCCCGAGCCCGTGTACGACGTCGAGGCGGCGAAGAAGCTCGTCCAGGAGGCCCACGCGAGCGGCCGCAGGGTCACCCTCGTCACCAGCACCCTGGCGCCCGAGATCAGCGTCGTCGCCAACGCCGTCCAGGCCGCGGGCCGCCAGATCGGGCTCGACGTCGTCCTGAAGCCGGTCTCGCCCGACGCGTACAGCAGCATCTTCGTCGACCCGGACGCGCGCGAGGGCCTCGACCTCGTCATCACCAACGGCTACGACAACACGCCCGACCCGCTGGAGTTCTACCAGTACCTGCGCACCGGCGACTTCGGGAACTACGGCCGCTGGTCGAACGCCGAGTTCGACGTCGCCTTCGACCGGGCGAACTCCGAGCCGGACCCGGCCAAGCGCGCCGAGCTCACCGCCAGGCTCCAGAAGATCGCCCTGGACGAGCTGCCCGTCATCCCCGTGTACGAGGCGCCCTACTCGGTCTTCCTCGGCAAGCGGATCACCGGCGCCCCGACCGGCATCGCCCAGCTCTACTTCCCGTGGGCCGCGACGATCGGGGCCCCGAAGCGATGACGCGCTACCTCGTCGGACGGCTCCTCGGCCTGGTGGCGGTGCTGTTCACGACCTCCCTCGTGGTCTTCGGCTCCGTCCACCTGGCCCCCGGCGACCCGGTGTCGTTCCTGCTGCACGGCCGCCCCGCGACCCCCTCGGCCGTGGCGGCCCTGCGGGCGGAGCACCACCTCGACGACCCGCTGGTCACCCAGTACGCGAAGTGGCTCGGCTCCGTGCTGACCGGCGACTTCGGCCGCTCCTCCCAGTACCACCAGGACGTGGCCTCGCTGATCGGCTCGCGCCTCACCGGCACCGCCCTGCTCGTCGGCTGTGCCGCCGTGCTCGTGGCGGTGCTCGGGGTGGCCGCCGGCGTCCTCGCCGCCCTGCGCCCCGGCCTGCCGGACCGGTTGGTGCTCATCGGCACCGGAGTCGCCACCGCCACGCCCTCGTTCGTGACGGCCATCGCGCTCGTCTCGCTCTTCTCCGTGCGGCTCGGCTGGTTCCCGGGGCCGGGCGGCGGCGCCCCGGCGGACCTCTCCGAGCGGCTGTACCAGCTGACGCTGCCGGCCCTCGCCCTGGCGCTGTCCTTCGCGGGGCTCCTCGCCCGGGTGACCCGCTCGGCGATGCTCGACGAACTGGGGCGCGAGCACGTCGAGGTGGCGCGCGCCCGGGGCGTCGCGGGCCGGTCCGTGGTCCGCCGGCACGTGCTGCGGAACGCGCTCGGGCCCGTCGTCACCGTCGGCGGCACGATGCTCGCCGGCCTCCTCATCAGCACCTCGATCGTCGAGACCGCCTTCGACGTCCCCGGCCTCGGCTCGCTGCTCGTGCAGTCCGTCACCGCGAAGGACTTCGCGGTCGTGCAGGCGATCACGCTGCTCAGCGTCGCGGCCTTCGTCCTCGTCAACCTCGTCGTCGACCTGCTCGCCCCGCTCATCGACCCCCGTCTCTCCCTCGGGGAAGGCTCCTCATGACCTCCACCACCTCCGCGCTGCCGTACCGCAGACCCGGGTCACGCGCCCTGCGCCTCTTCGGCCGGGGGCCGCTGTTCGCGGTCTCGGTCGCGGTGCTCGCCGCACTCGTCCTGGTCGCCCTGCTGGCGCCGCTCCTCACCCCGTACGACCCCGAGGCGCTCGACCTGTCGGCGAGTCTCGTCGGCACCACCGGCGACCACCTGCTCGGCACCGACCAGTCGGGCCGGGACATCCTGTCCCGGCTGCTGGTCGGCGCCCGCACCGGGCTGCTCGGGCCGCTGCTCGTCGTCACCGTCTCCACGCTGCTCGGCACCCTCCTCGGCGTGGTGGCGGCCTGGCGCGGCGGCTGGGTGGACACGCTGCTCTCCCGCTCCATGGACCTCGTCTTCGCGATCCCCGGCCTGCTGCTCGCGATCCTGCTGGTGTCGGTCGTCGGCTCGGGACTCACCGCGCCCGTGATCGCCATGTCCGTCGCCTACACCCCGTACGTGGGCCGGCTGGTGCGGGGCATCGCGCGTCAGGAGAAGGCCCGGCCGTACATCGAGGCGTACCGGGTGCAGGGCTGGTCCGGCTGGACGGTCTGCGTGCGCCATCTGCTGCCCAACATCGCGCCGACGGTCTTCGCGCAGTCCGCGATGAACTTCGGGTACGCGCTGATGGACCTGGCGGCGCTGTCCTTCCTCGGCTTCGGCGTGCAGCCGCCGGCCGCCGACTGGGGCGCCATGATCAACGAGGGGCAGGCGGCCGTCCTGCAGGGGGCGATGCTGCCGGCCCTCGCGCCCTCCGCGTGCATCGTGCTCGCCGTGGTGGCGTTCGGCATCGTCGGCGAGGGGCTCGCCGACCGGATCGCGAAGCGGGAGCGGTGAACGCGATGAAGACGGCCACGCCTTCCCCGGTCCTGGAGATCGAGGGCCTCGGCGTCCGCCTGGCCGACGACCGGGCCGCCCGGCCGATCCTGGACGGGGTGAGCCTGAGCGTGCGGCCCGGGGAGACGGTCGGCCTGGTCGGCGAGTCCGGCTCCGGCAAGTCCGTGGCCTGCCGCAGCGTCCTCGGACTGCTGCCCGCCGGCGCCCGCACCGAAGGGCAGGTCCGGGTCTCGGGGCGGGACGTCCTCGCGATGGACCGCGCGGAACTGACCGCGCTGCGCGCCCGGCGGGTCTCCATGGTCTTCCAGGACCCGCGCGCCTCCGTCAACCCGCTGCGGCGGGTGGGCGACTTCCTCACGGAGGGGCTGCGCGCGGCCGGGACGCCCGCCGCCGAGGCGACCGCCCGCGCCGAGGAACTCCTCGACGCGGTCGGCATCCGCGACCCGCGCGGCGCCCTGCGCCGCCGTCCGCACCAGTTCTCCGGCGGCATGCTCCAGCGGGTCGTCATCGCGGCGGCCCTCGCGAGCGAGCCGGCCCTCCTCGTCGCCGACGAGCCGACGACGGCGCTCGACGTCACCACCCAGGCCGAGATCGTCTCGATCCTGGCCCGGCTGCGGGCCGAGCGGGGCACCGGGATGCTGTTCGTCACCCACGACCTCGAACTGGCCGCCGCCGTCTGCGACCGGGTGTACGTCATGTACGCGGGCCGGATCGTGGAGACCCGGTCCACGGACGAGCTGTTCGACGCGCCGCGCCACCCGTACACGGCGGGCCTGCTGGCCTGCACCCCGCGCATCGAGCCGGGCGCGCCGGCCCCCCGGCCCATCCCGGGCCGCCCCGTCTCCCTCGCGGAGGCGCCGCCCGGCTGCTCCTTCGCCGCGCGCTGCGCCCACGCGGTGCCGCGCTGCGCCGAGGAGACGCCCGCGCTCGTACGCCACGGGGACGGGCTCGCCGCCTGCCACCGCGCCGAAGAAGGGATCACGCTGTGACCGTCGCGCTCAAGGAGGGTCTCGTCGTCGACGGACTGCGCAAGCGGTACGGGGACCACACGGCCGTCGACGGCGTGTCCTTCGCGCTCACGCCCGGCTCCTGCCTCGCCCTCGTCGGGGAGTCCGGCAGCGGCAAGACGACCACGGTCCGGATGCTCGTGGGTCTGGAGCGCCCGGACGGCGGCACGGTCCGCCTCGACGGCCGGGACCGCTCCACGCGGGCCCGGGGCCGGGCCGAACGGCTCGCCAGGGCCCGGGAGATCCAGATGGTCTTCCAGGATCCTTACCTCTCGCTCGATCCCCGGGTGACCGTCGCGGGCTGCCTGGACGAGGTCCTGCGCCTCCACACCGGCCTCGACCGGGACGGGCGCCGGGCGCGGGTCTCCGAGCTCCTCGACCAGGTGGGGCTCGGGGCGCGCGAGGCCTCGGCCCTCCCCCGGGGCCTCTCCGGCGGGCAGCGCCAGCGCGTGGCGATCGCGCGCGCCCTCGCCGTGGAGCCCCGGGTCCTCGTCCTCGACGAGGCGGTCGCCGCGCTCGACGTGTCGATCCAGGCGCAGATCCTCGAACTCCTCGGCGCGATCCGCCGCGAGTCGGGCATCGGCTATCTGTTCGTCACCCACGACCTGGCCGTGGTCCGGCACGTCGCGGACGAGGTCCTGGTGCTGAGGTCCGGCCGGGTCGTGGAGACGGGCCCGGTCGCGCGCGTCCTCGACGCGCCGGAACACCCGTACACCCGGCTCCTGCTCGACTCCGTCCCCCGCCGCGGCCGGCGGCCCGCGGGGCGGTGACGGGCGGGACGCGGCGGCGGGCCCGTCCCCTGTGCGGGCCCGCCGCCACGACCGCCCCGTCCGCCGGACCGGACTCGGGCACCCCGGGGTCGGGCGCGACCGGGCCGCCTCCCGGGCGCGCGCCGGTCAGTCCTCCAGCCGGGCGAGGACCGCGCGCATCGAGCGCTCCAGGACCGCCCGGGACTCGTCGGTGGGATCGACGAGTTCGAAGGCGTGGTGGGCGTGCGGCGCGTCGATGACCTCGACGTCGGCCCCGCGCTTCTCGGCGGCGGCGAGGAACTCCTCGACGGTCGCCGCGAGGACCTCGTGCTCCAGGCCTGCGCGGGTCAGGACGACCGGCGGCCCGTCCGCCGTGCCCACGGTGTCCACCGGTCGGAAGCGGGACTCCACCGTCTCCCAGCCGGGCAGCGGCGCCAGGGCGGGGTAGTTCGCCGCCACGCACCGCAGCCACGGCGGGGGCGCGGCCAGCCAGTCCGCCGCGAGGAGCCCGCCGGTGGAGAAGAACCAGAGCGCGATCCGGTCCCCGTCGACGCGCGGATCGGCGCGGACCCGCTCGACGGCGTCGGCGAGGTCCTGGGCGGCCAGCGGGTAGTCGACGAGGCCGTGCAGCCGGAGGTCCACCGTGACGCCGACGACGCCCGCGCCCGCCGCGTAGCGGCCGTATCCCAGGAAGCACGGCGTGTCCCGCGGGGTGGGCCGCCGGTCGGGTTCGATGGGCCCGCCGTGGACGAAGACGACCGCCGGCCGGGGCCCTTCGGCGTCCGGGAGGTGGAGGTCGGCCCGTCCGAGGCGCTCGCGCGGCCGCTCGGGCACGTCGACGAGGAAGGGCAGGAGGTGGGACGGCAGTTCGTGGCCGTTCTCGGGCGCCGTCACCCGGTGGCCCTCGCCGGCGGCCGCGCGGAGCAGCGCCTCGGCCAGTTCCCCGGGCGCGGAGAGCATCGGCCAGTGGCCGGTGGCGAGTTCGAGGAAGCGGAACCGGTCCTCGGTCAGCACCCGGAACTGGGGCGGCCCGGAGGCCACCGCCATCTCGACCAGGGCGATGCTCTGTCCGTTCGCGGTGCACAGGACGCCGGTGGTCGGCAGGGTGTCCGTGGCGCCGGTCAGGCGGAGCGGCTCGGTGAGCGTGCGGCCCGGCTGGGGCGCGGCCTCGCGCTCCAGGCGCGCGAGGGCGTCGGCGGGGATCCCCTCGACGCTGCCCCACCGCGACCAGGTGCCCGGGGCGGGCGGCGGGACCGCCGCCTCGGGCCGCCCGGCGAGCAGTTCCCGGACCTCGGGGTCGGGTACGGAACGCACGGCGGGCTCGCCGGCCCGCGGGGGTCCCGTGTCCACGGAGACGATCCGGGCGACGCGTCCGGCCCGCCGGTCGGCGGCGCCGAACACCGGGTGCAGGCCGTAGCCGTGGCCGACGAGGACCACCTCGTCGGCCGTGATCCCGTCGAGCAGCCGGACGAGCTCCTCGACGTGGGTCTCCAGGCCGGTGTCGGGACCGGCCCCGGCGCGGCGGTCCCCCGTCCCGGTCAGGGTCACCGGGTACGCCTCCGCCCCCGCCCGCCGCAGCCGGGCGGCGGTCTCCTCCCACACCCAGCCACCGGTGAAGGTGTCCGACACCAGCACGAACGCCGTCATGACCGTCTCCTCGTCACTCCTCGGGGATGTCTCGCGGTCACGTTAGGAACTCCCCCTGCGGGAGATTCAAGTCCGCCGGTCGCACGGCAGAATGGACGGGCCCGGAGATCATCGGATCGGGCTGGAGGAGGTTCGTCCCGTGTCGTCCGACGGTCTGTGGAGCATCGGCGAGCTGGCCGCGCGGGCGGGTGTCACCGTCAAGACCGTGCGGTTCTACTCCGATCGCGGTCTGCTGCCCGAGGCGGCCCGCAGTTCCGGCGGGCACCGCAGGTACGGGGCCGAGGCTCTCGACCGGCTGCGGTTCATCCGGTCGCTGCGCGCCCTCGACCTGCCGGTGCCCGAGGTGGAGCGGGTGCTCAGGGACGAGGGGCCCGACGACGTGCTGGAGGAGGCCGTCGCGGGGCGGTTGCGGGACGTGGGTTCCCAGCTGGTGGCGCTGCGCTGGAAGGAGGCCTCCCTGCGGCTGCTCCAGGAGTGCGCCGCCGGGGAGCGGACGGAGCGGCTGCGGCTGCTCGGCGCGCTGCCCGCCCCTCCGGACACGGACGCCCTGGTCCGGTTCTGGCGGCGGGCCCTGCCGGTGCGGCTGCCGGGGCGGGTGGTGGCCACGGTCCTCGACGCGGTGGTACCGCAGCCGCCGGAGGAACCGGGTCCCGAGCAGGTGCTGGCGTTCGCGCGGCTGCACGCGCTCGTCACCGACCCGCGCCTCGAACGGCCGGAGTTCCGGCCCGCGCCGCCGCTCCCGGACGGCGAGTACCGGCCGGCGGTGCTCTACGAGGGCCTCGCCGAGGCGTACGGGATCGCCTCCGCCGAGGTGCGGGCCGGGCGGGCGCCGCAGGACGGCGGGGCCCTGGACTGTTTCGTCTCCGCCTACGCCCGGGCGCGCGGGGAGGCGGACACGCCGGACTTCCGGCGCCGGCTCGTCGGGCTGCTCGCCCTGGACGACGGCCCGGTGCTCCCCCGGTACTGGAAGCTGGCCGCCGGCCTGTTCGCCCCGGACCAGCCGGTCCTCGGCATGCTGCACCACCACCTCTCGACGGCCCTCCGCGGCCAGGTCCACGGGCCGGCCGCCTGATCCCTCCCACATGGTGGGCAGCCCGCCGTCCACGTGCTGGGCGCCGGGGTGGCGGATCTCGCCGCCTCCCTTCCGTCGCCGCAGGTCAGAGAGGTACGGAGGGGGTGTCAGGTGGCGCAATACTGCGGCAACACCATCGGGGCCGGTCCGCCGCTACGTTCCCTGCCATGCCCGCCGAACCCGCTCCCGCCGCCCGCCCCGTCGCCGCCGCCCGCCGTCGGCGGCTGCGCGCGGACCAGGCGCGGCAGCTCGCCGACCTGCTGCGCCACCAGATCCTCGCGGGCGGCTTCCCCGGCGGCGTCCTCCCCCTGGAGGACGCCATCGCGGCCGACTACCGAACCAGTCGCAACACCGTCCGGCAGGCGCTCGACCTGCTGCGCGGCGAGCAACTGGTCGACCGGCAGCCGGGGGTCGGGACGGTGGTGGTCTGCGAGAAGTACCCGCACGGTCTCGACCGGCTCCAGGGCCTCGCGGAGACCCTGCACGAGCACGGCAGGGTCACCAACGAGATCCGGACCATGGGCCCGGTCGGGGCCCCGGGGCCGGTGGCGCACCGGCTGGGCCTGCCCGAGCACACGGACGTGCTCTGCGTCGAGCGGCTGCGCCGGCTGAACGGACTGCCGCTCTCGCTCGACCTGTCGTACCTCCCGATGGACATCGGGGGCGAACTCCTCGGCTGCGACCTGGAGAACACGGACGTGTTCCGGCTCCTGGAGCAGTTGACCGGCGGGCCGCTCGGGCACGCCGAGATCACCCTGGAGGCCGTCAACGCCGACGCGCACTCCGCCGCCGTCCTCCAGGCGCCGCGCGGTGCCGCCGTCCTGATGCTGGAGCGGCTGACCCGTCTGCCCGACGGGCGGCCGGTGGACCTGGAGTTCATCCGCTTCCGCGGCGACCGCATCACCATGAGCGGCGTGCTCCGCCGCTCCCTCTGACCTCCCCCGCTTCCCCGTACACCCCTTTTCCGGAGACAGCCATGCCTGTGGTCCCCCAGCGCGGTGACGTGCCCGTCACCATCGACGAGTCGAAGTGCATCGACGGCTGCACCCTGTGCGTCGACATGTGTCCGCTCGACTCGCTCGCGATCCGCGAGGAGGACGGCAAGGCCTACATGCACGTGGACGAGTGCTGGTACTGCGGCCCGTGCGCGGCCCGCTGTCCCACCGGCGCGGTGACCGTCAACATGCCCTACCTGCTCCGGTGAAAGGCCGAACTCCCATGCGCACGACAAGACTTGCCCTGACCCTTCCGGTCGCCCTGCTCGTTCCGCTCGCCACCGCCTGCGGCGGCGGGACCGACGACGCGGCGGACGGGAAGACGGTCACGGTGACCGTCGGCTACCAGTCGAAGACCATCAACACCGTCACCGCCGGCACACTGCTGCGCTCCCTGGGCTACTTCGAGGAGGAGCTCGCGTCGCGCGGGAAGAAGGACGGCGTCACCTACCGGGTCGTCTGGCAGGACTACGCGACCGGCGCCCCGATCACCGCCCAGATGACGGCGGGGAAGATCGACATCGGCTCGATGGGCGACTTCCCGCTGCTGATCAACGCGGCGCGCGGCAAGCAGCTCAAGGAGCCGACGCGGCTCGTCGCGGTGACCGGGTACAACCTGCGCGGCGGCCTCAACACCGTTGTCACCGCTCCCGGTTCGCCGCTGCGGACGCTGAAGGACCTCAAGGGCCGCAAGGTGTCCACGAGCGTCGGTTCGGCCGCCGACGGCACGCTCGTCCGGGCCCTGCGGAGGGCCGGGCTCGATCCGGCGAAGGACGTCGACAAGGTCAACCAACAACCGAGCGTGGGTGCTTCGGCCCTGTCGGCGGGCACCGCCGACGCCCTCTCCCAGTTCGTCGCCTGGCCCGGTCTGCTCGCCTTCCAGGGCCGGGCGACGGCGCTGTACGACGGGGCCGAGCTGAACCTGCCGACCTTCCACGGGGTCACCGTCCGCGAGCGGTTCGCCAAGCGGCGGCCGGAGGTCCTCGACGCGTTCCTGCGCGCGCAGCGGCGGGCCACGGACGAGCTGCGCCGCCGTCCGGTGGCGTCGGCCGAGTCGGTCGCGAAGGAGACGGGGCTGCCCGCCGAGGTGGTCTACCTCTACAACGGCGCCCAGGGCATCGCCACCTTCGACCCGGCGCTCCGCCCCGAGCTGGTCGCCGCGCTCAAGGAGGACGTGCCGGTCCTGGCGGAGGCCGGTCTGGTGAAGGACGTCGACGTGGACGCCTTCGTCGACGCGGCCCCGCTGCGACGGGCGGTCCCGGGGGCCTCGTATCCGAAGGCGGGTGCCGCCAGGTCCGAGCTCTGGCTGAAGGGGCAGGAGTCGACCCGTACCTTCGACAGCCCCGGGGCGCTCCTCAAGGCCGTCAAGGGCGCGGCGGTCCGGGCCGCGTACGTGCCGGACGCGGTGACCGGGACGCTCTGGTTCGCGGACCGCGCGGTGTGGGTCCAGGGCGGCGGGCAGTGGCGCGCCTTCGTGACCCGGGAGGGCGCGGAGCGGTACGTCGCGGCACACGCCGGCTCCCGGATCGTCGGGTACGCGGACGCCGTGAGGCTCGCGTCATGAGCTGGGGCCGCCGTCTGGTCCGGATCGCCTCGCCGCTCGCGGCGCTCGGCGTCTGGCAGTTGCTGACCTCCCTGGACGTCAACCTGTGGCTGCGGTTCGAGCAGTTCCCCACGGTCGTCGAGGTGGCCTCCGCGCTCGCCGACCGGATCGGGACCGAGGCGTACTGGCAGGACCTCGGCCACAGTCTGCGCCGGATCGCGCTGGGCTTCCTGCTCGCGGCCGTCCTCGGGGTGGCCGCCGGGACGGCCGTCGCCCGGTCGCGGTGGGCCGCGGACGTCCTGGACCCGCTGGTGGAGGTGGTGCGGCCGGTGCCGGCCATCGCCCTGGTGCCGGTGGCGATCCTGCTGCTGCCCACCAACGAGCAGGGCATCGTCTTCATCACCTGCGCCGCCGCGTTCTTCCCCGTCCTCGTGTCGACCCGGCACGCGGTGCGGGCCCTGGACCCGGCGTGGGAGGAGGCCGTGCTCACCCTGGGCGGCGGCCGGTTCCGGGTGCTGTTCTCGGTGGTCCTGCCGGGCGCCCTGCCGGGTGTCTTCGGCGGTCTCTCGGTGGGCATCGGGGTCGCGTGGATCTGTGTGATCTCGGCGGAGATGATCTCCGGCGAGTACGGGGTGGGCTACCGCACCTGGCAGGACTACACGGTCGTCGACTACCCGGGCGTCTTCGTCGGCATGGCCACCATCGGCGTCCTGGGCCGGCTCACCTCCACGGCGGTCGAGGCCCTCGGCCGCCGGGTCACCGCCTGGCTGCCGAGCGCCGCGGAGGGCGGCACGGCCGGCCCGGACCGTTCGGCCCGTCCGGCGGGCTCCGCGCCGGCGCCCGCGCACCGCACGGACACGGCGGACACGGCGGGGCCCGCGCACCGCGCAGACACGACGGACACGACGACCCCGGCAGTCCCAGCGGACCCGCCGGACCCGACGGACCCGACGGACCCGACGGACCCGACGGTCTCGGAGCGGCCCGCGGGTCCCGGGGCCCTCGCCGGCCCCGCCCCCGACGCCCCGGCGGGCTCCGCCGCCGCCCGTGCCTCCGTCGCCCCGCCCGTACCCGACAAGGAGCCGGTCACATGACCACCGTGAGCCCGCCCGTCACCGCCGTGCCGACCGGCGCGGAACTCGCCCTGCACGGCGTCCGGCTCGGTCACCCGGGCGGTGCCGCCGTGTCCGGCCCCCTCGGGCTGCGGATCGCGCCCGGTGAGCTCCTCACCGTGGTCGGCCCCTCCGGCTGCGGGAAGACGACCCTGCTGCGGACGCTCGCCGGGCTGCTGCCCCCGCTGGAGGGGCGGGTCACCCAGGACGGGGAGCCGGTCCGGCGGCCCGGCGCCGACCGCGCCTTCGTCTTCCAGCACGACGCCCTGCTGCCCTGGCGGTCGGTCCGGGCCAATGTGGAGCTGCCGCTCGCGATCCGCCGCGTCCCGCGCGCCGAGCGGCGCCGCTCGGCCGAGGAGTGGCTGGAGCGGGTCGGACTCGCCGGGCACGCGCACCGGCTGCCGGGCCGGCTGTCCGGCGGGCAGCGGCAGCGCGTCCAGCTGGCCCGGGCGCTGGCCGGGCGGCCCCGCGCGGTCCTGATGGACGAGCCGTTCGGCGCGCTCGACGCGACGACCCGCGCCGGGATGCAGGACCTGCTCGTGGAGATCCTGCGCGGCACCGGCGCGACCGTCGTCTTCGTCACCCACGACGTGGACGAGGCCCTCCACCTCGGCGACCGGGTCCTCCTCTTCGGGTCCGGCGAGGTCCTGGACGTGCCGCACCCGCGCTCGCGGGACGCCCGGGACGCGCCCGTCACGGCGGCGCTGCGCCGTCGCGTCCTCGACTCCCTCTGACAACCCTCCGAAAGGCCCCCCGTGGACATCCCCCTGACCGTCCCCGATCTCGCCGACGCGACCGAGCTCTCCTGCGACGTGCTCGTGATCGGCGGCGGCACCGCCGGCACGATGGCGGCGCTGACCGCCGCCGAGCGCGGGGCGGACGTCCTGCTCCTGGAGAAGGCGCACGTCCGTCACTCCGGCGCCCTGGCCATGGGCATGGACGGCGTCAACAACGCCGTCGTGCCCGGCCGGGCCGAACCCGACGACTACGTCGCCGAGATCACCCGGGCGAACGACGGCCTCGTCGACCAGTCCACCGTCCGCCAGACGGCGACCCGCGGCTTCGCGATGGTCCGGCGCCTGGAGTCGTACGGGGTGAAGTTCGAGAAGGACGAGCACGGGGAGTACGCGGTCCGGCAGGTGCACCGGTCCGGCTCATACGTGCTGCCGATGCCCGAGGGCAAGGACGTGAAGAAGGTCCTCTACCGGCAGCTGCGGCGGCGCGAGATGCGGGAGCGGATCCGGATCGAGAACCGGGTCATGCCGGTCCGGGTGCTCACCCACCCGGACGACGGGCGGGCCGTCGGCGCGGCCGGGTTCCACACCCGCACCGGGGAGTTCGTGATCGTCCGCGCGGGGGCCGTGATCCTGGCCACCGGCCCCTGCGGGCGGCTCGGCCTGCCCGCCTCGGGGTACCTGTACGGGACGTACGAGAACCCGACGAACGCCGGTGACGGCTACGCCATGGCGTACCACGCGGGCGCGGCGCTCACCGGGATCGAGTGCTTCCAGATCAACCCGCTGATCAAGGACTACAACGGGCCGGCCTGCGCCTACGTCGCCAATCCCTTCGGCGGGTACCAGGTGAACCGGCACGGCGAGCGGTTCGTCGAGTCGGACTACTGGTCGGGGCAGATGATGGCCGAGTTCGCGGCCGAACTCGCCTCGGACCGGGGGCCGGTGTACCTGAAGCTGAGCCATCTCCCCGAGGAGACCATCGGCGCCGTGGAGTCGATCCTGCACACCACGGAGCGGCCCACCCGGGGCACCTTCCACGAGAACCGGGGGCACGACTACCGGACCCACGACATCGAGATGCACATCTCGGAGATCGGCCTGTGCGGCGGGCACTCGGCCTCCGGGGTGCGGGTGGACGATCGTGCCCGCACGACCGTGCCCCGGCTGTACGCGGCCGGGGACCTGGCCTCCGTACCGCACAACTACATGATCGGGGCTTTCGTCTTCGGCGACCTGGCGGGCGAGGACGCCTCCCGGTACCGGGCGTACGAGGGCGAGTTGGACCGGGAGCAGCTCGCGGCCGCCCACGAGCTCGTCTACCGGCCGCTGCGGAACCCCGACGGTCCGCCGCAGCCGCAGGTCGAGTACAAGCTGCGCCGGTTCGTCAACGACTACGTGGCGCCGCCGAAGACGGGGGCGAAGCTCTCCCTGGCCGTGGAGGCCTTCGACCGGATGGCGACGGAGATCGCCGGGATGGGCGCGCGGACGGCGCACGAGCTGATGCGGTGCGCGGAGGTGTCGTTCATCCGGGACTGCGCCGAGATGGCGGCGCGGGCCTCGCTGGCCCGGACCGAGTCGCGGTGGGGCCTCTACCACGAGCGGCTCGACCATCCAGAGCGGGACGACACGGGCTGGCTGCACCACCTGGACCTGCGCAAGTCCCCTTCCGGGGCGATGGAGTTCACGGCCCGGCCGGTGGAGCCGTACGTCGTGCCGGTGCCGGAGTTCTCGCCGCCCGGTGGCCCCGAGCGGCTCCTCGGCGAGGTGGATCTCGTGCCGGTGGCCACGGCCGGGGCCCGGGACGCCGCCCCGGCGGCGCCGGCTTCGCGTCCGTCCGCCGCCGAGGCACCGGACGCGGCCGGCGCGCCCGCGCCGCCCCACCCCCGGCTGCTGCGGCTGCTCTCGCTCGTCGAGGACTCCCCCGATCTGGAGGCGTTCGGGCCGTACCTGTCCGACGCCGATCCGGCGGTGCGGGCCGCCGCGGTCACCGCGCTCGGGGAGACCGCGCCGGCCGGGACCGGTCCGGTGCTCGCCGCCCGGCTGCGGGACGAGGCGGCTCCGGTCCGGGCGGCGGCCGCCGCGGCGCTGCGGGAGCTGGTCGAGGTGCTGCCCGCCGGACCGGAACTCGCGGAGGGCCTCCGGGAGGCCCTGGACGTGCCCGATCCGGCCGTGCGGGCGGCCGCGCTCGACGTCCTGCGGGCGCTGCGGCTCGGGGACGCCGGGCTGTACGCGGACGCGCTCGCCGACGCCGCCGTGGAGGTGCGCGTCCAGGCCGTGCGGGCCCTGGTGTCGGTGGACGCGGTCGGGGAGCTCGCGCGGGCCGCGGCGGACCCGGCGCGGGAGGTCCGGGTCGCGGTGGCCCGTGGGCTCGCGGCCGTGCGGAACCCCGCGCCGGAGCCGCTGGCGCCGCTGCTCGACGACTCCGATCCGCTGGTCAGGGGCGCCGCCCTGGCCGCCCTGGCGGGCACCGGCTGCCCGCCGGCGTACGCGGCGGGGGCGGGAGCGGCGCTCGGTGACCGTGCCTGGCAGGTGCGGTCCGGGGCGGCGACCGCGCTCCGGGCGGCGGCGCCCGGTCTCGCCGTCCCGGCGCTCGCGGGGGCGCTCGCCGATCCGAACGCGGACGTGCGCAAGGCCGCCGTCCTGTCGCTCCTCGCCCACCGGGCCGAACCGGCGGCGCGCGCCGCGCTCGCCGGGGCGGCCGACGACGCGGACGCCGACGTCCGCGCGTACGCCTCCCGCGCGGCCCGCTGAGCCGTTCGGGGTACCCGGGGTGGGGTGATCGGCGGCACGTGGGTGAGTGCGCGCTTGCGGGGCAGTCGGGCGGGGAAGGGGCGCACGGACTCAGGACGACGAGGAGGTGGTGCCGGTGTCGGGGCCGACGACCGGGGAGGGGATGGGAGCACCGTGCTGGCTGCATCTGTCCGCACGCGATCTGGAGGCGGCGAAGCGCTTCTACGGGGCGGTGCTCGGGTGGACGTTCCGCCGGGGCGCGCTCGGCGACGACGTGCACGTGGTGGGTGAGCGGGACGGGGTGCCGGTGGCCGGGATCGCGGCGGTGGCCGCCGAGCCGGGGGTGCCGGTGGCCTGGACGGTGTTCTTCTCCGTCGACGACGCCGACGCGGCGGTGGCGCGGATCCGGGAGCGCGGTGGCACGGTCGGCGTGGGGCCGCTGGCGTACCCGCTACGGGGCCGTGCGGCGATCGCGACGGATCTGGAGGGCGCGTTGTTCGGCGTGTGGGAGGGGCGGCTGGTCTCGCGCTGGCACGTCGGCGAGCGGCGGGCCCCGGCCTGGGTGGAGCTGCACACCCGTGACGCGTTCGACGCGGCCGTATTCTACGGCGGGGTGCTCCGCTGGGCGGACGGGAGCCCCGGCTGCTGCGAGGTGTCGTACGAGCACGACCGGGTGGTGCTGCGGCGGGACGGCGAGGCCGTCGCCCGGCTCGACAGCGGTCCGGTCGAATCCGCCTCGCCCCGGCCGCAGTCGAGGCCCCGCTGGCTGGTCCGGTTCCGGGTGCGCGATCTGGCGGCGGCCCGGGAGGCGGTCGTGGCGCACGGCGGGGAGGTGGTGCCGGGGAGCGAGTGGGGCGGCGTGCGGTCGTCGGACGGCGACGAGGAGCGCCGGGTGATGGTCCGGGACCCGGACGGGGCGCTGTTCACGCTGGAGGCGGAGGAGGAAGGGGGGCAGAGGGAGGAGGGGAAGGCCGGGGGCATGTGATCCACAGCTCTCCGTTCGAAATCTCCTTGTGAGGACCGTAGATGATCCTGCAATCTTCGTCTTGCGCAGGATCAGATTCGGCACGCATGGGATTTCAGGAAGGGCAGGGCTCCATGAGCGGCGAGCGCCCCGAGCTGTACGAGATGTTCGACGAGCGGTTCCTCACGGGACGGTGCATGTACGGGGACGACGCGCTGGAAGTCCTCCACACGGGCTGCCGCTGGGCCGAGGGGCCGATCTATCTGCCCGCCTGGCGGCAGCTGATCTGGAGCGACATCCCGAACGACCGGATGCTGCGCTGGGACGAGGAGACGGGTGCCGTCGGCGTCTTCCGCCGCGCGGCCGGGCACACCAACGGCAACACCCTGGACCGTGAGGGCCGGCTGATCTCCTGCGAGCAGGGCAACCGCCGCGTGACGCGCACCGAACACGACGGCACGGTCACCGTGCTGGCGGACCGGTGGCAGGGCAAGCGCCTGAACAGTCCGAACGACGCGGCGGTGAAGTCCGACGGCTCGATCTGGTTCTCCGACCCGGACTTCGGCATCACCAGCGACTACGAGGGCTACGTCGCGGAGAGCGAGATCGGCTCCAACAACGTCTACCGCATCGATCCCGACAGCGGCGAGGTCCGCCTCGTCTCCGACGAGTTCGCCGCGCCCAACGGGCTGGTCTTCTCCCACGACGAGAAGCGGCTGTTCGTCTCCGACACGCGGGCGGGCTTCATCCGGGTCTTCGACGTGCGCGAGGACGGCACGCTGTCCGACGGCAAGGTCTTCGCCGACGCCTCGGCCCGCGAGGAGGCCCGCTTCGACAACCTCCGCTTCGACGCGGACGGCCGCCTCTGGGCCGCCGCGATGAGCGACGGCGTGCACTGCTACGACCCCGACGGCACCCTGATCGGGCGGCTGAACGTCCCGGAGCCCGTCGCCAACATCGCCTGGGGCGGCGCCAAGCGCAACCGCCTCTTCATCGCCGCCCAGACCAGCCTGTACTCGGTCGTCATGAGCGCCACGGGCACCCACCCGACCGGCCCCGGCCACCGGCCCTGGGCGGGGACGGCGGCCTGAGGCACGGCCGGACGGCCGTCAGTCCGCCGCGGCGCGGGCGGCGACGCCGGCGAGGAGCCGCTCGCGCTGGGCCGGGTCGGTCGCCAGGTCGAGGGCGGTCCACGCCATGGCGAGGCCGCCGTCGAGGACGGCACGGTCGGCGGCGGCCGTGGTGCCGTACCGGGTGAAGTCCGGGTGGTGCATGATCGTGTCGCCGCAGTCGTACCCGATGGACGGGTGGATCGTCGGGACGAGGTGCGAGACGTTCCCCATGTCGGTCGAACCGCCCCGCAGGCCGGGATCGTGGGGAAGGACGGTCCGGCCGAGGGCCTCGGCGGCGGCCCGGTAGCTCCGGCCCATGGCGAGGTCGTGGCGGAGGTCGGCGTAGTCGTTGCCGACGGTCTCCAGGAGGAGCTCGGCGCCGGTGGCGAGGGCCCCGGCCTCGAAGCAGGCCCGCACCCGGGCCCGGAGCTCGGCGAGCTCCTCGCTGGTGCCCGCGCGGACGTCGTACGTCGCGGTGGCGCGGTCGGGAATGACGTTCGCCGCGTCGCCGGCCGAGGTGACGACGCCGGAGACGACGGCTCCGGGGACCATCTGCTGGCGGTGGGCCGCGATCGCGACCTGGGCGATCATCATCGCGTCGGCGGCGTTGACGCCCCGGTGCGGCATCGCGGCGGCGTGCGCGGGGACTCCGGTGTACGCGACGGAGAGGCTGCTGATGGCGAGGGTGTTCAGGCCCACGGCGTCCTGCGGCGCCGCGTGCACCATCATGGCGGCCGCCACGTCGTCGAAGGCCCCGGCGCGGAGCATGTCGACCTTGCCGCCGCCGGACTCCTCGGCGGGGGTGCCGAGGAGCGCGACGGTGAGGCCGAGGTCGTCGGCGAGCGGCGCCAGGGCGAGGGCGGCGGCGACCGAGGCCGAGCCGTTGACGTTGTGGCCGCAGGCGTGGCCGATGCCGGGGAGCGCGTCGTACTCCGCGCAGATCGCGACGACCAGGTCGCCGGAGCCGGCGGTGGCGCGGAAGGCGGTGGGCAGCCCGTACGCCTCGCGGGTCACGTCGAAGCCGGCGCGCTCGACGAGGTCGGTGATGCGGCGGGCCGCGCGGTGTTCCTCGTAGGCGAGTTCGGGGTCGGCGTGCAGGGCGTGGCTGAGCCCGAGGACCGTGTCCTGGTGGCGGGTCAGGGCGGCCCGGATGTGGTCGTGGGCCTTGGTCGTGGTCGTCATCGGAGGTCCTTGGGCGGGGTGCGGTAGAGGAGGGCGGCGGCGCCGCCGGCCAGGGAGATCACGGCGCACAGCACCCAGGAGGTGGTGTAGGCGTCGAGGTCGGGCAGGACGCGGCCGGCGGGGGTGTGCCCGGCGAAGACGGTGAGGACCGCGGCGGCGCCGAGCGAGCCGCCGACGTTGATGATCAGCTCGTTGATGCCGGAGCCGACGGACGTCCGGTCGTGGGGGACGGACTCGACGGCGAGGGTGCGCGTGGAGTGCTGGAGGAAGCCGTTGCCGAGCCCGGCGAGAGCCGTGCCGAGGAGGAAGAGCGGCGCCGAGGAGTGCAGGGCGAGGACGGCGCCGTATCCGACGGCCATGAGGGCGGAGCCGGTGACCAGGGTGATCCGGTCGGTGACGCGGGCGGCCACGGCGGGGGCGGCGAGCGCGCCGAGGGCCATCGCGAGGAGGTTGGGGAGCATGCCCAGGCCGATGACGGCGGGCCCGTAGCCGAAGCCGTACCCGGTCTCGTCGGGGCTCGTGCCGAGGAAGACCGGGTGGGCGACCTGGAGCCCGAGCATGCAGAAGCTGAAGGAGAGCGTCACGACGGAGACCACGACCACGTTGCGCCGGGCGAACATCCGGACGTCGATCATGGGCTCGGCGGTGCGGAGCTCCACGAGCACCCACAGGGCGGTGACGAGCACGCCGCCGATCAGGGTGGCGAGCGTCCGTGCGGAGGTCCACTCCCAGCCGGGGGTGCCGCCGAGGCCGAGGGCGAGCATCAGGGCGACGAGACCGACGCAGAGCAGCACCGCCCCGGTCCAGTCGACGGAGCCGCCGGGGCGGTCCTCGGACTCGGGGAGCAGGGGCCAGGTCACGAGCAGCGCGAGGGCCACGCCGGCGGCGGGCACCCAGAGGGCGGCGGTGGGGCTGTCGACGGTGGCGGCGACGAAGCCGCTGGCCAGCAGGCCGAGGGAGAGGCCGCCGATCAGCGCGGCCACCATGCGGCTGATGCCGCGGCGGCTCTCGGCGTCGCCGCCGTCGGGACGGTTGCGGAGGACGCCGACGAGGAGCGGGAAGAACCCGGCGATGGCGCCCTGGAGGATCTGGCCGGCGAGCAGCACCGGGAAGGAGCGGCTCAGCCCGACGAGGACCGAGCCGGCGAGGACGATCGCGAGGTTCCAGCGCAGCAGCCGGCGGTGGCCGTGGAGGTCGCCCATGCGGGCGAGGACCGGGGTGAACGCGACGCTCGCGAGCAGGTTCGCGATGCTGATCCAGTTCAGGTCGGCCGCGGTGACCTTCAGGGTGTCGGTGAGGCCTTTGAGCAGCGGCGAGAGGAAGCCCTGGGTGATGCCGCTGGAGAGCTCGACGAGTGCGACCGAGGCGATGACCGCGCCGGCGGGCACGGGGCGCACGGCTCTTCTTCGTACGGGGGCGGTGCGGGTACCGGCGTCCGTCATACGTACTACCTCTTCGGGAGGGCCGCGTGGGCTCGATGGGGAGGGGGGCCGCCCGGCGGGTGGGGCGCGGGGGCGGAAGATGCACCACAATGTGGCGAGCGGACGGCACTTCGGGCAAGAGTCGACGGTCAAGACGGCCGATTGCGGCGACAGGCGGGCTTCCCGTGGCGGATTCGGGCACACCGAGAACGCCCGGGCCGCCTTCGGGCGGGCCCGGGACGCCTCCCGGCGGGACCCGGGGCCTTCGGGCGGGCGCGGGGCACCCTCCGGCGGAGCCCGGGGCCTTCCGGCGGAGCCCCGGGACGTCTCCGGCGGGCGCGGGACGCCTCCGGCTGGCCCTGAGGCGCCTCCGGGTGGCCTCGAAGCACCTCCTGGCAGGCCCGCGGGGTGCCTTCCGGCAGGCGCGCGGGGCGCCCTTCCGGCCGGTGTGCGGGCGTGCGACCGGGAAGAGGAGAGGGAGCGGAATGGTGGCGGAGCGAGGTCCATGGCACGGCGGTGGCGCCCGGAGCGGCGGGGCCGGTGGTTCCGGCCCGGCCGGCGACCTGGACGCGCTGGACCACGGAATCCTGAAGGTCCTGCACCGCGACCCCCGCGCGCCGTTCGCCGAGGTGGCGGCGGCCGTCGGCGCGCACGAGCGGACCGTCGCGCGCCGCCTGGAGCGGATGACCGCCGACGGGCGGGTGGCGTTCGTGGCGGCGCTGATCCCCGAGTACCAGTACGAGGGGGTGACGGCGGAGATCGCCGTACGGTGCGCGCCGGGCCGCGTCCACGAGGTGGCGCTGACGCTCGCCGCCCTGGACGAGACGCGCTCGGTGGAGGTCGCCACGGGGGCGCTCGACGTGTTCGTCGAGCTCCAGGCGGCCGGTCACGACGCGCTGCTCACCCTGGTGGACACGGTGATCGGCCGGCTCGACGGGGTCGTGGACATCCACTCCGCGGTGGTGCTCCGGCTGCTGCTCACGGCCAGCGACTGGGCACCGTACGACGACGAGCCGACGGACGTGCGGCGGCACGCGATGGAGGGCACCCCGCTCCCGGAGCCGCCGGTCGTGGACGGGCTCGACCGGCGGCTCGTCGAGCTGCTCCGGCGCGACGCCCGCATGTCGACGACCCGGCTCGCCCGGGGGCTGAGCGTCGGCGAGACGACGGCCCGGCGGCGCCTGGCCCGGCTGACGGCCTCGCACGTGCTGCACCTGCGGCTGCACGCCGACCCGGCGGTCCTGGGCTATCCGGTGGAGGCGCGGTTCCGGCTGGGGGTGCCGCACCGGGAGCTCGACCCGGCGATCCGCCTGCTCGCGCGGGAGTCGGCGGTGCGACACCTGGTGGTGACGAGCGGCGGGACGAGCCTGCTCGGGTACTCCAGCCACCGGGACACCCGCGACTTCCAGGAGTTCACGACCCGGGTCTTCGCCCGCCTGGAGGGCGTGACGTCGACGGAGACGGCGCTGCTGATGCGCACGTACAAGAGAGCGGGTTTCAGGGCGGTCGGGGGCTGAGGGGAGCGGCAGGGCGGCGCACCGGGGGCACCTGGATCCGCGCCCCGCCGCCTGTGGCGAGGGCCCCGCCGGGTGGCGCGTGTCCGTGGCCGGCGGGGCCCTCGCGGGGCGGCGGGCGCCCTGCGCGGGCCGCCCGCCGGTCGGGGGTGCGCCGCCGCGGGCCGTCCCCACGTGCTCCGCGGCGGCGCGCCCCGGTCCGCGCCGCCGTCAGGCGGCCGTGGCCCGCGGGGCGGGGCGCGGGCCGGTTCCGGGCTCGGCGTCCCGGTCGTCGCCGGCGGCCGGCGCGGCAAGCCTCGCGGGGATCAGCGCGGCGACGACCGCCGCCACGAGGCCGACGCCGCAGCCGATCAGCATCGCGACCCGGAAGCCGTCCTCGGAGGGCAGCACGTGACCGCCGAGGGTGGTGGTCAGCTGGGCGAGGACGACGCCGATGACGGCGGCCGAGACGGAGGTGCCGATGGAGCGCATCAGCGTGTTGAAGCTGTTGGCGGAGGCGGTCTCCTCCTGCGGCACCGCGCCCATGATGAGCGCCGGCATGGCCCCGTAGGCGAGCCCGACGCCGGTGTTGCAGATGAGGGTCACGGTGAGCAGGCCCCAGGTGGAACCCATCAGGGCGAGGGAGGAGCCGTACCCGGCGGAGATGACGAGCGCGCCGACCGAGAGCGTGACCTTGGGGCCGCGGGCGGCGGAGAGCTTGGCGCCGAGGGGCGCCAGGATCATCATCATGAGGCCCGCCGGGGCCATCCAGAGCCCCATGGCCATCATCGACTGGCCGAGGCCGTACCCGGTCGCCTCGGGCAGCTGGAACAGCTGGGGGACGACCAGCGACTGCGCGTACATGGCGAAGCCGACGAGGACCGACGCCGCGTTGGTCATCAGGACGACCGGGCGGGCGGTGACGCGCAGGTCGACGAGCGGGTCGGCGGTACGCAGCTCCCAGGCGCCCCAGGCGAGCAGGACGACGACCGCGACGGCGAACAGGCCGAGGGTGGTGCCGCTCCCCCAGCCCCAGGTCGCGCCCTTGGAGACGGCGAGCAGCAGGGCGACGAGCCCGACGCCGAGGCCGAGGGCGCCCGGCAGGTCGAAGCGGCCGGGGGCCGCGGCGCGCCGTCCGGCGGGGACGACGCGCCAGATCAGGGCGCCGACCAGGGCGCTCAGTCCGGCGGCGACCCAGAAGAGCACGCGCCAGCTGGCGTTCTCGGCGACGGCGGCGGAGAAGGGCAGGCCGAGGGCGCCGCCGACGCCCATGGAGGCGCTCATCAGGGCGATGGAGCCGCCGAGCCTCTCGGGCGGCAGGATGTCGCGGAGCAGGCTGATCCCGAGGGGGACGACGCCCATGCCGAGGCCCTGGAGTCCGCGTCCGACGATCATGGGGACGACGGAGGAGGCGAGCGCGCAGACGACCGAGCCGGCGACGAGCGGGATCACGGAGGCGAGCAGGACGCGCCGCTTGCCGAGGGTGTCGCCGAGCCGGCCGGCCACGGGGGTTGCCACGGCTCCGGCGAGGAGGGTGGCGGTGATCACCCAGGAGGCGTCGGAGGCGGTGGTGCCGAGCAGCCCGGGGAGGTCGCTGATGAGGGGCACCACCAGGGTCTGCATGAGCGCGGCGACGATGCCGGCCAGGGCGAGGACGCCGACGACGCCGCCGGGGCGGGCCTCGGGCTTGGAGCCGTCCACGGGTTCTCCCTCGTGCTTTCTTCGGTTTTCGGGATCAGTTATATGCATCATGCACATCAATTGCTGCATACACAAGCTGTGCATGATGCACATCTTCTCGGGACAGGGGAGAATGGCCCTCATGGACAAGCCCACCCACCTGGTCGAGTTCGAGAGCATGCTGCTGGGACGGCACGCCCACCTGTACGGGCCCCGCTCACGAGCGGCCGGCGGCCACCTCGACCGCAGCGCGTACGTCCTCCTCACCCGCATCCGGATGCACGGGCCGATGTCCATCGGACAGCTCAGCGAGGCCTTCGGCCTCGACGCCTCCACCCTCAACCGGCAGACCGCCGCGATGCTGCGCGCCGGGGTCGTGGAGCGCATCCCGGACCCGGAGGGCGGCATCGCCCGCAAGTTCCGCATCACAGAGGAGGGCGAGCGCCGCCTGGACGCCGACCGGGCCTCGAACGTGGAGGGCCTGGAGCGGGTGCTGGAGGAGTGGTCCCCCGAGGACGTGGCCCGCTTCGCCGCCTACCTCGAACGCTTTAACCGGGACATCGAGCGGCTCGAAGGCCGCCCCTGGCCGCGTCCCTAGGGGGTCTCTTGCCGCATCGCGGCCCGCCGGTCCGCTGTCCCCAAGGCGGTGTTGACGAGCGCCACGGCGGCGAAGGAGAGGGCCCACACCGGCCGGTCGAGGGCCTGGAGCGCGGCCGCCGCCGCGCCGAACACCAGGGCCTTCACGAGCAGAACTCCCGGGAGCGGCACCGGGATCCGCGCCCTGGGGGCGGCGAACAGCCCCCACACCACGGCCGCGACGGCGGGCGCGGCGACCGCGAGCAGCAGCCGGAGCGCCGCGTTCTCCGCGCTCTCCCACCCCCACCGGGCCAGTACGGCCAGGGCGGCGAGTTCGAGCAGGAACGCCAGCCCCTCGTTCAGCACGTGCAGGGGCGCGGGCAGCTTCATCGGAACCTCTCGGCGTCGATCACACGGGCGACCGCGCCGAGCGTAGGCGCCACTTCGGTCAGAAGTCTTTACCCGCGGGTCCCGGCGGCGGTAACTTCCCGCCGACGCAATGAGTTTCAGAAACTTTCCGACTGTATTTCCAACGGTGCCGATCCCCGCTCCTCCCACCGGCCCGTACGGAACGCGCCTCCGTCTGGAGAATCCGATGAGCCGCATCCGCCTCCCGCTGCCGGCGCGCCCGGTGGCCGTCCTGGCCGTGGCCGCCGGCCTGCTCGGCCTGCTCGCCGCCCCGCCCGACACCCCCGCGCCCCGCACCGTCCCCGCCGCGGCCGTCGCGGAGAACACCGTGACGGTCCACTACTGGACCAGGACGAAGAACTGGGCCGCCCACCACCTGCACTACGCCCCCGACGGCGGCTCCTGGACCACGGTGCCCGGCGTCGCCATGGAACCCGCCTGTACGGACTGGGTGAAGAAGACCGTCAGCCTCGGCACCGCCGCCGGGCTCCAGGCCGCCTTCAACGACGGCAGCGGCACCTGGGACAACAACGGCGGCGCGAACTATGCCCTGGGGACCGGGAACATCACTGTCAAGGACGGGGTCGTCGCGCACTCCGACCCCTGCGCGGACACCACGCCCGCGCCCGCCGCGAAGGCGACGGTCTACTACTCCACCGAGACGCTCGGCTGGTCCACCGCCAACATCCACTACCAGCCCGCGGGCGGCGCCTGGACCGCCGTCCCCGGCGTCGGCATGCAGGCCGCCTGCACCGGCTGGTGGAAGCGGGAGATCGACCTCGGGACGGCCGCCTCCCTCAAGGCCGCCTTCAACAACGGCAACGGCACCTGGGACAACAACGGCGGCGCCGACTACGCCCTCGGCGCGGGCGTCTCCACGGTCCGGAACCGGGTGGTGACGCCGAACGCGGCCGACCCCTGCGCCGCCACCCCGCCCGACACCCGCGCCCCGACGGCCCCGACCCGGGTGACCGCCGCCGCCGACGGCGTCTCCGTACTGCTCGCCTGGGACCCCTCGACCGACGACCGCGGCGTCACCACGTACCAGGTCACCCGGACCGGCGGCAGCGGCGGCACGGTCGTGACCGACGTCGGCTCCACCGTGCACTCCGACACCGGCCTCGCCGAACGGACCACGTACACCTACACGGTGAGGGCCGTGGACGCCGCCGGGAACGTCTCCGCCGCCTCCGCCGCCGCGACCGCCACCACCGGCGACAGGCCGGCCACGCCCGCGACCGGCAAGCCGCTCGGCACCGACCCGCGCAAGGACCCGATCTACTTCGTCCTCACCGCCCGGTTCAACGACGGCGACCCGTCCAACAACCGGGGCGGCAGCCAGCACGTGAAATCGGGCAACGCGGCGAACGGCGACCCCATGTTCCGGGGCGACTTCAAGGGCCTCATCCAGAAGCTGGACTACGTCAAGGGCCTCGGGTTCTCGGCGATCTGGGTCACCCCCGTGGTCCTCAACCGCTCGGACTACGACTACCACGGCTACCACGGCTGGGACTTCTACCGGGTCGACCCGCGCCTGGAGTCCGCCGGTGCCTCCTACCAGGACCTCATCGACGCCGCGCACGCCAAGGGCATGAAGATCTACCAGGACGTCGTCTACAACCACTCCTCCCGCTGGGGCGCCAAGGGCCTCTTCGTCCCGACCGTCTACGGCGTGCGGGACAGCCAGTGGAGCTGGTACTACGACGAGAGGCAGCCCGGCTTCGAGTACGACGGCCTGACCATCGACGCGAAGACCGGCAAGTCGTACTACAACGGCGACCTGTGGTCGACGGCCGAGCCCGCCGGGAACACCTGCGTGAACTGGGGGAAGCCGACCGGCGGGAAGAGCGCCGAGGGCTACACGGTCTACAACTGCCAGTGGCCGAGCCCCACCTCGGGCATGTTCCCGAAGGAGCTCTACCACCAGTGCTGGATCGGCAACTGGGAGGGCGAGGACTCGCGTTCCTGCTGGCTGCACGAGGACCTGGCGGACCTGAACACCGAGAACCCGGCCGTCCAGAACTACCTGATCGGCGCCTACGCCAAGTACATCGACATGGGCGTCGACGGATTCCGCGTGGACACGGCCGTGCACATCCCGCGCACCACCTGGAACCGCCGCTTCCTGCCCGCCGTCCAGGAGCGGGTCGCCCAGCGTCACGGGGCCGAGGCCGCGCAGAACTTCTTCGTCTTCGGCGAGGTCGCGGCCTTCGTCAACGACAAGTGGAACCGCGGCTCGGTGAACCACTCGGCGCAGTTCTACACCTGGAAGGAGCGGAAGGAGTACGACCCCGACGACGCCGAGGCGGCGCTGGAGATGTACGACTACGAGCAGCAGCAGGGCACCGGCAACCAGCCCACGTCCACGAACGCCTTCCTGAACGGGAACAGCTACCACGCCCCCGACCACAGCCGCTTCTCCGGCATGAACGTCATCGACATGCGCATGCACATGAACTTCGGCGACGCGCAGAACGCCTTCTCCAACGGCAAGGACTCGGACGACAGTTACAACGACGCCACTTACAACGTCGTCTACGTCGACAGCCACGACTACGGCCCGAACAAGTCCTCCGAGCGGTACGCGGGCGGCACCGACGCCTGGGCCGAGAACATGTCCCTGATGTGGACCTTCCGCGGCATCCCCACGCTCTACTACGGCTCGGAGATCGAGTTCCAGAAGGGGAAGAAGATCGACTGCGGGCCGACCTGTCCGCTGTCGACCACCGGCCGCGCCTACTACGGCGACCACCTCGCCGGCTCCGTCACGGCCTCCGACTTCTCCCAGGTCTCCTCGGCCTCCGGCGCCGTCGCGACCACGCTCCAGCAGCCCCTGGTCCGGCACGTGCAGCGGCTCAACCAGATCCGGCGGGCGATCCCCGCGCTGCAGACGGGCCAGTACTCCACCGAGGGCGTCTCGGGCGGCATGGCGTTCAAGCGCCGCTACACGAGCGGCTCGACGGACAGCTTCGCGCTCGTCACGGTCTCGGGCGGCGCCACCTTCTCCGGCGTCCCGAACGGCACGTACACCGACGCGGTCACCGGCGACGTCCGCACCGTCACGAACGGCACCCTCCCGGTCGCCGCGCCCGGCAAGGGCAACCTCCGGGTGTACGTCCTGAACGGCCCCGGCAGGATCGGCACGGCCGGCCCGTACCTGAGGTAGCAAGACCCGGCGAGGGGGCGAAGGACGGGAAAATCGCCCCCTTGTCGCCATGCTCAAGTCAAGATTCTGTTACACGAACGGGCTTGTCGGACAGAAGGCTTCCTTCCGCCCCGTTTGTCTGCGATCTTGCGTCCACCCCACACATCACAGGGCCCGGTCGGCGCCATCCGCTCCACCGGGTCATCGGAGGACGCATTGTTTTCCCACATATCCGGCCGGATGAGACTCTCGGCCCTCGCGCTCGGCACGACCCTGGCGCTCGGCACGACCGCCGGCCTCGCGCAGGCCGCCCCGCTGGACAACGAGCCCCTCGGGTCCCGCGCGGCCGGCCCCGCCGCCGCCCCCGCGATCGCCGCGGCGCCCGCCGCCTGGGCCGCCGGCACCCGTGCCTACCTGGTCATCACGACCCCGGGTGACACCACCGCCGTCCGTGCCGCCGTCGCGAGCAACGGCGGTTCGGTCTTCGCCTCGTACGACGCGATCGGCGTGATCGTCGCGCACTCGACCTCCGCCTCCTTCGCCGCCACGATGCGCGGCGTCTCCGGCGTCCAGAAGGTCGGCGCGACCCGTACCTCCGACGTCCCCGCCGACGCCTACAACCCGGCGCTCCCGGCCAACCCGGCGCAGGCCGCCGCCCCCACGACGGAGCCGGTCCGCTCGGACATGACCCAGATCAAGGCCGACCAGGCCTGGGCCGTCAACCCGGGCTCCGCCACGGTCAAGGTCGGCATCCTGGACACCGGCGTGGACGACCAGCACCAGGACCTGGCGCCGAACTTCAACGCCGCCGACTCGGTCTCCTGCGCGTACGGCAAGCCGGACACCCGCGCCGGCGCCTGGCGCGACGTCGACGAGCACGGCACCCACGTGGCCGGCACGATCGCGGCCGCCAAGAACGGCAAGGGCGCCATCGGCGTCGCGCCGGGCGTGAAGATCTCCTCGGTGCGCGTCGCCGAGCCCGGCACCACGCTGTTCTTCGCCGAGAACACCGTCTGCGGCCTGGTGTGGGCCGGTGACCACGGCTTCAAGGTCACCAACAACAGCTACTACACCGACCCGTGGCAGTTCAACTGCCCGAACGACCTCGACCAGGCGGCCATCCTGGAGGGCGTGGGCCGCGCCCAGGCGTACGCCGAGAGCAAGGGCTCCCTCCAGGTCGCGGCGGCCGGCAACTCCAACGTCGACCTGGCCAACAAGACCACCGACTCGACGAGCCCGAACGACTCGACGCCGGTGAACCGGACCCTCACCAACGACTGCCTCGACATCCCGGCCGAGCTGCCGGGCGTCGTCACCGTCGCGGCGAACGGCACCAGCGGCACCTCCAAGGCCTCGTTCTCCAACTACGGCCGTGACATCATCGAGGTCTCGGCCCCCGGCGAGTCCGTCTACAGCACCGTCCCCGGCGGCAAGTACGCCTCGCTGAGCGGCACTTCGATGGCCTCCCCGCACGTGGCGGGCGTGGCCGCGCTGCTGGCCAGCGCCAACCCGGCGTACACCCCGGCGGACATCCGCGCGAAGCTCGGCGAGCAGGCCACCGACCTGGCCTGCCCGGCCGACGCCCGCTGCACCGGCACCACGGCGAAGAACAGCTTCTTCGGCGAGGGCCGGGTGGACGCGCTGAAGGCCGTCGGCGGCTCGACCCCGCCGCCGGCCGGGAAGTACTTCGAGAACCTCACGGACTACGCGATCGCGGACAACTCCACGGTCGAGAGCCCCCTCACGGTCAGCGGCGTCACCGGCAACGCGCCGGCGACCCTCAAGGTGGGCGTGGACATCAAACACACCTACATCGGTGACCTCAAGGTCGACCTGATCGCCCCCGACGGCTCGGTCTACAACCTGCACAACCGGACCGGCAGCGGCACCGACAACATCGTCCAGACGTACACCGTCAACGCCTCCTCCGAGGTGGCGAACGGCGTCTGGAAGCTCCGCGTCAGCGACAACGCGAGCGCGGACACGGGCCGGATCGACGCCTGGAACCTGACCTTCTAGGACACAACCGGATCTTCCCGTACATACCGACCCGGGAACGGGGCCGGAGCCGCGAGGGTTCCGGCCCCGTTCGCGTACCCGCGGTAACTCCCAGGGAAAGAAAGTCCGCACCGAGGGGTAGGCCTCCCCCGGGCCCTTGCTATACGTTCCGTCTAACAAGCTTGCTAGACGCGACGTCTAACAAGAGTCCGAGCCGCCGAGCGACCCCGAGGAGCCGCACCATGGCCAGCAGCACCGCCCGTCCCGACAACGAAGACCACGACGTCGCCGCGCGGCTGCTCCTGTCGGCCGCGAAGCTCTCCTACGACCCCGCCGCCGAGGTCGACTGGGACACCCCCCTCGACAAGGACTTCCACGGCCAGAGCCCGGAATGGAACAGCCTCTACGGGACCGCCTACTGGAACGAGATGACCGAGGAGCAGCGCAAGGAGCTGACCCGCCAGGAGTCCGCCTCGGTGGCCAGCACCGGCATCTGGTTCGAGATGATCCTCCAGCAGATGGTGCTGCGCGACATGTACGCCAAGGACCCCACCGATCCCCGGTTCCAGTGGGCCCTCACCGAGATCGCCGACGAGTGCCGCCACTCCATCATGTTCGCCCGGGGCGCCCAGAAGCTCGGCGCCCCCGCCTACCGGCCCAGGCGGGCGGTGCTCGAACTCGGCAGGGCCTTCAAGACCGTCGGCTTCGGCGAGGCCGCCTACGCCGGCATCCTCGTCGCCGAGGAGGTCCTCGACGTCATGCAGCGCGACTGGATGCGCGACGAGCGGGTCGTCCCCTTCGTCCGCACGATCAACAACATCCACGTCGTCGAGGAGTCCCGGCACATGAAGTTCGCCCGGGACGAGACGCGCCGCCGCCTGGCCCGTGCCGGCCGGGCCCGCCGCAACTTCCACGCCCTGGTCGTCGCCATCGCCGCGTACTACATCGTCACCAGCCTGGTCAGCCCCGACGTCTACGCGAAGGCCGGCCTCGACCCGGTGCGCGCCCGGCGCGAGGCCGCCGCCAACGAGCACTACAAGGCGCAGATGCGCGCCAGTTGCGCCGGCCTCATGGAGTTCCTGGCCTCGGCCCGCCTGCTGACCCGGCCCGCGCTCTTCTTCTACAAGCGCGCGAACCTCATCTGACCCCCTCCCCCGGATCCGAGCTGAGCCGACGACATGACCTACGCCATCACCCAGACCTGCTGCAACGACGCCACCTGTGTCGCCGTCTGCCCGGTCAACTGCATCCACCCGACGCCGGACGAGCCGGACTTCGGCACCACGGAGATGCTCTACATCGACCCGAAGAGCTGCATCGACTGCGGGGCCTGCGCCGACGCCTGCCCCGTGGACGCGATCTTCCCGGCCGACCGGCTCACCGAGCGGCTGCGGGAGTACGAGGGGATCAACGCCGCCTACTACGCGGAGCGCGAGCCCGCCCCGGTCCTCGCCTCCCCGACCTTCCACCGCTGGGGCGAGCCGGCCTTCGACCGCTCGATCCCCGCCGACTTCGCCCCGATCCGCGTCGCGATCGTCGGCACGGGACCGGCCGGCATGTACGCCGCCGAGGACCTCCTCCTGCACACCAACGCCGAGGTGACGCTGATCGACCGGCTGCCGGTCGCCGGCGGTCTCGTCCGGTACGGCGTGGCACCGGACCACCCGGCCACCAAGGGAGCCGGGGAGACCTTCGCCCGCTTCCACTCCCACCCCCGGGTCCGCATGCGGCTCGGCGTCGCGATCGGCACGGACGTCACCCCCGAGGAACTCGCCGCGCACCACGACGCGGTGGTCTACGCGGTGGGCGCGCCCTCCGACCGGCGGCTCGGCATCCCCGGCGAGGACCTGCCGGGCAGCGTCTCGGCGACCTCCGTCGTCTCCTGGTACAACGCGCACCCGGAGACCGGCGCGGACGCCGTCCGGCTCTCCGCCGAGCGGGTCGTCGTGGTCGGCAACGGCAACGTGGCGCTCGACGTCGCCCGCGTCCTCGTCACGGACCCCGAGGCCCTCGCCCGTACGGACATCGCCGACCACGCGCTGGCCGCCCTGCGGGACGCGCGGGTCCGCGAGGTGGTGCTCCTGGGCCGCCGGGGCCCCGAGCACGCCGCGTACACCACCTCCGAACTGCTCGCCCTGAAGCACCTGCCCGGGGTCGACCTGGTCGTCGACGACCACGACCCGCGCACCGGCGCGGCGATCGACGCGGCCGCGCCCGGCGCGAAGGCCGCGCTCCTGAAGGGCGTGGCCCGGGAGGCGGTGGACTGGACGCGGGCCCCGGCGCGGGACCGGCGCCGGATCGTGCTGCGCTTCCACTCCGCCCCGGTCGAGGCCCTCGGCACCGACGGCGTGCGGGCGGTCCGGGTGACGGAGGCCGGCGAGCCGTCCGGTACGGAGATCGGGGCGGGGCTCCTCGTCCGGGCCATCGGCTACCGGGGCGTACCGCTCGCGGGGCTGCCGTTCGACGAGGAGACCGGCACCGTGCCGCACGAGGCCGGCCGGGTCGTGGGGCTGCCCGGCAGCTATGTCGTCGGCTGGATCAAGCGCGGGCCCTCCGGGGGCATCGGAGCCAACCGGGCCTGTGCGGAGGAGACGGTGGGGACGCTGCTCGCGGACGCGGTGGCCGGGGCGCTGCCGAAGCCGACGGGCACCTCCCAGGAGTTCCGCCGTCTCGCGCGGAGCCGCAGCGGGCGGGGGCTCGTCGACGCGCGCGGGCTCGCCTCCATCGACCGGGCCGAGCGGGCGCGGGGCCGGGACGCGGGACGGCCGCGGGTCAAGCTGGCCACGGTGCCGGAGCTCGTCGCGGCGGCGCGGGGCAGGCGCGTGCGCCGGTCGGGCTGAACGGCCCCTCCACGGGAGCCGGCCCGGGACGGCGGGCCGGTGCGGAGCGGGGCGTCCGGGTCAGACGGAGACCGGGGCGCCCAGCGCCTGGCGGAGCACGATCGCGTTGAGCCGTACCGCGAAGGGCACGACGTCGGTCAGGTCGAGCGCGAGGGTCTCGGCCTTCGGCAGCTCGACGGTCACGTCGACGCAGAAGGCCAGGGCGTACATGTGGTCCCCGGTCTCCTCGTCCTGGAGGGCGAAGAACAGGTCCCGGTAGAAGCGGGTGCGGCCCCCGGACTCCTCGTAGAAGGAGAGTCCGGGCTGCCCCTGCTGCGCGGCGAGCCCGGTGAAGGCCTGGACGAGCTCCCGCTCGACCGTGGCCCAGAAGCCGGCCTCCGCGCACTCCGGCGGCAGCGCCTGGCGGACGGCCTCCTTGAGGGAGAGGACCATGACGAGGACGGGGGCGTGCTCCTGGAGCCCCCAGCCCCGGACCATCTTCACCACGTCGCTGTCCGGGACGGCCGAGGCCGCCCGGTGGATGGCCTCGAAGTCGAAGTTGACGGTCGCCGGGGCGATCGCCTCCTGGAACACCCGGTCGATGGACCGGGCCTGCGCGAGGTGGTCCGGTGCCACCTCGACGACGGTCCTGAAACTGGCGGCCAAAGCTCCTCCTGGATGATCTCGGTGATCAGGAGGGGTCAGTATGCCGAGGTGCCGGAGGCAGCGGCACCGACCGTCCGCCGTACGGACGGCCCGGGCGCGACGGGCGTCCGCCGTACGGGCGGTTCGGGCGCGACGGGCGTCTGCCGTACGGGCGTGACGGACGGTTCGGGCGTGACGCGCCTTCGCCGCACAGGCGGTTCGGACGTGGCGGACGGGCCGCCGCGACGGACGCTTCAGGCGCGACGGACAGCTCAGCCGTGACGGACGGTTCGGGCGTGACCGGACGTTCAGCCGCGGCCGCGGCGCGGCTTCCCGCTCCGGCCGGCGCCTCCGCCGCCCTTGCGGGACGCCGAGGGGCGGCCGGCGGTGCGGGAGCCTCCGCCCGGCTTCCCGGTCGTCCTCGCGGGCTTGGCGGCCTTCTGCGGCTTGGGCTGCTTCTGGCCCTTCTTCTCCTCGGCGCGGCGGCCCCGGGTGCTGTTCACCGTGCGGCCGCGCACGATGCCGATGAACTCCTCCACCAGGTCGGGCGCCTCCTCCGCCGCCGGCCACGACAGGGCCACCCGCGACTGCGGGACGCCGACGAGGGTCCGGTAGGTGAGGTCCTTGCGGTGGTGCAGCCGGGCCAGCGACTGCGGGACGGCGAGTACGCCGACGCCCGCGGCGACCAGTTCGATCGCGTCGGCCGTGGTCGCCGGGCGCTCCATGGCCGGGCGGCCGGGCGGCCGCTCCCAGCCGAGGGTGTCGTCGAGGGGGTGCAGGACGAGCTCGTCGGCGAGGTCCTCGGCCGACACCTCCTCCACGGCCGCGAACAGGTGGTCCTTGGGGACGACGACGACCGTCGTCTCCGTGTAGAGCGGGATCGCGCTGAGGTCGTCCCGGTCGACGGGCAGCCGGACGAGGCCCGCGTCCGCGGCGCCCTCCCGGAGCGCGCCGAAGGCCTCGGCCGGGGTCACGGAGAGGAGCGTCAGGGGTACGTCGGGCAGGCGCTCGTTCCAGATCCGCACCCACTTCGCGGGGGTCGCTCCCGGCACGTAGGCGAGCCGGAAGGAGGCGGAGGGAGAAGCGGGGGAAGAGGAGGAAGCGTCCGTGCCTGTCACCCCGCCAGGTTACCGGTAGCCGCTGTGGTCGGAGCTCGCCCGCATGCTCGATACCCTTGACACCATGACGTCGCACCAGAACACCCAGACGATGAAGCCCGCGACCGCGGCGAAGAAGCTGGGTGTGTACCTCGAGGCCACCCCCGCAGAGTTCCAGGAGGGTGTCGTCTCGCGCACCGAGCTGAACGAGCTCCAGGCCAATCCGCCGGCCTGGCTCCAGGAGCTGCGCAAGAACGGTCCGCACCCCCGTCCGGTGGTCGCGGCGCGACTGGGCGTCTCCATCGCCGGTCTCGCGCGCGGCGGCATCACCGAGCCGCTGACCACCGAGCAGATCCAGGCGCTCAGGGAGGAGTCCCCGGAGTGGCTCCAGAAGGAGCAGGCCACCCAGGCGGAGGTCCGCAAGGAGGCCGTCCGCATCAAGGAGCGCAACGAGGAGCGGGCGCGCCGGCAGCAGAGCGCCTGATCTCCCACCCCGCGGAAACGCCACGCCGGTCCGTACCGAAGCCCCTCGGTACGGACCGGCGTGGCGTTTCCGCGGGTGAGGGAGGCATTCCCTCATGAGTGACACCAGCACCGCGTACGAGCCGCCGGTCGTCGTCGGCGTGGACGGGTCCGAGCACAGTCTCCGGGCCCTGGAGTGGGCGCTGAGCGCCGCGGAGGGCATGGGCGCGCCGCTGGTGGTGGCCCATGTGCGCTCGGAGGCGCTCCAGCTCGGCGCCGCACGTATCGCCTCCCTGGGCACGGCGCCGGAGCTGCCCGACACCGTCGCGCGTGCCGTACGGACGGTGGTCGAGGAGCGGGGGCACCGCGTGCCGGTGCGGTACGACTCGCTGGACGGGTCCGTGACGGACGCCCTGCCGGCGGCGGCGCGGGGGGCGCGGCTGCTCGTGACCGGCTCCCGGGGGCACGGCGGCTTCGCGAGTCTGCTCCTGGGCTCGACCAGCCGGACGCTGGCCATGACGGCGCCCTGCCCGCTGGTGGTCGTCCCGCACGAGGCGCGCGCCGCCGCGCTCACGGACGGGGCGGAGGCGGGGCGGGTGCTGCTGGGCCTGCACGCCGAGGAGACTCCGGACGAGGCGGTGGGCTTCGCCTTCGAGACGGCTCACCACCGGGGCGTGCCGCTGGAGGCGGTGACGGCGTTCCGGCTGCCCCTGCCGCAGGGCGCGGTCCTCGCGGCGCCTTCCCCCGCCCTCCAGGTGCCGCCGCCGCCCGTCCCGGACGAGGTCGCGGAGACGGAGGAACTGGTGCGCGAGGTGGAGCGGGAGCAGGAGGAGCGGCTGCGGCCGTTCGCGGCGCGGTGGCCGGGGGTGGAGGTGGTCCCGGTGGTGGTGCCGGGGGACGCGGCGGGGCGGCTCGTGGACGGGTCTCGGGACGCGGGTCTCGTGGTGGTGGGGCGGCATCACCGGCACCGCTTCGGCTCGCTGCTCCTCGGTTCCGTGGCCCACGCCGTGCTGCACCACGCGCACTGTCCGGTGGCGGTGGTGCCGCCGGAGGCCTCGGGGGGCCGGGCATGACAGTCCCCGGCGGTCCTGATCGGTGCACGTGGGCGTCGGCCGTCGCCGGCCACTCCGTGCCCGATGGGCCCCGCCGGGGGCCTGGCCAGATACTGGTGGGGAGTCACGCGGGCCTTCGGACGTCTCCGTCGGCGGGTGCGGCTCTCTCCGGTTGTCCGGTGTAAGAACGAGTGTCCTCCCTTTTTCGCCCATTTCAAGAGGTTCGCCGTTTTTGTTACGCGCCAGGGGCGACTGTCAGAGGCGGCTGATAGACAGGTCTCATGACGACCGCAGAGCACGCCGCCACCGCCGCCCGCAACGTCCAGCCGCCGCCCGCCCGGGCCTCGCTCGGCGCGGGGGTCGTGGTGACCGACGATTCCGGCCGCGTCCTGCTCGGCCTGCACCGCTCCGGGGTGTGGGAGCTGCCGGGCGGCATGGTCGAGCCGGGCGAGTCGATCGAGGCCGCCGCCGTCCGCGAGCTGGCCGAGGAGACGACGCTGGCGGCGGACGCCGCCGACGTGGAGGTCCTCGGGCTGATCCTGGACTCCGTCACCTCGGCGCAGCTGACGCGGATGACCGCGGCGACGGCCGTGCGCGGCTTCCGGGGGGTGCCGTCGGTGGCGGAGCCGGACAAGATCGAGCGCTGGGAGTGGAGGGACCCGGACGACCTGCCGGAGGCCCTGTTCCTGCCGTCGGCGCAGGTGCTGCGGATGTGGCGGCCGGGACTCGCGATCCCCGGCGGTCCCTTCCACCGCTACGCCCTGGGCCGACTGCCCGACTGAGGCCGCGCCGGTGCGGTGCGTCACCGCGCAGGCCCCGGCGAGCGTGGCTAGCGTGGCCGGAGGAACACGTCGTCGAATCGCAAATCGAATCGGAAATCGAATCGGAAGTGGGAGTCACCGTCATGGCCGCACGACCTGAAGGCACACCGGTCTGGACCGACGCGATGTACACCGACGTCGAGGGCGCGAAGACGTTCTACGGCGATGTGCTCGGCTGGAGCTTCGGCGAAGCCTCCACTGAATACGGCAACTACACGCAGGCGTACAAGGACGACAAGGCCGTCGCGGCCGTGGTCCCGCCGATGCCGGGACAGGACGGAGAACCGGCGTCGGCCTGGTGTCTGTACCTCGCCTCGGACGACGTCGCCGCCACGGCGGAGAAGATCCGGGCCGCGGGCGGCACCGTCCTGATGGAGCCGATGCGGGTCGGCGACTTCGGCTCGATGTGCATCGCGCGGGATCCGTCGGGCGTCGCGTTCGGCGTCTGGCAGGGGGGCGAGCACGAGGGCTTCGAGCGGGAGGGCGAGCCCGGCTCGTACGCCTGGGCCGAGATCTTCACCCGGGAGCCGGCGAAGTCCGACGCCTTCTTCACCGAGGTCTTCGGCTACAACTCCAAGAAGATCAAGGACGAGCACATGGACTACCGGGTCTTCGACCTCGGCGGCCCGCAGCCGGTGCTCGGCCGGATGGTGATGTCGGGTGAGGATTTCCCGCCGGAGATCCCCTCGTACATCCAGATCTACTTCGCCGTCGACAACTGCGACCTGGCCGTCGACCGGGCCGTGGCCCTCGGCGGGAAGAAGGTCTTCGGGCCGATGGACAGCCCGTTCGGCCGGTTCGCGGCGATCGTGGACCCGCAGGGCGCCGCGTTCGCGGTGATCGACGAGAAGACGACCGTCGGCGACATGCCCGAGTTCGAGTGAACGGTGCGGCGCGGCGCCACGGGCGCCGCGCCGCCGTGCGTCAGGCGCCGTCGCGGACGGCGACGATCCCGTTGAAGACCCCCACGTACGCGGTGCCGTCGGGGCCGATGGTGATCGGCGCCCAGTTGTTGTCGTAGGCGAGCCCGGTGCCGGTGAAGCGCGAGAAGGCGCGCTGCCCGGTGCGGAAGTCGACGGCCGTGAGGTACCAGGCGTCGATCCCCCAGGCGTTGGGGCGCTTCTCGTAGAAGTAGAGCAGTCCGTTGGCGGTGGAGAGCTTCGGGACCGTGGAGGGCGAGCGGACGTCGCTCTCCCAGACGGTGTCGCAGCCGCTGCCGTCGGCGCGGACGTCGATCCGGGTCGCGCCGCCGACGACGCTGCGGCCGAGGAGGAGCGTACCGGGGTTCTCGTAGCCGTAGTTGTTCTCGACGACGAGGCTGTCGCCCCAGCTGATCAGGGAGTTGTCGGTGGTGGAGGCGCCGGAGCCGAAGACGGGCACCTTGCAGACGAGCCGCTCGGCTGCGGGCACGTCGGCGCCCCGGCGGTAGACGAGGACGTTCATCCGGTCGTCGGCGTTGTCGGTGATGGCGACGTACTGGTCTCCGGTGCCGAAGAGGTCGGGGGTGGTGCCCGAGCCCTGGTTCACCGAGCCGGGCTTGGTGCCGGTCCCCCGGTCGTACGTCTCGCGCCACTGGACGCGGGGGACGCCGTCGGCGTCGGCGCGGAAGGCGTACAGGGCGTGGTCGGTGACGATGGAGACGCCGTCCTCGGCGACGGAGAAGGAGTTCTGGATCTCCTCGCCGTCGAGCCGGATCGCGCGCAGGGCGCCCGTCGCGGGGTCGACGGTGCCGACGCGGCCGAGGCGGGTCACCCACCAGATGCGGCCGTCCCAGTCCGGCATGACGGAGGTGACGGGGTCGCAGACGCCGCTGGGGAAGAGGTTGGTCCAGGTGACGCAGTCGTGCGGCACGAGAGAGGTGAGGTCCCAGTCGTTCTCGACGGCGAACTCCCAGGAACCGTCGGTCTTCTGACGGTGGGCGATGCGCAGGACGTGCTGCCGGGAGTCGGCGAGGACGACCCGGTCCCGGTCGTCGAGGTAGAAGTAGGCGCCGCCGGAGGTGTCCTTGAAGATCTTCTCGAAGTCGAGGCGGGTGACGGCCTCGACGGTGGAGGAGCGCTGCGGCAGCTTGTACTCGGCGAGGGTGGCTAGGGTGCGGGGATCGAGCAGCTTCAGGAGGAAGCCGCTGAAGGTGCCGCAGACGGTGACGAGGCGGCCGGCGGCGTCGAAGGTGACGGTGGCGCACTCGCCGCCGAGGGCGGCGATCTTCTCGCTGGTGACCCGCGGGTCGCGCCCGAGCGGCCCGGACCAGGGGTAGGTGCCGCTGCCGGCGCCGTCGGCGTGCATGCCGCTGCGGCCGTTGGGGGCGAGGTACGGGTGCTGGGCGGGGCCCTCACCGGGCACGGGCCGCGCGGTGGCGGGGGCGCCCTCGTAGTGATCGACGAGGCGGTGGCCGGGGGCGAGGGGGATCTCCTCGGCCTGGGCGACGGGCGCGGCGCCCGCCAGAAGGGTCGCCGCGAGCGCGGCGACCAGCGCGAGCGCGCGTGCTCGTCTGCGGGGCGGTGGGGTGGTCAAAGCGGCTCCTCGGGTCCTGACGGGTGTCGCGCCGGCGGCCGACGCTAGGACCGAGTCCGTGAAATGTACATGGAAGTGCCCTGTGTTTCATGGGCAGTTCACGACACTGAAACGATCACGGTCTGAGGCTGGAGACCACGTCGGCGGTGGCGGCGACGCCGTTGTGGATGATGGGGGCCATGCCGGTGCCGGCGAAGAAGAAGCCGAGCAGGGCACAGACGAGGGCGTGCGTGACCTTCAGGCCGCCGTTCCGCAGGAAGATCTTCTCGAAGTGCACCCACGCGGACTGCGCCGTGAGCGGGGTGAAGGGCGGAGTCATCGTCTGCCCATGCCACCAGAGCAGGTTCGACATGCCAGACGGCAGCGTGAGATCCGGGCCGGCGCCCTCACCGCTACCGCCGGAGCCGATCCAGGTGGGGGGCGACGAAATCAGCCCCGACTGACGGCGCCCCGGAGCCCTGGGGAGAATCTGAGGAGAATGCGCGACGCTGGGGAGTGAACGGCTGACTGCCCCGCCTGCGGCTCCACTCCCCTGCACGGCCTGGCAGAAGCCGGAACCGCCACTGTGTTCGTCACGCAGTGTGCCGGGCGGGCTGGCATGCGCCTGCTCGATGTCGCACAGCCCGCAGCGAGAACGGGTGGCACAGCGTCTGCCATGCCACCCGTTCTCTTACGAGTTGGTGCGTGACAGCGGGTGGGCATGCCCTGCCGGTGAAAGGCATGGTGGATCGTTCGGTCCTGGCGCATCCGTTGTTCACAGGTGTCTCGAGGACTCATCTGTCGCCGCTGGTCGGGGAGTTGGCCCTGCCATGGGTGGCCGGGGACGGAGGCCGCCTGCACCAGGCTCGAGGCGGGGCCAGGAAGCGGGCGGCGGGAGCGGGTGCCCGCCATCGGCTGGTGTTCGTGAACCGGCTTGTCGCCACGCTCATCCACCTGCGTCACGGCCTCCCGCACGCGGTCCTGGCCCTCCTTGACGAAGTGGACCGCTCCACCAGGACCCGGGCGGTCGGTGAGGTGCGCCGCCTGTTGGCCGGGAGAGGATGTGCCGTCCCGGAGCGGCCCGGGCTGCGACCGCGGCCCCTGGAAGACGTCTTCGCCTACGTCCAGGCCGAAAGGGTCCGGTTGCGGCTGGACGCCACCGCCGCCCGCACGGCCGGCATCGCCAGGCGCTTCCCTACCTTCGACCTGGTCCAGGTCCTCCTCGACGACGGCTACCTCGGCCAGAACAGAGACCGTCGCGGCAAGGCTCTCACCCAGCCGCGCAAGCTACGGCCGGGCGCAACACTTCTCTTCCTCGAACACAACGAACGCCGGCGACACGAGCACTCCTCACAACGGATCACCGTCGAACACGCCCTCGCCGACCACGAACACGGGAAACAACCGACGCGCTGGACCCCCGCGGAGAGAACCTTTCTGCCACCTCCCATGCCATCGCCACCCTCGTCTCCGACCGCAACATCATCGCTTGAAGACGGCACTGAACAGGGCAGACATGTCCCACCCGCTATCACGCACCAACTCGTAAGGGTCTGGTTCTCCCATTCATTCCCATTGCAGAGACAGTCCCGATGCACCTCTTGCACGAAGGAGACCAGTCCGTCGCGGCTGCGGACTTCACTGTCAGGAGTCAGCGACATGAAGTGAAAGTACTTTGCGCCTCGGTCGCGGAGTTTTGGATGCACCTTGCACTTGGGATGCCGTGCCTGTCATCTGCGTTGACGGTCCGCCGGCGTCCGCGACTTTTCACGGCTGGCGGCACGCTTCGTGACTGGGGTGATCGTGTTCGATTTGCGAACCGCGCCCGACGGGCAGAGCATTACAAGAAAGGCGAAGTAGGCCCTCACAGGGTAGATAAGGACAGTCGCCGGGTCCGGTGCGCGCGTCATACCGGCGTGTGTCCTACGGTGAAATTCAACAAGACCCATGCGATCAGTTCGAGCGTGAACACCACGCCTGATCACCGGATCACCGGATCACCGGCAAAGCGGTGCATGAACTTCATCGTTAACGGACTGCAGTGAGGTCGGGGCACGCCGACCTGAGATACGTAACCTCTTACGTGCATAGTTATGCTTTTCGGGCTTTCCTCAATCCGGGGCGACAGCCGCCACGACTTGAGGTGTGGCACGCTTTCCTCCTATGGCTTGCTTCCGCGCGCAGGAAGGCTGCTCACCTGGCGGAATATTCGAGGCCGGGGCCATCGAATGAGAGTTCAGCCCGATTTTCCAGGAAGGCATCCATAAGATGCATTACAACCCCGTCCTTCCCCTGTACGGCATCAAGTCGAACGGTGACCTGCACTGGTACGGCCACGACGGATGGGAGGAAGGCACCGCCGACTGGTTCGGCGGTGCCGGCGGGTACAGGATCGGCGACGGCTGGGATATGTACGACACCGTCTTCGGCGGCCGCAGGGGCGCGATCTACGGCATCAAGCCGAACGGCGATATGCACTGGTACCGCCACGACGGGCGGGAGAACGGCGCCGTCCTCTGGACCGCCGGTAGCGGCGGGAACCAGATCGGCGAAGGCTGGGACATGTACGACACCGTCTTCTACGGCGGAGACAGCGTGATCTACGGCATCAAGCCGAACGGTGACCTGCACTGGTACCTCCACGAAGGATGGGAGGAAGGCACCGCCGACTGGATCGCCGGTGCCGGCGGGAACAAGATCGGCGAAGGCTGGGGCATATACGACACCGTCTTCTGCGGCGAGGCGGGCGCGATCTTCGGCATTAAGCCGAACGGTGATATGTACTGGTACCACCACGACGGATGGAGCGACGGCACCGCCCGCTGGACCGCCGGTGAGGGGTTGAAGATCAGCGGCGGCTGGGACATCTACAACAGCGTCTTCGGTGGCTATGAGGGTCACATCTATGGCATCAAGCCGAATGGCGATCTGCAGTGGTACGCCTACCGCGGGTGGCAGGGGGAGGGTGACATCAAATGGACGGCCGGTGAAGGCGGGTTGAAGGTCGCCAGTGGCTGGGACATGTACGACACCGCCTTCACCGGTCAGCTGTATTACCTCCCGATCGAGGAGTGATGAAGACGACGTCAGCTTCCTCTGCCGTGGAAGGGCGCTCAACGGTGACCAACGCCGACGACTGCCGCTACTGAACTTGATTGGGCGATGTCGGACCGTTCGCCTGACGGTGGTCGGTCCGTTCCGGTAGCCCTGAACTGTGAGATACGCGCAGGGCGGCGGGTTGACCGACGTCGGAAGGGCCGCGAGGGAGCGGGTCCGACTGCAGGCCGTGACACGCTTCCGAGGCGGGCAGAAGAACAGGGACATCGCCGCGACGCTGCGGGTCAGTGAGCGGTCCGTGGAACGGTGGCGCCGTCCGTGGCGCGAGCGCGGTGAAGCGGGGGTCCTGTCGAAGGGATCGCCGGGGCGGCCGAGGCTCGGCGAAGCACAGATCGCGAGGCTGGAACGGGAACTGGAGCGTGGGCCGCTGGTCCACGGCTGGGCCGACCAGCGGTGGACACTGGCCCGGATCAAGACGCTGATCGGCCGGCTGTTCCACGTGAGCTACACCGTGGAGGGCACGTGGCTGCTGCTGAAGCGGCACGGCTGGTCCTGGCAGCAGCCGGCTCGGCGGTCGATCGAGCGTGACGACGCGGCGGTCGAGGTACGGAAGAAGGAGACCTGGCCGCGGGCAAGAGCACTGCGGCGGCATGTGACGGCTGGATCCTCTTCGAGGACGAAGCCGGGCAGTCGATGACGCCGCCGCGAGCGAGAAGCTGGGGACGCAAGGGCTCAACGCCAGTGGTCCGGGTCCGTGGCCGGGGCTCGGGCCGGGTGCCCATAGCCGGGTCGACCTGCTACAAGCCGGGGAAGCGGTCCCGGACGTTCTACTCGGTCCGCGAGTACCGGGACCGCAAGGGCGAGCCGAAGGGCATCGGCGGGCGCGACCTGTGCGACCTGCCGGTCAGAGCGCACATCCAGCTCGGCGGCCCGATCGTGCTGGTCTGGGACAACCTGCGCATGCACCTGGTCGAGGCGATGCGCCGATTCATCGCCGACCACGCGGACTGGCTCACCGTCTTCCAACTTCCCAGTTACGCAACGGGCTTGAACCCCAAGAAGGCATCTGGTCACTGGTCAAACGTGACATCGACAACCTCGCCGCAGCCGACCTCGGCCAGATCACTCGCGCCGTCAAGCGCAGGCTCAAGCAGATCCAGTACCGTCCGGACCTGGTCGACGACTGCCTGACCGGCACCGGCCTGGTCATGTACGACTGACCGACACCACGCGTTCGGAGTCAGCACCGCCCACCGCATGACCGTTGGTACATGATCACTGCACCACTCCAAGGGGCATGACCACCTCCCGCCCCCACCCTGTCGGCACGCCTTCGCTCTCTGGACACACCGGAGCCTCGAAGCCGCCTAAAACGGATGGCCGACAGCCTCCCGCCCGGTCATCCTGACTCGATGGGAGACAGAGCCAACGTCATCGTGGTCCGCGAGAACGGCACACATGAGCTGTACCGGACCGGCTGGGCGGTCGGAATCGACCTCGACCTGCTGGAAGGGCCGACGCCGGTTCTCGCCATGCTTCCCGGACTCCGCCAGGACGGCTGGTGGTTGGACGACACCATGGCCCAGGGCGGGATACTGCTCGACCTCGGCCGGAAGGTACTCCTGTTCTTCGCCTGGGAGGGGCCCAGCACTGAGCTCCGCCACCGCGCGGCCGTGTTCGAGCTGATCCGAGCCGCGTGGCCGGGCTGGGAGGTCCGCTGGCTGTACGACGGCTCGGCCGAACTGCGTGAGTACGTGGGGCTGGACCCGGAGTACGTCCGCTGCCGCGATTCGGCCCCCTCTGTGGCCCCGTTCCTCGCCCCCGACGACGAGGACTTGGCCGGGCCCGATCCGGGCGGTGTGGTGATCACGGTCAGCACCGGCCGCTGCCACGTCGCCTCTGACGCCTTCGACCACCCTGTCCGCGAGGGCGCCACCCTGCTCGACCGCCTGGCAGACGCCCCCGGGCACGGAGGCTGCCACCTGCACGTCAACTCCGGCATCCATCTCGACCCGGAACGCCGCCGTCTGGGCTGGTGGTCCCTCTACTCCTCGCCACAGGCTTACCAGGTACCAGAGTTGTGGCCGGGCTGGACGGTGGAGTTCTGGCAGGACGACTGGGAACGCCACGTCAGAGCCAGCGACCTCTTCTCTCCGGCGGCGTTCAACGCCGGAGAGGAAGCCAGAGCCGCGGTGCTCATCGAGGCCGGGGAACGCCTGGCTGTCCGGGCCCGCAACCGTGCCTATGTCACCCGTCTACGGACCGCACCGGGTCGATCCCAGGCAGGATGAACGCAACCGGCCTGATCACGGACGACTGGCCGACATCACGCATGCAAGCTCAGGCAGTAGCTTCGAGCGTTTCTAGACAGTGACTAAAATTCGCCCTTGAATGACAGTGTGGCGGTCAGTAAATTCAGCTGCCCGCCGGACTGTTGTCCGGCGCCGTAGGTCGACATGCAGGGAGACAGGGATGCGCAGCAGGTTTCGAACCTGCCGCTGACTCGTGAAACGCGGGCCAGCGGGGTTCTTCATCAACTTGGTTGCCCTGACAAGGCACCGTCCGAGGGAGACGTATGCCCTCAGTCGGACACCAGGTGACCCCGCTCGCGTATCCGAGGAGTGCACTTTGCTGGACCGTTTGATCGACCTCCTGTCTCAGACCCGGACCCTCCGCGCCCTGCTGGACTTCTGCACCGTCGTGGTCCGTCTGCTGCCCGCGTTGGTCGTGGTCGTGGCGCTCATCCCCTCGTTCGTCGTCTTCGCGTTCATCTCCGCCGGGGCACGCAGGTCGGTTCTCGACATCGTGGACCGCCTCACGAACTGGACCCTCGCCCGCTACTGAACTCGATTGAGTGATGTCGGTGCCGTTCGCCTGACAGCTGGCCGGCGGCACCGACCTGGCCCTGTGAGCGTCGGGTCGACGGACCCGAAATCGGTCGAAGCCCGAAGCTGCTGGTCGGCTACGGTGGCGGCATGCCTGAAAGTCTGCCCGAGGATGTAGCCGACGTGCTTGGCCTCGTCCTGAACCCGGACGAGCCGATTCACGTCGCCCTCCGACGGCAGGTGCCCCGACTCAGGGTGCGATCCCGCTGCAGGTGTGGGTGCGGCACTGCCTACTTCGACCTTGACGCCGACGCGTTGGAGCCCGCGCCAACGGGCCCCGGCACCGTCGTGGCTGCCGACGTACAGCTGTTCACCGAAACCGGCGAGTGCCCTGGTGAGGTCTTGGTCTTCGCGCAAGGCGGCTACCTCTCATGGCTGGAGGTCTGTTCTTGGAGCGATGACGTCGAGGTGAACCTCTCCGCGGCGCGGCGCTGGCTACAGCCGTCGTCCTGAACCCGAGCCGGTAACAGCCGACGTCTCGGACCCTGACGCCGCCACCACGAGTCGACCGACATCACGAGTTCAAGTTCAGTAGCTCCACAGCAGGCGGGGGCGTTGTTCGTTCAGTCCGCCGCAAGTCAGACGGTGTCTCACGTGGCGATCTTGCCTGCTGTAGAGCGGTAGGCGCTCAGGGGACGGTCTGTCAGGCTGGCCGGCTGAGCCGGCCGCCCACGACGGTCGGGAGGGACGTGGGCATCTCGTCGGTGACCCAGGCGAACTCCAGGGCCGCGAGCGTGGCTCCCTGGTCCGTCCACACGAGGACCTCGCCGACGTAGGCGCCGGACGGGTCATGGACGTGCGCGTCCACGGGAACGAGCTCGGTCGGCAGTGCCGCATGCTCGCACGGTTCCCGGACCTGCAGATCGACGCTCACGGAGCCAGGCCCCCAGACAGCGGTCACCTCGGTGCGGTCCAGCTGATTCCGCAGTTGCGACGCGCCATCGAACTCCGCCGACAGGATGTGTTCAAGCACTGCGCGCTCGTCGGCGTTCAACGAGCGCGGGTCGATGGAAAGAGGAGCCATGCGCCCATTCTGAGGTGGCGAGGGCAACCAGCCCAACGACTTCACCAGCCGTCGCCGGGTGGCCGGCAGCGGCATCATGATCGTTCGTGGGTGGGGATCTGTCGCAGCGGCTCGTGCCGGATGATCTATGGGCATCGGTCGAGCCGGTGCTGCCGTCCTTCCGCTCGCGCCCGCAGGGCGGCGGCACCGCGCCGGTCGACCGAGGCAAAGCGGTCAGCAGACTGCACGTTCTGACCGACGCGCAGGGGCCACCCATGATCATGGGTTTCAGGGCCTGGCTGTCGTGGGTGTGGGCAGTCGAGAGGCCGACGAGGAGGGGCAGGCAGTTCGCGTCCGCCGGGGCGTGCGTCTTGGAACCCGGCCTGCCTCGATCCACGGGGCTCGGACCGGTGAGTTCACCCCCCTTCGCCCTGACGTGGGCGGAGTCGAGCACGTAGAGGATCGCGGCGAACAGCGTCCATCAGGTGCGTCCGGCGTCCCGCCACCCTGCGGCCGCACCCGAGAGGGCGGGATCAGCGGCTTCGCGATCTCCCACAACCCGTCCGGAACGATCCACCTCCACGTACCCCCCCGCGGGGTGTACCGATGCCCGAACGGCTGGTGGATCGGCTCGGCCACACGCGCGAGGGCCCACCTGCGGGCCTCCGCGATCGCCGGTGGCTGTGCCTGCGCGTGCGTCTGCCGAACCATCACGAACGCCGCGCCGGGCCCATGCCGACCACGTCGGGTCAAGCACGAGGACGACGGAGCCCTGCACCGCCGACTGGGCGCGGCGTCGCCCTGAGCACGTACGCGGCTTCGTACCACCGCATCCCTTGTTCGAACAGGTCCGGGGCTGCTGCGGCTCAACTCGTCTCAGAACTGAGCGAGTTCGTGATTGCGCAGTCGAGGGCCCGTCAAAGCGACGCCAAAGATCAGCAGTCATCCCGTATGCCCCTGATCGCATGACAGGTCAGCTTTATGGATCTTGAATTGGTCCCCCCGGAGTGTAGGGTGGAACCACGTTGATTTCAGCAGGCCCGGGGGGGCTCGTGCGGCCTGTATCGCAACTCATGCGAGTGTTGACGCTCGCCGTGCGGCTATCGCTCAGATGCGCACGATCCCCCTCGGCTCGGGTGAAATCAAAGGAAGCCGTTTTCCTGCCTTTGAGGTCGACCCCATACGGGCGGCGCCTATTCATTTCTTGTCATTACGCACGATCCGGCAGCGGCCCAGTAGGACGAACGAACGATCACCGTCCGCGACGGACGACTCACGGAAGAGGTAGGGAGGTGAGGCGCAAACCCACGCCAATGGTGCGACTGAGCCGAGGTCGCCACAACGTTCGGTCCCTACCCGTCACGCGATTCTCCGTACGAGACGTGCCGGCGGAGTCGAGTGCCGGCATGCTGCAGCGCCCCGCCTTCTCATTGCTCACGTCCGTGGGGACGGTTCCGGGAGTGGGCACCTTCGCGGCCGTCCTGGTATTGACATCAACAGCCTCGTCGCAGATCGACGAGCGTTTCAGCGCCCTGAGTGCGACTTCCACGATTGTCCGGGGCAGGAATTTCGATGTCTGACACGACAGAACCCGCCGGCGTATGGCAGTTGTCGGGTCAGGGATCGCCGCCCAGCTCGGTACCTCAACCGTCGAGGCCCAGCCGGCGGTCTTCATCGGCGACGAGGCGTTCACCGTGACCGGTGTGATCGGTGATTCGGCCTGGCGACCGGTCTGCCGGCCGGCCTGCATCCGGCCTGGAGAGCTCCCCGCATCACGCCGGTAGAGGCGCTGCGCCACTGAGTGCGAGGAGCACGGCCGGCATGCGCCACGCACGTGGACCACCTCACGTCACGTAGAGAAGGAAAACCCATGCACGTCCTCAGGCGAACGACCGTCGCCACCACTGTCATGCTCGCGGCAATCTCGCTCGGCGCCTGCTCCTCGTCCGGATCGGCCTCCGGTCCGGCGGAGGACAAGGCTCCGGTCGATCGGGCCAACTGGCCTGCGGAGGTGCCCACTTCCGGACTGGTCAAGGGCCTGGAGCTGCCCCTTGAGTCCTACCTGCCCTCCTACGCGGACCAGGTCGTCGTCGACACCGCGCTGCGCACCCTGCAGACGCGGTGCATGTCCGAGTACGGGCTGACCGTCGATCTGCCACGTCCCGGCGCGAACCCGCCGCCCTACAGCAACGCCCTCTCGATCGAGCGGCGTTACGGGATCAGCGACCGCGCACAGGCGCAGAAGTACGGGTACGGGCTGCCGAAGGAGCTGACCCGGAGCCTCGAACCCGTCGAGAAGGGGCTTTCAGGCGTCGAGGTGGAGGTCCTGACCGGGCAGAAGAAGCCCGAGTTCGCCCCGCCCAAGGGTGCCAAGGTCAGCGTCGGCCGTTTCGGCGGGGTCCCGGAGCCCGCGCGCGCCGAGTACAACGGAAAGAAGCTGCACGAGGGCGGCTGCGCCGGCTGGTCGAAGCGGCGGCTCAAGGTGAACGAGGGGGACGCGGGCTTCGTCTCCCACCTCGCCTCGACAAGCCTCTCCGAGTCCCGGCCGCTGAAGCCGGTCGAGAAGGCCCTCAAGAGCTGGTCGGCCTGCATGAAGGGCAAGGGCCGCAAGGCCGCCGATCCGTACCGGGCGATGGAGCAGGGCTACGCCGACGGCGACGGCACCACCAAGAACGCGATCGAGCTCGCACTGGACGACATCGACTGCAAGGAGCAGACCCGTCTGATCGAGGTCTGGTTCAAGGAGGAGTCGGCCGTCCAGAAGCGGCTGATCGAGGAGAACAAGGACCGGCTCGCCGCCGTCAAGAAGCGGATGGGCGAGGTCCTTGCGGCCGCGAAGGCCGTCAAGTAACCAGAGAAGGAACACAGTTGAGACAGATACGTTTTCGTCGGCGCGTGCCGGTCACCCTTGCGGTGACCACAGCGCTGGCGATACCGCTGAGCCTGCCCGCGCAGGCCGGGGAACCGAAGCCGCCCAAGAGCGCGGCGCAGGGGTGGAGCGATACCGCCCAGCAGCAGAAGAAGCTGCCCCAGAAGCCCTCCGTGATCCCCGCGAAGGACCGCGCCGGCCTGCTCGGCAAGGGCTACGAGAAATCCGCGGACACCGCGGTCACCACGACCGGTGACGGCACCGGCTTCCACCTCCTTGCGGGCAAGGAGAGGGACGGCTACCAACTCCGCACGGTGGCGAGCCTGTTCGAGGACGGTTTCGCCTCGGACACCTGGATCGGCAACCACTGCGTCACCGAGTCCGGCAAGTACGCGGCCGTCTCGTACGCGCCCCGGATGTTCACCAACAAGCCCGAGCTGATGGTGCGCGGTGCCTTCACCGCGGTGGTAGACCTGACCTCGGGCAAGGTCACCAAGCTGCCGTTCCAGTCGTCGCTCGCCTACTTCTCGCCCGGCTGCGGCCAGGGAGATCAGGCGGTGTTCACCCAGCTCAGCCATGACGGCGACGCAAAGCAGCAGACCCGTCTGATCACCGTCGACGCGGCCACCGGCAAGGAGTCGAAGCCGGTCACGCTCGCCGGCCAGGTCACCTCGGCGATCCCCACCCGCGAGGGCATCGTCGCCGCCCACGGCAACAAGCTGGTACGGATCAACGGCACGGCCGAGAAGACCCTGGCGTCCACCACCACGGTGCCATTCCAGATCACCGCCGACGCCGACGGCGGCATCACCTTCATCGACCGCGAGCTGGACAAGAAGGCGTCCGTCAAGCCGGCCGCCTGGGCCAAGCACCTGGACCGTACGAAGGTGAGGCAGGGCAGGAAGACCGAGCCCGTCACCGTCGCCTCCGGCGGGCTGTACGCCTGGGACCTGACCCGCTCGGCGCGCGGCGAGGTGTTCGTCACCGGTGACGCCACCTCCAAGGCCCTGCCCAAGCGGGTGCACAACCCCGGCGGGCTCCCCAAGGGCGCCGCGATCTCCAGCCACGCCCAGGCGGCCCTGACCACCACCTGGTCCGACGGGAAGACCACCCTGGTCAACCCGGAGGACGCCGCCAAGCCGCGCCCCGCCCGTACGGCCCTGCGCATGCTGGACTCGGGCAGGTCCGTCACCCTCGACCTGCGCCCCGGCGCGCACCGCGTGGGCGACGGGGCACAGGGGCACGCGCTGTCCCCCGCTCTGCGCACCGGCGGCCCGGTCGGCTCCGGCCCGGACACGGGCAGGAAGAGCACGGACGGCCCGTCCACGCGGACCGCCCGTACCCAGGCCCTCACCGCGCAGGCCGACAGCCCGAGCGAAGGCACCGGGGAACGCTACTGCGCGGTGGCCCGCAACGACCCGAAGAAGCAGGCGTTCCAGCCCACACCGCGGCAGGTCGAGTGGGCCGTGGACCAGGCGGTCGTCGGCTCGCTGAACTTCTACCGCGACAGCAACTGGAAGAACACCGGCATCGCCGGCGGTTACCAGCCCCAGGGCCTGTTCCCGCCGACCGTCCTGGCCGGTGACCCCAACGGCAAGCTCGACAACGAGGACCCGGCCGTCACCGACAAGTGGCACATTCCCGCGCAGGTGATGCTCGGCATCACCGCGCAGGAGTCGAACATGTGGCAGGCCACCCGCTTCGCCGTGCCCGGTGTCACCGCCAACTCCCTGATCGGCAACTACTACGGTGTCGACTACGCCGCTTCGGGCGAGCAGCTCGACCCCTGGCGGATCGACTGGGCGGACGCCGACTGCGGTTACGGCATCACCCAGGCCACCGACGGCATGCGCCTGGCGGGCAAGACCAAGCCGGGCGAGACCGCTCTGTCGACGGTCGCGCAGGAAGCCGTCGCCCTCGACTACACGGCGAACATCGCCGCCGGGGTGCGCATCCTGTCCGAGAAGTGGAACCAGACCTACAACGCCGGGATGAAGATCAACGGCGGCCACCCCAGGTGGATCGAGAACTGGTTCTTCGCCCTGTGGGCGTACAACTCCGGCTTCTACGACACCGCCGACTCCGCGGGGCACTGGGGCGTGGGCTGGACGAACAACCCGGCCAACCCGCTGTGGAAGGCCAACCGGGTGCCGTTCCTGCAGCACGCCACCGACCCCTCCAAGGACGACTACAGCCACGCCGCGCACCCGCAGGACTGGCCGTACGAGGAGAAGGTGATCGGCTGGGCGGCACGCCCGATCTCGGCGATGTTCGCTCCCGGTGACTTCCAGGCGGGCTACAAGGGCGCATGGTGGAACACCAACGCGGACCGCGCGAGCGCCAAGCCTCCGATCGACCTGTTCTGCAACGCGTCGAACAACTGCAACCCGGCCAAGATCGGCGACAACGACTCCAACGACCCGGGCCTGGGTGCCTGCACCCTGGACGCGGGCAACAGCAAGACCAACCCGCACTGGCTGCACTGCTGGTGGAACCAGCCGGTCACCGAGGCGCAGTGGAAGAACTGCACCACGGGGGCCAAGTGCGGCAACGGTGTGCACCGCTTCTCGACGTCCTACGGCGAGCAGCCGGATGCCGGCTCCTACCCGCCGGACTGCGCCACCACGGCTCTGCCTGCCGGCGCCCTGGTGGTCGACGACCTGGCGGACGGGACCGTACCCGCCGGCGTGGACGCCAAGCGGGGATGCGGGGCGGTGAAGTCGAGCGGCACCTTCGACTTCACGTACGTCCCGTGGGACACCCAGATGGATCTCACCAACGACGGTACGGACAACCCGACCACCGTCACCACGTATCCGGGGAAGATCGACACGCATCAGATCGGTGCGGGCTACGGCAACCACTTCTGGTTCACGCACACCCGCTCGCCCGAGGCGAACCCGGCCGACGCCGAGCGTCTGAAGGTGACCGGCACGTGGAAGCTGAACGCTCCGCTGACCAACACCACGCGCCAGGCGAAGATCTTCGCGCACATACCCGACCACGGGGCGCAGACCACCAACGCCGTGTACCGGATCCAGACGCCCGAAGGGGAAGAGGAGGCGGCGATCTCGCAGGCGGCGAACCAGGCCAACAAGTGGGTGGACCTGGGCGCCTATGAGTTCGGTGACCAGATCCCCGAGGTGCGGCTCGACAACTTCAGCGGTGGCAACGGGTCGGTGGACATCGCCTTCGACGCGGTGGCGTTCGTACCGGGCACGTACCAAGGTGAGGCGCTGACCGGCAGCATGAAGGCCGACCTGACCGCTCCGGATCCGGCGCCGGTCGAGCCGGACGAGGACGTCACCAACGGCTCCTTCGCCGCGGCCCGCAGCTTCTCGGCGAAAACCGCCACGGTGGCGCCGATGGCATCCCTGGGCACCGCGACGTGCTCGACGGTCAACCACTCCCTCGGCCGCAAGCGCACCACCGCCTGTATCCACAGCGACTACGGGATGACGGAGTACTCGAACACCGTCCCGGTCGTCCCGCTCGGAAGCGCGGCGTTCGACGTCTACGTGACGTACTTCCTCGACCCGAAGAGTGCCGAGTTCTCGCAGGTCGCCGAGATCCGGCTGAAGTCGATGGACGGTTCGGTGAACTCCGCCACCTTCGACTTCGCGGCCAAGTGCCGCGGTTACTGCGACGTCACCAGCGTCGACTGGAACGGGTCGAAGACCTTCGCCAAGGGCGACACGCTCCGGCGGACCGTCGTCACGCGGTTCAAGTGGACGCCCAGCGGGGGCGCCACCAGGAACCCGATCACCCCGTACCTGTCCCTCGGCGGCAAGGTCAACAGCACTACGGTCGTCAATCCGTCCGAATTCGAGAGTGGCCAGCTGATCATCCGCTGCGACACCGAGGTCTCCGGCGCGGGCACCGGCTGTGTGTTCCCCGGCTACAAGCCGACGTATGTCATGAACTCCAAGAAGTACCCCGGGGCCGCGGCACACATCGACATGATGTGGCGCAAGACCAACATCAAGTGGGGTCAGCGCAGCAGCGGCAAGTCGCTCACCTACCTGGGCAACAAGATGTCCGTCGACGGTTCCGGCAAGGTCCAGTCGGACCGCAACCGCCAGCTCATCTGCGCCAGGCAGTGGAAGGCCTACAGTGGCACCGGTGACTTCAGCGACATGTGGAGCCTGGAGTCAGGCTCGCCACAGACCGACTTGAAGAGCTGTGATGAGTTCGTCTTCGCCAACGCGGCCCAGAGCGCCGGAAACTCCGCGGGCCCCAACCCCGTCGCCTACAGCGGCAAGGAGTGTGTGCAGACGTACCTCCGGCGCAACGCCGACGACACCATGACGCTCCTTCTCCGCCCGGATGCCCCTGCACCGACGTGGAAGGAGCCGTGTGGCCGGTCCTCGATGTCGAACTGGCAGAACACCCAGTCGATGCGGCCGTTCGGCGCCTTCATCAAGGAACAGCGCTTGATGGAGGACGACGGCTACTGGGTCGACCTCGACGGATTCACCGCGTCCGCTCCGTAACCGGACCATGAGAAGTGCCCCCCGGCCGTTCTTCGGTTCCGGGGGGCACCTCTGTTTCACGGCGTCGCGGCCTCACGACCAGACGAGTCGCCCATCGACAACGGAACAGACCGGATGGTCACCCGCGCCGATCCTCGTCAGGATCTCCGCCACGGAGTCGAAGTAGTGGGCCAATGACGCGTACTCGCCGGTGATCGTGGGCTCACCCACGAACCATCTTCCGACACGTCCGTCCGTCGCATCGATGAACTTCCCCGTCCAGGCGTCCTGATCCGACAGGAACGGGATCCACTCCTCGCGCCATTCGTCCCCACCGGACAAGGGGTGATTCGCGTAGAGCTTCTCCATCGCCCGGATGCCCAGAAAGAAGCTCCCCTCGTCCGGGAACCCGTCGTAACCGCAGCAGGCGACGTCGTCGTCCACCTCGTCCTCGGGAAGATCCAGGTTGTTCTGCAGCAGCCACGCCCGCAGGTCCTGAGGCAAGGAGACGCCCATGCGCTCCTCGGCGTCCGCGAGCATCCGCTCCGAGGCCGGGCCGGGCAGGTCCGCGTGATCGGCCGGAGCATGCTCCCGGAGGAGATCCATGACGCGGGACCAGCTCTCCACCACACTCATTCCCCGCTGCCCCTCTCCGCACGAATTCGCTATGCCACTCAACGGGCCCGCCCACTGTAGCCGGACAGCACGGCGGGCCGGTCGAAGAGCCCTCGGGCCGCTGGAGCCTGCGCTCTCCGCGGTGTGCGCCGTAGTGCGGAAGTCCTGGCGCCACAACCAGGTGCCGCTGCCCGCGCCGTCGGCGTGCATGCCGCTGCGGCCGTCGGGGGCGAGGTACGGGTGCTGGGCGGGGCACGGGCCGCGCGGTGGCGGGAGCGGGTGAGAAGTACACGGAACCGCCCCTGCTTTCATGCGGCGTCCACGAGCGGACCGGAAGACGTCCCTGACCGGGGCCGATAATGAGGGGGTGACCGAACGATCTCTGCGCGTGGTGCTGGCCGAGGACTCCGTCGTCCTCCGGGACGGGATGGTCGAGCTGCTCGGCGCCCGCGGATGCGAGGTGGTGGCCACCGCGGGAACGGCGGACGAGCTGCTCGCCGCGGTGGCCCGGCACCGGCCCGACGTCGCCGTGGTCGACATCCGGATGCCGCCCACCCACACCGACGAGGGCATCCGCGCGGCCGTGGAGATCCGGGCGACCGCGCCCGAGGTCGGCGTCCTCGTGTTCTCCCAGCACATCGAGACCGTCTGGGCCTCCCGGCTCCTCGCCGGCGGGGCGACGGGCGTCGGATACCTCCTGAAGGAACGCGTCGCCCGCACCTCCGAGTTCGTGGACGCGCTGCGCCGGGTGGCGGGCGGCGGGACGGCGCTCGACCCGGAGGTGGTCGACCGGCTGGTGCGCGGCGGGCGCGGCGGCCGGCTGAACACGCTGACGCCGCGCGAGCGGGAGGTCCTGGAGCTGATGGCCCAGGGCCACTCCAACCGCTCCGTCGCCGAGCGGCTGGTGGTCTCGGAGCGGGCGGTGGAGAAGCATGTCGCCGCCGTCTTCACCAAGTTCGGCCTGCCGGCCACAGAGGCGGACAACCGCCGGGTGAAGGCCGTACTGGCCTATCTGTCGGAGACCGGCGGGTGAGGGCGGTGCTCGCCCCGCCGCCGGGGGCCGGCGGGTGAAGGCCTCGCTCCTCCGCCGGAGGCCGGTTGCGGAGGCGCCCCCCTCCTCGGCCCGCCGACCCTGGCCGGCGGGTGGGCGTCGGCTTCGTCCGACCGGTCGCGGCCTGCGGTCGGCAGGGGGTCACAGTCTCGCGGGCAGTTCGGCCGTGACCTCCGTCGGGCCGCCCGGCGGACTGTCCACCCGCAGGGTGCCGTCCACCGCCGCGAGCCGCTGGGCCAGACCGGCGAGCCCGGTGCCGCCGCCGGGCGCCGCGCCACCGCGCCCGTCGTCACGGACCGTCAGACGCACCCGGCCGGCCCGCACGACGGCCGCGAGGTCGGCCGTCCGCGCACCGCTGTGCCGGGCGATGTTGGTGAGCAGCTCCGCCGCGCAGAAGTAGACCGCGCGCTCGACGGTCTCGTCCGGGCGTTCGGCGAGGTCCATGCGGACGGTGACGGGGACGGGCGAGGTGGCGGCAAGTCCCGGCAGTGCCTCCCCGAGACCGCCGTCCAGGGCGACGGGATGGATGCCCCGGGTGAGGAGCCGCAGCTCGGCGACGGTCTCCTCCGTCTGGCTCCGGGCGCGGTCCAGCAGGGTCCGCAGCCGGGCGAGGTCCGGGCCGGCGGCCGGAGCGAGCGCGTCCTCGGTCAGCGAGAGGGTGATGGCCAGGGCCACGAGCCGGGCCTGGGTGCCGTCGTGCAGGTCCCGCTCCAGGCGGCGCAGCCGGTCGCCGTTCTCCGCGAGCAGCGCGGCGCGGGCCGCCTCCAGCTCCCGGACCCGGCGCTGGGCGCGGGCCGGACCGAGGAGCAGTCCCGCGAGCCGCCGGTTCGCGCCGGCGAGGAGGCGCAGGAGCCCGGGCGCAGCGGTCAGCAGGGCGAGGCCCAGGAGGACGGAGGGTCCGTCCAGCCGGACCCCCGGCGGGGAGTCGGGTTCCAGCAGGCGGCCCCAGAGCGGGAAGCCGATGAGCCATCCGCACGCGAGGGGCAGCACCACCGCCGCGGCGAAGCCGAGGACGCCGAGCGGCAGCCGCAGGACGAGGTACAGCAGGGTCCGCCAGGCGACCGGGTCGGTCAGTACGGCCCGGCCGCGGGCGAGGAGGCCGTCGGGGCACGGAAGTGCGGCCGGGGCCTCGACGCGCGCGCCGAGCAGCGCACCGACCAGACGCCGGTGCGGGGCGCCGAGGCCACGCGCGCCGAGCAGCGCGAGGACCACGAACGGAAGGCCGAGCACGGTGAGCGAGAGCAGCGTCCCCGCGTACACGACGGCCAGCGCGTACACCCCGCAGACCAGGGCGACCGGCAGCCCCAGGACGGCGAACATCCACTCGCCGGCGCGGACGGAGAAGTACCGTCGCCGGGTGGCACCGGCCGCGGGCCGGACGGCGTCGGACGACGCGGCGTCGGACCCGCCGACGCCGGACCGGCCGGCACCGGACCCGCCCGCGGCGGCCCCCGCACCGCCGGACGGCCCGGCACCGTCCCCCTGTTCACCACCGGACACCGGGCTCCGCGCCCCCGGATCGTCGCGCGGCGCGGGCTCGTCGTCGGACGGCCGGTTCTCCGGAGGGCCGCCGTGCGTCGTGTCAGTCACGGCCGCCGCCCACGAGTTCCGCCGCCGGGCCCCGGATCGCGCGCAGGCCGGAGCCGAGGATGCCCGGGACGGTCAGCGCGGCCGCGCCCGCGACGATCGCGCCGCAGGTCGCCGCGGGCACGGACGGCATCGCGGAGCCGGTCGCCGCCGCGCTGAAGGCGGCGGTGGCGAGCGCGGCGACGGTGGCGCCGAGGAGGACGCCGACCGCGGTGGTGAGCAGGGCCTCGGCGGTGAGCATGCGCAGCAGTTGGCGCCGCGTCGCACCGACCAGGCGCAGCAGCGCGAACTCGCGGCGACGCTCCCCGGTGACGGCGACGACCGTGTTGATCGTGGAGACGGCGGCGAAGCAGGTGAGGAGCGCCAGTTCGGCCTGGCGCAGCCAGACGTCGGTGGCGGAGGCGGCACCGGTCGGTCCGGCCGCTCGTTCGGCGGTACGTGTCATGATCGTCATGGTCGCCGACAGGCCCACGAGCAGCGCGACCGGCACCACGGCGGAGGTCAGCCGCCGGGCGTGGCCGCGCAGGTTGGCGTCCGCGAGCCAGCCCGTGCCGGGCAGCAGCGCCCGCAGGGGCGCGCCCAGGACGGCGACCAGGGCGCGTGCCGCGAGCGGCCCGGTCAGGCCGACCGCCACGAGCAGCACGAGCGAGCCGAGCAGCGCCGCCTGTCCCGCCTTGTCCAGCTCGTCCGGGGGCCGTGTGGCGGACAGCCGCAGCAGCAGGCCGCCGCCCGCCAGGGCGGCGACGCCGGCGACGAGGCGCGGTGGACCGGTCCGTCCTTGTTCGGTGGTGGTCGCGGTGAGCGCGGCCGCGGGCGCGATCCGGGAGATCCGCCGGACCGCCACGGCCGAGGCGGCGAGCCCGACGGCGAGGGTGATCGCCAGGGCGACGAGGGCGGGCAGCGGCGTCACGGGCACGTCCAGTGCCGGCGCGGCCATCCCCCGCCGCTGCAGGGCACCGAGGAGGCCGTGCGCGGCGTACACGCCGGCGAGCGCGCCGGGCGCGGCCACGGCGAGTGCGGTGAGGACGATCTGTACGCGGACCAGGCGCCGTACCTGACGGGGTGTCGCCGCGATCGTGCGCAGCAGCGCGAGCTCGCGGTGCTGTCGGCGCAGGGCGAAGCCGATCGCGTTGACGACGACGAAGAAGGCGACCAGGACGGCGATCTCGCCGAAGGCTCCCGCGATCACCCTCAGCCCGGGTCCGGCCACCGGTGCCCGGCGGGCGGTGGGTGCGGTGGCCTCGGTCGCGAACAGCGAGCCGAACAGGGTCGTCGTGGCGAGGAGGAGGAAGAGCGCGACGGCGAGTCCGGCGAAGGCGGCCGGACGCCGGCGCAGCTGTCCGAGGGCGAGGAGGGTCATGAAGCTCACCCGCCCAGCCGGCCGAGGCGGGCCGCGATCCCGGCGGCGGTGGGCCGGTCCAGTTCGTCGACCACGCGTCCGTCGGCGAGGAGCAGCACCCGGTCGGCGTACGCGGCGGCGACGGGGTCGTGGGTGACCATCGCGCAGGTCCGTCCGTCCCGGTCGACACCGTCGCGCAGGAGGGCGAGGATCTCGTGTCCGGTGGCCCGGTCGAGCGCGCCGGTGGGTTCGTCGGCGAAGAGGACGGGGGGCCGGGAGACGAGCGCGCGGGCGATGGCCACGCGTTGCTGCTGGCCGCCGGAGAGCTGTCCGGGGCGGTGCCGTTCGCGTCCGGCGAGACCGACGCGGGCGAGGGCGTCGAGGACGCGGCCGCGGTCCGGGCGGTCCCCGGCGAGGCGGCCGGGCAGCTCGACGTTCTGGGCGACGGTCATGGCCGGCATCAGGTTGAACGCCTGGAAGACGAAGCCGATCCGGGTGCGCCGCAGTGTCGCCAGTTTCCGTTCCGGGAGCCGACTCACCTCGGTGTCGCCCCACCAGACGGTGCCGCGGGTGGGGCGGTCCATGCCGGCGAGGCAGTGCAGCAGGGTCGTCTTGCCGGATCCGGAAGGGCCCATCACGGCGGTGAAGGTGCCGGGTGCGAGGGTCACCGACACCCCGCGCAGCGCGTGTACGGAGGCGGTGCCGCGCCCGTAGGCGCGGTGCAGGTCCTCGGCGCGGGCGGCGGTCGCCGTCCTCGTGTCCGTCGTCGTCTCAGCCATGCCCTCATCCTCGGCGGGCACGGCGGGTCGGGTCGATCGTGCCCGCCCCCGCATCGGGGGTTCGGATATCCGAACCCCCGTGGGGCGGGTCAGGGCCTGAGGCTGGAGACCACGTCGGCGGTGGCGGCCACGCCGTTGTGGATGGTGGGCGCCATGCTGGTGCCGGCGAGGAAGAAGCCGAGCAGGGCGCAGACGAGGGCGTGCGTGACCTTGAGGCCGCCGTTCCGCAGGAAGATCACGGCCAGTACCAGCAGCAGCACCACGACAGAAATGGAAACGGCCATCGCTCTCACGTCCCTCCGTCGCCGCACCGGAATTGCGGCGTTCGGCGGACAGTGTGACGGAATGCGCGGTCCGTCCGGGCGTATGGCGGGGCGGCCATACGGGTGAGATTCGGTCAGGGCCCGGTGGCCAGGCGGTCCTGCCGGTGCGACCGTACGGTCGCACCGGCGGTTCAGCAGGACGCGGTCGTGGCCCGCACCCGGAGGTCCCCGCTCCGTCAGGCGGGCGCGGGCAGGTCCGCCAGGGTCGCGATCGCGTCCTGGTGCCGGCCCGTCGAACCGAGCGCGATCTGGTCGGACTTGGCCCGCTTCAGTGCCAGGTGCGCCGGGTGCTCCCAGGTCATCCCGATCCCGCCGTGCAGCTGCACGCATTCCTCGGCGGCGCGGACCGCGACCTTGGAGCAGTAGGCCTGGGCCACCGCCACGGTCAGCGGGGCGTCCGGGGCGCCGGTGGCGAGGGCGTCGGCGGCGGCGCGGGCCGCGGCCCTGGCCCCGACGAGGTCCAGCCAGAGCTGGGCCATGCGGTGCTTCAGGGCCTGGAAGGAGCCCACGGGCCGGTTGAACTGGTGGCGTTCGCGGGTGTACCGGACGGTCTCCTCCAGACACCACGCGGCGAGGCCGAGCTGCTCGGAGGCGAGCAGTCCCGCACCGGCGAGGAGGCCGCGCCGGACGGCCGCGCGGGCCGCCTCGCGGTCGGCGAGCCGGGTGCCGCTCCCGGGCTCCGGGGTGACGCGGGCGAGGGGACGGGTGAGGTCGAGCGGGGTCTGCGGCTCGACGGTCGCCTCTCCGGCCGGTACGGCGTACAGGCCGTCGGCGCGCGGGACGAGGAGGACGTCGGCCGCGACGGCGTCGGCGACGCCCGCGACGGTGGGGGCGGGCAGCGGCCCGGCGCCGGTCACGTCGGACGGGGACGGTTCCGCGGGCGGGAACGGCTCCGCGTCCGGCGCGGTCGCCAGGGGTGCGGCGAGCACCGCGACCGTCCGGCCGCTCGCGAGCTCCGCCAGGAGGTCGACGGCCGGGCCGCCGCCCTCCCCCGCCAGGCCGAGGAGCGTCTCCGTGGCCACCACCGCGCTCGTGAGGTACGGCAGCGGCGTCACCGCGCGGCCCAGCTCCTCCAGGACCACCGCGGCCTCGCGGTGGCTCGCGCCCTGGCCTCCGAGCTTCTCGGGGACGAGGAGCCCGGCGGCTCCGACATCGCCCGCGAGGGACTTCCAGAGGCCGGGGACGTACGGGTCGTCCGTCTCGATCCGGTCGAGCAGGGTCCGGTGGCCGGCCCGGTCGGCGAGCAGGGCGCGGACTGCCGCCCGCAGGTCGTCCTCGGTCTCGGAGTACAGAAGATCAGTCATCGCGCGAGGTCCTTCCAGGCGACGTCCTTGTCGTTGCGGGGCTCCGGCGGCAGGCCGAGGACCCGCTCGGCGACGATGTTGAGGAGCACCTCGCTGGTCCCGCCCTCGATCGAGTTGCCCTTGGAGCGCAGATAGCGGTAGCCGGCGTCCCGGCCGGTGAAGTCGACGAGCTCGGGGCGGCGCATCTCCCATTCGCCGTACAGCAGGCCCTCGTCGCCGAGGAGTTCGACCTCCAGGCCGCTGATGGCCTGGTTGAGCCGGGCGAATCCGAGCTTCGTCGCGCTGCCCTCGGGGCCGGGCTGTCCGGCGACGAGCTGCTGGCGGAGGCGTTCGCCGGTGAGCCGGGCGACCTCGGCGTCGACCCAGAGGTCGAGGAGGCGCCGGTGCAGTTCGTGGGTGCGCAGCTCGGGGCGCTCGCGCCAGGTCGTGGCGAGCTTCCCGATCATGCCGCCCTCGCGGGGGATCCGGGCGCCGCCGATGGAGACCCGCTCGTTCATCAGGGTGGTCTGGGCGACCCGCCAGCCGTCGCCGACCTCGCCGAGGCGGTGGGCGTCGGGGATGCGGACGCCGGTGAGGAAGACCTCGTTGAACTCGGCCTCGCCGGTGATCTGGCGCAGCGGCCTGACCTCCACCCCGGGGTCGGTCATGTCGCAGACGAAGTAGGTGATGCCCCGGTGCTTGGGGGCGTCCGGGTCGGTGCGGGCGATGAGGATGGCCCAGCGGGCGAGGTGGGCGCTGGAGGTCCACACCTTCTGCCCGTCGACCACCCAGTCCTCGCCGTCCCGCACGGCGCGGGTGCCGAGCGCCGCGAGGTCGGAGCCGGCGCCGGGCTCGCTGAAGAGCTGGCACCAGACCTCCTCGCCGACCCAGAGGGGGCGCAGGAAGCGCTCCTTGACCTCGTCGGAGCCGTACTGGAGCAGGGTGGGGGCGGCCATGCCGAGGCCGATGCCGATCCGGCGCGGGTCGTTGTCGGGGGCGCCCGCGGCGGCGAGTTCGGCGTCGACGACGGCCTGGAGGGCGCGGGGCGCGTCGAGTCCGCCGAGGCCCGCGGGGTAGTGCACCCAGGCGAGTCCGGCGTCGAAGCGGGCCTTGAGGAAGTCGGTGCGGTCGGTCGTGGCGGGCGGGTGCTCGGCGAGCAACCGCCGTGTGCGGGAGCGGAGTTCCTCGGCGTCGGTCATGCGCGGGCTCCTTCCGGGAGGACGACCAGGCGGCCGGTGGTGGTGCCGTCGGCGACGCGCTGGACGGCGTCCGCCGCGTCCGCGAAGGGGACGCGTTCGCCGATGAGCGGCTTGATCAGCCCCTTCGCCGCGTAGGCGGTCAGGGTCTCGTGGCAGCGGCCGACGGAGGCCGGGTCCTTCGCCGCGTACAGGCCCCAGTGGAGGCCGAGGACCGAGTAGTTCTTCACCAGGGCGTGGTTGAGGGCGGGTGCGGGGACGGTGCCGCTCGCGAAGCCGACGACCACGATCCGGCCCTCGAAGGCGACGCACTTGGCGGACTGCTGGTAGGCCTCGCCGCCGACGGGGTCGTAGACCACGTCGGCGCCCCGGCCGCCGGTGGCGGCCTTGACGGCGGCGACGACGTCCTCGGAGTGGCGGTCGATCACCAGGTCGCAGCCGAGGGCGCGGGCGACGGCCGCCTTCTCCGGGCCGCCGACGACGCCGATGACGGTGGCGCCGGCCGCCTTGCCGAGCTGGACGGCGGCGCTGCCGACGCCGCCCGCCGCCGCGTGGACGAGGAGGGTCTCTCCCTCCTTCAGGGCGGCGCGGCGGTGCAGGCCGAACCAGCCGGTCTGGTAGCCGATGTGCAGCGCGGCGGCCTCGGCGTCGTCGAGCGCCTCCGGGGCGGGCAGGAGGCCGGCGGCGTCGGCGAGGACGTACTCGGCGAAGCCGCCGTGCGGGAGGGCGGCGGTGGTGACGACCCGGCGCCCGTCCCCGGTCTCGGCGCAGACCTCGACGCCGGGGGTGAAGGGCAGCGGGGGCCGCACCTGGTAGTGGCCGCGGCAGAGCAGGGCGTCGGGGAAGTTGACGTTCGCCGCGCGGACCTTCAGGAGGACCTGGCCGTCGCCGGGCGTGGGCGGTTCCACCTCTTCGCGGCGCATCACCGCGCGCGGTTCGCCGTTCTCGTACACACGCCATGCCTGCATCCGGAATGCCTCCTCCGTACCGAGCGGTCGGTGGCATACTAAGCGGTCGCTTGCCTCGGGGGAACCGCCCGGCCGGACTTCTTGCCGGGTCGGCGGGACTTCTCGGGGGGTCAGCCGGACTTCTTGGGGCGCGCCCTGACGTGCATGCGCTCCCCCTGCGGTCCGAACAGGCTCAGGAACTCCACCGGGCCCTCGGCCGTCGGCCCGAACCAGTGCGGGACGCGCGTGTCGAACTCGGCCGCCTCGCCGGCGGCCAGGACGACGTCGTGCTCGCCCAGGACGAGCCGGAGCCGCCCGGAGAGCACGTACAGCCACTCGTACCCCTCGTGCACCCGGGGCTCCGGCGCCTCGTGCGCCTTCTCCTGGATCACCTTGTACGCCTGGAGCCCGCCGGGCTGCCGGGTCAGGGGGTACATCGTCCGCCCGTGGCGCACGATGGGCTTCGCCTTGACCCGGGGGTCGCCCACCGGCGGGGCCCCGACCAGCTCGTCCAGGGGGACCTGGTGGGCGCGGGCGAGCGGCAGGAGCAGTTCGAGGCTGGGCCTGCGCTGCCCGGACTCCAGCCGGGACAGGGTGCTCACGGAGATCCCTGTGGCGGCGGAGAGCTCGGCGAGCGTCACCCCGCGGTCACGGCGGACCCGGCGGAGCCGGGGGCCGACCTCGGTCAGCACGGCGTCGATGCGGTCGTCTTCGGTCATGCGAGTCATACGGCCAGTGTTGCAGAAACGGCAAGGTTCCTTGCGGAACGGTCGAGGTCGCGGCCGCCCCCGGCGAGGGTTCGCCCGGCCGGATGAAAGAGGGCGGTCGGGGCTGCGCCGCACGGACCCGGGGGTGAGGATCGGCCATGGTGACCACATTCGGCCACGGACGACACAAGGACGGGACACCTCCATGCTCGGTACGCAGTTCACCCAGGGCTCCCCCAGCTGGCTCGACCTCGGCAGCCCCGACACCGAGGCCGCCGCCGCCTTCTACGGGGCCGTCTTCGGCTGGGAGTTCCGGTCGGCGGGACCGGAGGCCGGCGGCTACGGCTTCTTCCAGCAGGACGGCCGCACGGTCGGCGCCCTGGGGCCGCTCGACGACGGCGCGCGCAGCGCCTGGACGGTCTACTTCCAGACCCCGGACGCGGACGCCACCCAGAAGGCCGCCGAGGCGGCGGGCGGCAAGGTGCGCGTCGAGGCCTTCGACGTCATGGACGCCGGCCGCATGGCCTGCCTCACCGACCCGGCCGGTGCCGAGTTCGCCGTCTGGCAGCCCGGCAGGGTGAAGGGCCTGGAGCGGACCTCCTCGACCCACACCCTCCTCTGGACCGAACTCCACGTCCCCGACCCGGAGTCCGCGCTCGCCTTCTACCGGACCCTGTTCGGCTGGCGCTGGTCGGAGATGGACGCCCCCGGCATGACCTACCGGGTGCTCTCCACCGCCGAGGGCGACCAGGAGGACGCCTCCTTCGGCGGCGTGGCGGAGGCCCAGGAGGGCATGACGCCGTCCTGGGTCCCGTACTTCGCGGTCGAGGACGCCGACGCGATCGCCGACGCGACCCGGGGCAGCGGCGGCTCGGTCCTGATGCCCCCTGCCGACATCCCCGACGTCGGCCGCATCGCCTGGCTCGCCGACCCCTTCGACGCGATCTTCGCGGTGCTGAAGCCTGCGCCGAGGGGGTGAGCGGGATCCGTTCCCGCCGTCAGCGGCCGAAGAGTTCGAACGTCACCGCCGGGCGGCCGCCGAAGCGGTCCGAGGACCGGGACGTCGCCGTGGTGAGGAAGGTGCGGACGTACTCCTCCGGGTCCTCGTCCGTCAGGGCCTCGATGTAGGCGCGGTGGCAGAGGAGGGAGCGGATCGCGCGGTCCAGGCCCGGGGTCGCGTCGACCGCGTGGGTCGGGGTGCTGGAGGCGGCGACCGCGACCCAGCGGACGCCGTTCCAGGGCTCCAGGCCCCGCTCGGTCAGTTCGGGGAAGATCCAGCGGTTTCCGGCGTCGGCGGCCGCGTCCAGCGTGGCGCGGCCGACGGCCAGGTGGTCGGGGGTGTTCCAGGGGGCGCCCGGCCCCCCGCCCCAGGTGTCGCGGTGGTTGAGGGTGATCACGAGCTCCGGGCGGTGGCGGCGGATCGCGGCCGCGATGTCCCGGCGCAGGCCGAGCCCGTACTCGATCACGCCGTCGCGGTGGTCGAGGAACTCGACGGTGTCCACGCCCACGACGGCGGCGCTCTCCCGCTGTTCGCGCTCGCGGAGCGGGCCGCAGACGTCCGGGGCGAGGGTGTCGATGCCGGCCTCTCCCCGGGTGGCGAGGACGTAGGCGACCTCCTTTCCCTCGTCCGTCCAGGCGGCGACCGCCGCCGCGCAGCCGTACTCCAGGTCGTCGGGGTGGGCGACGACGCACAGCGCGCGCCGCCAGTCGCCGGGCATCTCCGGGAGGTCCATCGCATCCGTGTCGATCATGACCGCAGGATACGGGCCGCGTCCGACGCCGTCGGGCGGAACGCCCCGGCGAGGATCACCGAGCGCGAGACGTGGCGCGGGCGGTCCGGGTTGAGGCCGCGCCGGTCCGCGAGGGCGACCGCGAGCCGCTGGACGCGGACGAGGGCCGCGACCGGATCGATCGCGTCGGCGGCGAACAGCGCGCCGGTGGACTCCACTTCGTCGCGCAGGCCGGAGGGTTCCGGACCGATGCAGCAGACCAGGCTCGAACGGTCGCTGATGGTGATCGGGCCGTGGCGGTACTCCATCGCCGCGTACGACTCCGTCCAGGCGCGGGCCACTTCGCGCAGCTTGAGCGCCGCCTCGTCGGCGAGCCCGACGGTCCAGCCGGTGCCGAGGAAGGTGAACTGACCGCGCCGCTCCCAGGCGGCGGGCAGCCGCTCGTACAGGACGAGTTCGGCGTCGGCGATCGCCGGTCCGAGGTCCACCCCGAGCCCGGCGCGCAGGAGTTGGAGGGCGGTGGTGGCGAACCGGGTCTGGACGACGGAGCGTTCGTCGGCGAAGCCGAGGTCGACGATCCGGTCGGCGAGGCGCCCGGCGGGGCTGTCGGGGACGCCGGTGACGACGAGCGTCGGGACGCGGCCGGCGGCACGGGCGAGCAGGTCCACGACCTCGGTGGTGGTGCCGGAGCGGGTGAGGGCGACGATCCGGTCGTAGCCGCGGCCGAGCGGGGTCGCGTCGGAGGCGGGGAACGCGTCGGTCTCGCCCGCGCCGAGGGACTCCCGCAGGGCCGCGTAGGCGCGGGCGATGAAGTAGGAGGTGCCGCAGCCGACGACCGCCACGCGCTCGCCCCGGGACGGCAGCAGGCCGCCGTCGCGGTCGGCGATCTCGGCGGCACGGCGCCAGCAGTCGGGCTGGCCGGCGATCTCCGCGCCGACGTGGGTGCTCATGGTCCGGGTGCTCATGGTCCGGGTCCTCTCCTCGCAGGGGCCCTCGCGGGTCCGGACCGAGTTGTATCCGCACGCGAGCAGAGCACACCATGAGCAATCCGAACTCACCGCTTGGACTTTTGTGGCTCCCCCGTCGACCGCCCGCCGCAGGAGGCCCGGACCACCAGGCGCGGTCTCAGCTGCACCTGGTGGAGCGGGGCCGCGTCCCCCTCGGCGAGCCGCCGGAGCAGGATCTGCGCGGCGAGGCGGCCGAGCTGGTACTTGGGGGGCGAGACGGCCGTCAGCGGGATCTCCGCGACATCGGCGAACTCGTTGTCGTAGCTGATCAGGGCGAGGTCCTCGGGCACCCGGAGCCCGGCCCGGCGGGCCGCTCCGAGCATCAGGGCGGCCTCCCGGTCGCCGAAGCAGAGCGCGGCGGTCACACCGGCGGAGCGCAGCGCGGCGAGCGCCCGGTCGGCCCGGTCCGGGTCCCAGCGGGCCATCACGTCCCGCTCGTGCGCCGGGGCGGCGGGCAGCCCGAGGTCGGCGAGCGCGCGGGCGAAGCCGGACTCGATGGGCGCGGTGGTGGGCGCGTCGGTGCGGGCGACGAGCCCGAGCCGCTCGTGGCCGAGGGCGCGCAGATGGCGCACGGCGTCGTAGGCGCCGCCCTCGTGGTCGGTGCAGACGTGCTCGGTGGGGTCGCCGGGGCCGTGGGCGGCGAGCCGGCGCTCGACGAGGACGGCGGGGACGGGCAGGGCGAGGAGCTCCTCGGCGCGCCGGCCCGGGTCGGTGGCGGTGTGCAGGCTGGGGACGAGGAGGAGCCCGTGGACCCCGGCGGAGAGGAGCCGTTCGACGGCGGCGTCCTCCTCGGCGGGGTCGTAGTGCGAGCAGGCGAGGACGAGCCGGGCGCCGACCGCCGCGAGCTCCCTCTCGATGCCCTGGAGGACGCGCGGGTAGTAGAAGGCGGTGTCGGGGACGAGGACGCCGACGATCCGGCGGTCGGCCCGGTCCTGCTCGGGCCGGTGGGCGGAGAAGGTGCCCGCGCCCTGGCGCCGTTCGACGAGGCCGAGGGCGACGAGGTCCTCGTAGGCGCGGCGGACGGTGGTGACGGAGAGCCCGGTCTCGGTGGCGAGCGCCCGCTCGGTGGGGAGCTTGCTGCCGGGGGGCCAGGTGCCGTCGAGGATGCCGCGCCGCAACTCCGCCATGAGGGCCCGGAACTTCAGCTCCCGGCCGGAGGCCGGTGTCTCGCGTGCCGCCATCCGGGCCCCCTCGTGCGCGCCGGGGCTCGTGCCCCGGTGTCATTGCTGATCGATTGCGCGCCGAATCCTATGACCTGTGTCCTCAGATCTCTCCCCGCGCGAGGGCGAGGAGCCGGTCGAGGACGCGGGGCCCGCCGGCCCGCACGCCGTCGTGCTCGAACTCGTCGGTCACCCAGGTCCGCAGGCCGCGCACGGCGCGCGCGGTCTCCAGGGAGTGGGCGGTGTCGACGTACATGTCGTCGTGGTAGACGGCGGCCGCCACCGGCACCCGGTTGGCGGCGAGGCGCTCGGGGTCGTACAGCGGGGGCCAGTCGGCACGCGCGGCGAGCAGTTCGGCGGTCTCGCGGAGCGGGCGCAGGGCGGGGTCGGTGGTGAAGTGCCAGGGGTGGACGGTCTCGCCGGTGAAGAGCGGGGTCGCGCCCTCGGCGAGCGCCGCCCGGGCGTCGAACTCGGGGTGCTCGGCGCGGATCCGCTCGGCGGCCCAGTCGGTGGGGCCCTGCCCCTGGGCGTAGATGGCCTCGTGCAGCACGGCGTACAGCGGGTGTCCCGCGTACGAGAGGTGGGCCTGGACCTGCTCCAGGAAGGCGTCGGAGAGCTCGGGTCCGCCCGGGGTGGGCACGAAGGCACCCTCCAGGAGCAGGTGGAGCTGGTGGGTGCCCTCGCCGGAGCCGAGGAGGATGCCGAGGGACTGGAAGGCCTCGACGGTGAGGAGCCCGCCGCCGGGGAGGGCGACCTCCCGGTCGAGGAGGTGGGCGGCGATCGCGCGGGCCCGTTCGGCGTCCTGGGGGTAGCGGGCGAAGTGGGCCTCGTTCTTCCGCCGGATCCGGGGGTACGCGGCGCGGTAGACCTCGTCGGCGGTGGCGTCGAGGGAGGGCAGGCCGCCGGTGACGAGGACGGTGTCCAGGCCCTCGGGGGCGGTGGAGAGGTAGTGGGTGGCGCAGAAGCCGCCGAAGCTCTGGCCGAGGACGGTCCAGGGGGCGCCGCCGGTGAGGCGGCGCCGGATCAGCTCGCAGTCCTTGACGATGGAGTCGGCGCGGAAGTGGGCCAGGTAGTCCGCCTGTTCGGCCGGGCCGCCGCGCAGCGGCAGGGTCTGCCGGTTGGCGGGGGTGGAGCGGCCGGTGCCACGCTGGTCGAGGAGGAGGACGCGGAACTCCTTCACGGCGCGGCCGAGCCAGGCCTGCGGGCCGATGAACCGGCGGGCGCCGAAGCCGGGGCCGCCCTCCAGGTAGACCAGCCAGGGAAGCTTCTCGCGGCCGGGTCCGGCGTGGCCGCTCGCGACGACCTCACGGCCGAAGACCTCGATGCGTTCGCCGTCGGGGCGGGCGTGGTCGAGGGGGACGGGGAAGCGGTGGTCCGTGAGGACGAGACCCGGCTGCCGGTAGGTGGTCACGCTGCTCTGCTCCTGTTCGGTACGCCCCCCGCGCGGACAGTGGATCACACAGCGGGGGTGTTCCGGGGCAGGCCCCTTCCCCTGGCGTCGACGTCCCCGGGGGCGCTCAGGGGCCTCGGGGGGGCGTCCTCGGAGGCCTCGGGGGGGCGTCCCCGGGGGCGCCCCCGCCCGCGGGCGCTCAGGGGGCGATGGGCAGCTGCCGCTTGTGCTCGGTGAGTTCATAGCGGCGGACGATCGTGGCGTAGGCGGCCTCCGCGACCGGCTTGCCCTCCAGGAAGTCGTCGATGTCGTCGTAGGTGACGCCGAGCGCGTCCTCGTCGGCCTTGCCCGGGTCGAGGGTCTCCAGGTCGGCCGTGGGCGTCTTCCACACCAGCTCGGCGGGAGCGCCCAGCTCGTCGGCGATCGCGCGGACGCGCCGCTTGGTCAGGCCGGTCAGCGGGACCACGTCGGCGGCGCCGTCGCCGAACTTGGTGAAGAAGCCCGAGACGGCCTCGGCGGCGTGGTCGGTGCCGACCACGAGGCCGTCGTGGGCGCCGGCGACCGCGTACTGGGCGATCATCCGCTGCCGGGCCTTGATGTTGCCCTGCACGAAGTCCTGGTGGCGGGCGTCGCGGAAGGTCGTCCCGCCGGCGAGGCAGGCCTCCAGGGCCGCGTCGCTGGCCGCCTTGACGTCCACGGTGAGGACCCGGTCGGCGCGGATGAAGCGGAGGGCGGTCTGGGCGTCCTGCTCGTCGGCCTGCACGCCGTACGGCAGGCGCATGGCGTAGAAGGTGGCGTCGTGGCCGGCGGCGCGGGCCCGCTCCACGGCGAGCTGGCAGAGCCGGCCCGCGGTCGTGGAGTCGACGCCGCCGCTGATGCCGAGGACCAGGGAGCGCAGCCCGGTGGAGGTGAGCCGCTCGGTGAGGAAGGCCACCCGGCGCTCGATCTCCGCCTTCGGGTCGAAGGCGTCGGCGACCTGGAGGTCCCGGGCGATCTGCTGCTGGAGGGCGGTGGACGCCGGGTCGGTCACGGAAGTCTCCTCGTCAGGGTCGGTCGACGGTGTACCCGCTGGTACGGGGTGCACCGGAGTCGACTCTACGCGCCGCCCGCCGGAACCGTGGACGCGTCCCCGGCGGCCGGGGCCGGGCCGTCCGGGGTGCACAGGACCTCGACCCGCTGGACGAGGTTGTTGGCGAAGCCGCCGCGGTTCCAGGGTGCGGTGAGCGGCTGGACGTTCCCCTCGGCGTCGGTGGCCCGCACGGTCAGGTGACGCAGCCCCGGCGTCGCGTTCCAGGTGGCGCGCCAGGCGGACCAGGCCCAGGGGTGCGCGGGGTCCCGTTCGGTCTCGGCGTCGGTCCAGACCGCCCCGCCGTCCTCGCTGACCTCGACGCGGACGATCGGGCCGTGCCCGGACCAGGCGCGCCCGGCGAGCGGCACGGGACCGGGGCGCACGACGCGGGTGCGGGACATGAAGTCGGGGAAGCCCGGCGGCGCCATCAGGGCCCGGGGCGCGATGAGCGTGACGGGCTCCCCCGGTTCGTCCGCCTCCCGGCGCAGGCGGTAGGCGACGCTCTGCTGGAAACCGGTGTACGGGGTGTCGGTGAGCGTGATGTCGTGGAGCCACTTCACGTGCGCCATGCCGTACCAGCCGGGGACGACGAGCCGGAGCGGGCTGCCGTGCTGCGGCGGCAGGGGTGCGCCGTTCATCGCGTACGCGACGAGGACGTCCCGGGCCGGGTCGGCGGCCGTGGCCAGGGGCAGGCTGCGGCGGTAGTCCTGCTCGACGCCCCGTTCGACCCCGTGGTCGGCGCCGGTGAACACCGCCTCGGCCGCGTCCTCCGCGATGCCCGCCTCGGCGAGGAGGGCGGCGAGCGGGACGCCGGTCCAGTCGGCGGTCCCGACGGCCTCGACCAGCCAGGGCTGGCTGACGGGGCGGGGGACGAGCCGGGCCCGGCCGTTCCCGGCGCACTCCAGGGTCACCCGGCGGGTGACGGCGGGCCGGGCCCGGAGCGCCGCCAGGTCCAGGTCGAGCGGCCGCAGGACCCGGCCGCCGACGGTGAGCCGCCAGCCGTCCGCGTCGGTGGCGGGGATGTCGTAGTGCACGAGGACGTAGTGGAGTCCGGGCGGGGTGACGTCGTACCGCAGGGCTTCGAGGGGCAGTCCGTGGTTCCGGGCGGCGAGGGCGAGCTCCTGCTCGGTGACGCCCTCCTCGGGGCCGGCCACGCGTCCCGGCGCGCTGATGTCGCTCAGATCGCTCAGGGATCCGTCCATGCCCTCATGGTGCGCCCCGCCCGGGGGCCCGGCACGTCGGGCCGGGGCGGGCCGGCCCCGGGGCCACCGGGCTTCGATGTGGGCCGCTCCGCGGGCCCGGCCGGGCCTCGGCACGAGCACCCCGCGAGTCCTGCCGGGCCCCCGCGCGGGCCCGGCCCCTCGCCCGGATGGACCGCCCGGGGCCGCCGGGCGACTCGACGCGGGCAGTCCTCACGGCCCTGCCGGGGCCTCGGGGCGGGCCCGTCCCTTCGGGCCCCGCCGGGTCTCGGGTGGCCCCGTCTCCTCGGCCCTGCCGGGCCCCGGCGCGGCCCCGCCCCCTCAGCCCTGGCGGGGGACGCGCAGGGCACGGTCGAGGCCGGCCTGCGGGGGGCCCGTGAGGGCGCGGACGAAGATCTCCTCGTAGGCCGGTTCGCCGATCGTCGCGCGGGCGGTGTCCGCGTACTTCTCGCTCAGGGCCCGCAGACCGGGCAGGCCGCGCCGGGGCTGGCCGGTGGAGCGCCAGTACGCCTCGCCCGTACCGCTCACGTCGGCGGCGCGCTCGCCGTCCCCGGCCGCCGCCAGGGCGGTGGCGAGGACGTCGAGTCCGAGGGCGACGCCGAGGCTCGCGCCGAGGCTGCGGGTGCCTTCGAGCATGGCCCGGGCGTGCCCGGCGGCGGTCGCCGGGTCGCCCTCCAGGAGGCCGGTGAGGGCGAGCTGGTACTCGAGGGCCGTGCGGATCCAGTGCTCGTCGAGCTCCTCGCACCGGGCGCGCAGCCGGAGCGCCCGCTCCCGGGCCTCGGCGAGGCGGCCGAGGCCGGTGAGGGCGAAGACCCGCACGAGCCGGCAGCGGAGCCGGGCGGCGGAGTCGGCGGGACCGCCCCGGGCGGCGTCGAGGACGTGGCCCACGACGACGTGCGCGGCCGTCGGCCGGCCGGTGGTCAGGGCGATGAGCCCGGCGAGGGCGGCGGCGTCGAGGGTGAGGTCACCGGGCCGGTAGCGGTGGCGGTCGCGGTCATCGGGGCGGGCGTGGTCACGGTCGCGACCGCCGGGCCGGTCGCGATCTCCGGGCCGGTCGCCGTCGCAGTCACCGGTCCGGTCGCGGTCGTCGCGAGGAGTTCCCCCGTACGGCGAGGACTCGACGTGCTCCGCGTACCTGGCCTCCCGGGCGCAGCGCTCGCTCACCTCCTGTGCCGGGCCGGACTCGCCCTGCAGGACCAGGGTGACGCCGAGGGCCCACAGGGCGCGGGCCCGGGCGCGGCCCCGGGCGCCGCTGAGGAGGAGGGCCTGTTCGAGGCCGTCGCGGGCCTCGTGGAGGCGGCCCCGGCAGGACCAGGCGAAGGCGACCGAGCCGACGAGGTCGAGGGCGGCGTCGGGATCGGTGCGCAGCAGCCGGTCCAGGGCGGTGCGCAGGTCGGTGTGGTGCGCGTCGGCGGTCCGGTGCCAGCGGAGTTGGCGGGCGCCGTGCCACGCGGTCTCGGCCCGGCGGGCCAGGCCCAGGAAGTGGGCGGCGTGCCGTTCGGCGACCGTCGCGGTCTCGCCGGTGCGGTCCAGCCAGGTCGCCCCGTACTCGCGGATGGTGTCGAGCATGCGGAGTCGGCCGGCGGCGTCCGGCGGGCGGACCACGGAGGAGCGGACGAGTCCGTCGAGCGCGCCGGGCAGGGTCGCGCGATCGAGGGGGCCGCCGGCGCAGACGGCGGTCGCGGAGGCGAGGTCGAAGGGGCCGCGGAAGACGGAGAGCCGGGCCCAGAGGAGGCGTTCGAGGGGGGTGCTCAGCTCGTGGCTCCAGCCGATGGCGGCGCGCAGGGTCTGGTGGCGGCTCGGCCAGACCCGCTCGGTGTGGGCGAGCAGGTCGAAGCGGGCGCTCGGCGGGGCGTCGAGGCGGGTGCCGAGCTGGTCGCGGACGGCTTCGGCGCCCTGGAGGCGGATCTGCGCGGCGGCCAGCTCCAGGGCGAGCGGGATGCCTTCCAGGCGTACGCAGATCTCGCCGGCGGGTCCGGCGGCGGGGAGGTCCTCGCCGGCGGCCCGGCGGAGGAGCTCCAGGGCGTCGCGTCCGGCGGGCGGCAGCGGGTCGAGGGCGACGACCCGCTCCCCGCGGACGCCGAGGGGGCGGCGGCTGGTGGCGAGGACGGTGAGTCCGGGGGCGGCGGCGAGGAGTTCGGTGACGAGCCGGGCGCAGGGTTCGGCGATGTGCTCGCAGGAGTCGAGGACGAGGAGCAGCCGGTCGTCGGCGAGGCGGCGGCAGAGTCCGGCGGTGGACGTGCCGGGGATGTGGTCGGCGAGGTCGACGGAGTCGGCGACGAGCGGGACGAGGAGCCGCTCGCCGTCGAGCTGGGAGAGGTCGGTCCACCAGGCGCCGTCCGGGTGGGCGTCGGCGGCGCGGTGCGCGGCGCGCAGCGCGAGCCGGGTCTTCCCCACTCCCCCGACGCCGGTCACGGTGACGAGTCGGTGGTCCGCCAACGCGGCGGAGACGCGCTCCAGTTCCGTGCGGCGCCCCACGAAACCGGGGTTCTCGTCCGGCAGATGTCCACGCACGGGAGCAGTCTCCCTCATGTGCGCCGCGAACGGACCGGTGGAACCGGTTCGTTACGCCGTCGGTCTCCGTCCCCGGGGTCCCGTTCCGGAGCGGAAAATCGTTTGACCCGGCTCCGGGGCGGGGCTGCACTGTGCGGGGCGCCACGGACGGTGGCGCCGGTGTTCCGGGAGGCAGCAGTACCGATGGAGATCCGTCCCACGACCGACCAGGACCGCGGCGTCTTCGTCGACACGATGCACACCGCGTTCGGGCTCTTCCCCGAGACGCCGGCCGAGGACGGCGGCGGGGTCTGGTGGTCGGCGCTCGAGATGGAGCGCGGCCTGTTCGCCCTGGCGCCGGACGGACGGCCCGTCGGCACCGCCGCTTCGTACTCCTTCGAGCTCACCCTGCCCGGTGACGTCCTCGTCCCGGTCGGCGGGGTGACCGCCGTGGGCGTGCTGCCCTCGCACCGGCGTCGGGGCGTGCTCGGCGCGATGATGCGGCATCAGCTCACCGAGCTGCGGGCCCGGGGAGACCTCCTCTCCGTGCTGCTGGCCTCCGAGGCCACGATCTACGGCAGGTTCGGCTACGGTCCGGCGACCTCCACGCAGCAGCTGACCGTGCCGCGCGGGCGGGCCGCGCTCGCCCCGTCCCGGGCCCCCGGGGCGGCCGGCGCCGCGGCGACGGGGGCGGACGCCGGCTCGGTCGAGGTGCTGCGGCGTGCCGAGTGCGGGGACGTCCTCGAGGCGGTCTACGACCGGTACCGCCGCACGCAGCCCGGCGCGTTGTCCCGGCCGCCCCGCTGGTGGGCCCTGCGGGCGGGACGGCCCCCGGTCGCCCCGGCGCCGCGCTACGTCGCGGTCCACCGGGACGCCGACGGGACCCCGGACGGGTACGCCAGTTACGCCGTCGGCGAGGACCGCACCCTGACCGTCGACGAGACGATCGCCTGCGACGACGCCGTCTTCACGGCCCTGGCCCGGTTCGTGCTCGGACACGACCTGGTGGGCACGGTCGTCTTCAAGCACGTCCCGCCCGGGCATCCGCTGCGCTGGCAGCTGGCGGACTTCCGCGCCGGTGAGGTGGGCAAGGACACCGACGGGCTCTGGGTGCGGCTGCTCGACGTGCCGGGCGCGCTGACCGCGCGCGGCTGGTTCGCGGACGGCGAGCTCGTCCTCGACGTGCAGGACCCGTTCCTCGGCGAGCACGGCCGCCATCTGCTGACCGTCCGGGACGGCAGGGCCGCATGCGTCCCGACGGACCGGGAGCCCGACCTCTCCCTGGACGTGCGGGACCTGGGCACGGTCTACCTCGGCGGCACCGCCCCGAGCACCCTGGTGCGCGCCGGGCACGTCCGGGCCCACCGGCCGGACGCGGCCGCCCGCGCCGACGCCCTGTTCCGCGGCGAGCGCTCCCCGCACTGCCTGCACTGGTTCTGAGCGCGCGACGCACCGGGATCACCGTCCTTCGACCGTGACGACGACCGAGTGCCACCCCTGTGCCCCGTCGGGCATGGTGTCGGTGCGGCGTTCCGGCTGGGTGGCGCCGGTGCCGTCGGTGGCGCGGACGGTGAGGGTGTGGCGGCCGGGGGTGGCGGCCCAGGGGTGGACCCACTGGCGCCAGGTGTCGGCGCCGTCCTCGGCCGCGAGCCGGGCGTCCTGCCAGGGGCCGTCGTCGATCCGTACCTGGACCCGGCGGATGCCCCGGTGCTGGGCCCAGGCGACCCCGGCGACCATGACGGTGCCGGCGGCGGGGCGGGCGCCGGGGCGCGGGGTGTCGATGCGGGACTGGGTCTTGACGGGGGCCTGCGCCGCCCAGCCGCGCGGGACCCAGTAGGCGTCGTACGCGTCGAAGGTGGTGAGCTCGATCGACTCGATCCACTTGCAGGCGGAGACGTATCCGTACAGGCCGGGGACGACCATGCGGACGGGGAAGCCGTGGGCGAAGGGCAGGGGCTCGCCGTTCATCCCGAAGGCGAGGAGGGCGTCGCGGCCGTCCATGACGGCTTCGACGGGGGTGCCGATGGTCATGCCGTCGACGGAGCGGGCGACCAGCTGGTCGGCGGGGCCGCCCTCGGAGGGCGGGCGGACTCCGGCCTCGCGGAGCAGGGGGGCGAGGGGGACGCCGAGCCAGCGGGCGTTGCCGACGAGCGGGCCGCCGACCTCGTTGGAGACGCAGCACAGGGTGATGTCCCGCTCCACCGTGGGCCGGGCCATGAGCTCCCGCAGGGTGAGGGTGCGTTCCGCGCGGACGCCGAGGCCGTGGACGCGCAGCCGCCAGCGGTCGGCGTCGACCTTGGGGACGAGGAGGGCGGTGTCGACGCGGTAGAAGTCCCGGTTCGGGGTGACGAAGGGGCCGAGGCCGGGGACGTCGAGCCGCGCTCCGGCGGGCACGGCCGGTGCGGGGGAATCGGGCCGGGGCAGGCGCAGGGCGTCGCGGGAGGCGGCGGCGTTCTCCTGTACGGGGCTGCCGACCGCGCGGCCGAGCGCGGCGGCGCCGGTCGCGGCGAGGCCGGTGGAGGCGGCGACGACGAGGAAGCCGCGCCGGTCCGCCCCGGCGGTTCCGGGTCGCGCGGTTCCGGGTCGGGGGGTGAGGAGCCGGCCGGTCAGGGCGTAGAGGAGGAGCGCGCCGGCCGCGGCTCCGACGAGGGAGGGGACGGCGTCCACGGCGGACTCGGAGTCGGGGCGGGTGACGGCGGCGAGGGCCCCGAGGACGCCGAAGGCGGCGACGGCCGCCGTGCCGAGTGCGCGGTGGCGCAGGGCGAGCAGTCCGACCGCGAGGGCGAGGAGGGCGAGGAGGAGCAGGATGCCGAGTTGGAGGACGGCCTTGTCGCTCTCGCCGAAGGCGCGGATCGCCCATTCCTTGAGGGCCGCCGGGGTCCGGTCGACGACGGCGCCGCCGACGGCCGGGACGGGGCCCGCCTCGGGGCGGACCCGGGAGGCGACGAGGTCCGCGACGGCCAGGGAGACGTACGCCGAGACCAGGCCGCCGAGGGCGGCGAGGAGGCGGTCGGTGCGGGTGGGTTCGTGGTGCGGCTCGCGCGGGTTCCGGGTGGCGTCGTTCATGGTGGATGTTTCGGCACGCCGGGCCGCGCGGATGGGCTGCGTCACCCGTATGGGCCCGGCGCGTGTCCGGGGGCTCAGCGTGCCTCCGGGCGCTCTCCCGGTGTGGCCAGTTCCTCCACCGCCTCGGCCCCGACGACCGCGCCGGTGGACCTCTTGCCGCGGCGCAGCCGGCGTTCGAGCCAGGAGGCGAAGGTGGTGAGGGCGAAGTTGAGGGCGATGAAGATCACGGCGACGACGGTGAAGCAGGCGATCGTGTTGGCGCCGTAGTTGGCGCTCATCGGGCGGACGGAGGCGAGGAGTTCGGAGAAGCCGAGCATCGCACCGCCGAGGGCGGTGTCCTTGACGATGACGACGAGCTGGCTGACCAGGGCGGGCAGCATGGCGGTGACGGACTGCGGCAGGAGGACGTGGGCCATGATCTGGCCCTTGCGCATGCCGATGGCCTTGGCGGCGTCGGTCTGGCCGGTGGGCAGGGCGAGGATGCCGGCGCGGACGACCTCGGCGAGGACGGAGGCGTTGTAGAGGACGAGGCCGGTGACGACGGCGTACAGGGGGCGGGTGTCCGGGCTGATGTCGGTGAACTCGGAGTAGGCGGCGTTCGCGAAGAGCATCAGGATCAGGACGGGGATGGCCCGGAAGAACTCGACGACGGTGCCGGCCGCGGCGCGGACGGACCGGTGGTCGGAGAGCCGGAGGATGCCGAGGAGCGCGCCCAGGGGCAGGGCGATGACCATGGAGAGCGCGGCGGCGATCACGGTGTTCTTCAGGGCGGGCAGGATGTACGTCTCCCAGACGCGGGCGTCGGTGAAGAAGGGCGCCCACTTGGACCATTCGAGCTGGTTCTTGTCGGCGAGGCTCGTCACGACCCACCACACCACGGCGGCGAGCGCGATCAGGAACAGCACGCTCCACAGGACGTTGCGCCGGCGGGCGCGCGGGCCGGGGACGTCGTAGAGGACGGTGGGCTTGTCCTTCACCGCTTCACCGCCACCTTCTTGGCCACCCAGCCGAGGAAGAGGCCGGTGGGCAGGGTGAGGCAGAGGAAGCCGACGGCGAAGATCGCGGAGATGAGGATCAGCTGGGCCTCGTTCTCGATCATCTCGCGCATCAGCAGGGCCGCTTCGGCGACGCCGATGGCGGCGGCCACGGTGGTGTTCTTGGTGAGGGCGATGAGGACGTTGGCGAGCGGGCCGACGACGGAGCGGAAGGCCTGCGGGAGCACGATCAGGCGCAGGACCTGGGGGAAGTTCAGTCCGATGGCGCGGGCGGCCTCGACCTGTCCGAGGGGGACGGTGTTGATGCCGGAGCGGAGGGCCTCGCAGACGAACGCGCTGGTGTAGGCGGTGAGGCCGAGGACGGCGAGGCGGAAGTTGATGGTGGTGAACCGGTCGGCGCCCATGGTGACGCCGAGGGTCTGGAAGAGGCCGAGCGAGGTGAAGACGATGATGACGGTGAGGGGGATGTTGCGGACTATGTTGACGTAGACGGTGCCGAATCCCCGCATGAGGGGGACGGGGCTGACGCGCATCGCGGCCAGCAGCGTCCCCCAGACGAGGGAGCCGATCGCGGAGTAGACGGTGAGCTGCACCGTCACCCAGAAGGCTCCGAGCAGGTCGTACCCCTGGAGGAAGTCGAACACGACGGCCTGCTCACTGGACGATGACGCCGATCTTCGGGGCGGGCTCGTTGTGGTAGCCGGCGGGGCCGAAGTTCTTCTTGACCGCCGCCTCCCAGGAGCCGTCGGCGACCATCTTCTCCAGGGCCGTGTTGATCTTGGCCTTGAGGTCGCTGCCCTTCTGGACGCCGATGCCGTAGTTCTCGTTGCTCATCTTGAAGCCGCCCAGCTTGAACTTGCCCTTGAACTCGGGCTGCGAGGCGTAGCCGGCGAGGATCGAGTCGTCGGTGGTGACGGCGTCGATGACCCCGTTCTCCAGTCCGGTCAGGCACTCGGAGTAGCCGCCGTACTCCTGGAGTTGGGCGTTGGGGGCGATCTTGTCCTTGACGTTCTGCGCGGAGGTCGAGCCGGTGACCGAGCAGAGCTTCTTGTTGTTCAGGTCGGACGGCTTCTTGATCGAATCGTCGTCCGCCCGGATCAGGACGTCCTGGTGGGCGAGGAGGTAGGGACCCGCGAAATCGACCTTCTCCAGCCGCTTGTCGTTGATCGAGTACGAGGCCGCGATGAAGTCCACGTCGCCGCGCTGGAGCAGCGTCTCGCGGTCGGCGCTCTTGGCCTCCTTCCACTCGATGTCGGACGGCTTGTGGCCGAGCTGCTTGGCGACGTAGGTCGCCACGTCCACGTCGAAGCCGGTGTAGGTGCCGTCGGGGGTCTTCAGGCCGATGCCGGGCTGGTCGAACTTGATGCCGACGGTGATCTTGTCGCCGTCGCCGTTGTCTCGGGGCGCGCCGCCTGCCGCGGCGTTCGCGAATCCTGCCGAGGTGACGGAGAGGACGACGGTCGCGGCGGCCGCCACGACGGCCCTGCTGGTCCTGAGCGGGTTCATGAGGATCACCCCTGGGGGCTGCTGATCGGGCGACCGACCGGGCGGCGGCCGCGGCGCGGCGCGGTGCGGTGCGGTGCGGTGCGGTGCGGTGCGGAGGATCGTGGAGGGACACGGGCTCCCGGGCGGGTCAGTGGTGCAGGATCTTGGAGAGGAAGTCCTTGGCGCGGTCGCTGCGCGGGTTGCCGAAGAACTCGTCCGGGGTCGTCTCCTCGACGACCCGGCCGTCGGCCATGAAGACCACGCGGTTGGCGGCGGAGCGGGCGAAGCCCATCTCGTGGGTGACGACCACCATCGTCATGCCGTCCTGCGCCAGTTGCCGCATGACCTCCAGGACCTCGTTGATCATTTCCGGGTCGAGCGCGGAGGTCGGCTCGTCGAAGAGCATCACCTTCGGATCCATGGCGAGGGCGCGGGCGATCGCCACGCGCTGCTGCTGTCCCCCGGAGAGCTGCGCCGGGTACTTGTCGGCCTGCGAGGCGACGCCGACCCGGTCGAGGAGGGAGCGGGCCCTCTCCTCGGCCTTCTTCCGGTCCTTCTTGCGGACCTTGATCTGACCGAGGGTCACGTTGTCGAGCACGGTCTTGTGGGCGAAGAGGTTGAAGGACTGGAAGACCATGCCCACGTCGGCCCGCAGGGCCGCCAGTTCGCGCCCCTCGGCGGGCAGCGGCCGCCCGTCGACGACGATCTCGCCCGCGTCGATGGTCTCCAGGCGGTTGATCGCCCGGCACAGCGTCGACTTCCCCGAGCCGGACGGCCCGATGACGACGACGACCTCGCCGCGGTGGATCGTGAGGTCGATGGACTGGAGGACGTGCAGGGGACCGAAGTGCTTGTCGACCCCGCGCAGTACGACGAGCGCGTCGCCGCCGTCCGGGACGGGCATGGCACCCTCCTGGGTCGCGCCCCCGCTTGCCGCTCCCTCCCACGTTCATGCTCCGCCCTCCACCCGCCCGGCGCACTCCGGGCGACGGGCGTACGGAGGGTGAGCGCACCGGCACGCCGCGGAGCCCCGGCCCCGCGGCGGTCCCGCCGGGCGGCCCGGGACCTGCGCGGGGCGACGGCCGGGCCCACACTGGGGGTGGGGAGCCGAGTGTGCGAGGAGGGACCGCCATGAGCAGAGCCGCGCCCAAGGTCAGCACGTTGCCCCAGGAGCACCGGGAGCGCCTGATGGCCTTCGCCGAGGACGTGTACTTCGAATCCGGTCACCGCCTGTTCGAGGAGCAGCAGCACGCCGACCGGTTCTGGATCGTGAAGACGGGCGCGGTGACCCTCGACGCGAAGGTGCCGGGCCGGGGGTCGCCCGTGATCGAGACCCTGCGCCACGGCGAGCTGGTCGGGCTCTCCTGGCTGTTCCCGCCGTACCTGTGCCAGTCGGGGGCCGAGGCGATGACGCCGGTCCGGGCGTACGAGTTCGACGCCCCGGCCGTGCGGTCGATGTGCCACTCGGACACGGAGTTCGGCGCGGCGGTCGTCTTCTGGGTGGGGTCGATCCTCGCCCACCGCCTCCATGTGACCCGGGTCCGCCTCCTCGACCTGTACGCCCCGCACGGCAGCGGCGTCCTGGCCTGACCGGCGGCGCCGGGCCTGACGGCGGCCGTACGGAAGCGGCGCCCGGGCCCGACGCCGCCGCCGTGCGGGCGGCACGCCACCGGGCAGGCCCGGGCAGGCTCCGGACCGGTTCCCGTCGGGTGCCGCCCGGTCCCGGTCCGGCCGGGCCCCCGTCCGGCCGGGCTCCCGGTCCTGCCACGGCCGAGCCCCGTCCGGTCGGGCCCCGGACCGGTCCCGGTCCGGTTCCCGGCGGGTCCCGGCGGGTCCCGGCGGGTCCCGGCGGGTCCCGGTTCGGTCAGGCGAGGAGGACGTCCGCCAGGTCCGCCCGGCCGCTGACGCCGAGCTTGCGGTAGATCCTGCCGAGGTGGTTCTCCACGGTCCGTACGGACAGGACGTACGTCTCGGCGATCTCCCGGCTCGTGCTGCCCCGCGCCGCCATCAGCGCGATGTCCCGCTCCCGGGCGCTGAGCGGCACCGCCGCCGCGGCCCCCGCGAGCGCCGGGGTGGCCGCCTCCTGGCACCGGCCGCGCAGCGCGAGGGCCCGTGCGGCGGCCCTCGCGGCGCTCGCCGCGCGGTCCCGGCGCCGCCACGCCCCGGCCGCCTCCCCGAACGCCTCGGCCGCGTACAGGTGCAGCCCGAGTGCGCCCATCCGCTCGGCGACGGCTTCCAGGGCCGCCGGATCGGGCCCGTCCGCCGGGGCCACCGCCGCGGCGTGGGCGGCCCGGACCTCCGCGAGCGAGCCCTGGACGAGCGCGGTCGCCGCCGCCAGCTCCGCCGCGACGGCACCGGCCCCCGCGCGGGAGCCCCGCGGCCCCCAGCGCAGGACGTCGTGGAGCAGCGCCGTGGCGACGGTCGCCTCGCCACGGGCGAGCGCCGCACGGGCGGCACCGACCATCAGCTCCCGCGCGGGCCCGTCCGCTCCCCGCAGCAGCCGGACCCAGCCGTGGGCGCGGAGCGTGTCGACCTGACAGAGCGGGCTGTACGGCGGGGGGACCGGCCCCGGTCCGTCCGCGCCGGGCACGTGGGGAGGCCTCGGCCCGACCGCCTCCGACGCGTGGGGAGGCACGAGCGCCGGGGCCGGCGGCAGTGCCTCCGCCTCCGGGGCGACACGACCCGTCTGGGCCGCGGCGAGGACCAGGCCCGCGAGGGCGCGCTGCTCGGCGAAGGGCTGGCCGCAGAGGCGGGCGAGGGCGCGGGACTCGCGGAAGTGGGCCAGGGCGTCGGTGACGAGGCCGCGTTCGAGGGCGATGCGGCCTCGGACCCAGGCGAACCAGACGGTGAGCGCCGGGACCGCGTCCCGCATCGCCTCCTGTCCTTCGAGGGCGGTGCGTTCCGCCTCGTCGAGGCGGCCCGACTCCAGGAGGGCGGCCGCCACGAGGTACAGGCTGCGGGCCGGGTAGTAGGCGGTCCACCGGTCGGCGAGCCCGCTCTGGACGGCGTAGGCGTGCCGGCCGGTCCGTACTGCCTCGTCGACGCGTCCGGCGGCGAGCCGCACCCGCAGGTGCGCCTGCAACAGCAGCACGTCCGCCTGGGTCCACGCGCCGCCGTCGCCGCCGGGTTTCGGGTCGGCGCCCTCGGCCAGGGCCAGGACGCCGGCCGCCTCGTCGTTGCGGCCGGCGGCGCTCAGGAGGCCGGCCCGGCAGGCCGTGAGCACGGGCCGGGCCCCGATCCGGCCGGCGGCCCGGTCCAGCACCCCGAGCGCGGCGGGGGCATCTCCGAGGCCGTACAGGTGGTGCTGGGAGAGCGCCGCGGCGGCGGACTCGACCTCGCCCGGCGTGCGGGCCTCGGCGAAGGCCCGTTCCAGGACCGGGATGCTCTCGGTGAACTCGCCGCGCTGGCCGAGCCCTTCGCCGAGCAGCAGCCCGGCCACGACGTGGGGGCCCCGCGCCAGGGCGGCCCGGGCGAGGCGGCACATGGTGTCGACGTCGCCGTCGTCCAGGGCGTGCCCGGCCGCGCGGACGAGCAGGTCGGGGTCGGCCGTGCCGGTGGCGTCGAGCTCCCAGCGGGCGAGGGAGAGCGCGTCGCCGCGTCGCCGCGCCCCGTACTCCCGTACGCGCCCGGCCTGTTCCAGCAGGAGGGCGCGGGCGAGGAGGCGGGGCGTGCCCCGGCGGAGGAGCAGGGCGTGCCAGGGGTGGGCCAACTGGACCCGGCTGCGCCGGTCGTCCTCGGTGACGACGACGAGGTCCTCCTCCTCCAGCGCGGCGAGGGCCTCGGGCGTCACCCGCGCCAGGGCGTCGGCGAGTCCGAGCGGGCCGCACAGGGCGAGCAGCCGCAGCAGGGTCCGCCGGTCCTCCGGGAGCCGGCGGAAACGCCCCTCGGCGGGGGCGTCGAGCAGGGTGTCGTCCAGCGGTCCTGTGAGGCACCACACGTCGTCCACGGGCCGCAGGGTGCCTTCCCGGACGGCGGCGCGCAGGATCTCCCGGGTCCACAGGGCGTTGCCCCGGCCCGCCTCCCACAGGGCCCGGACGGCGGGGGCTGTGACGGGCGCGCCGAGCGTGTCGGCGAGGAGGCGTGCGGTGGTGGCCCGGTCGAAGGGGCCGACGCGGAGGTGTTCCACGGCGTCCTGGTGCCAGAGCGCGCGCAGCGCCTCGGGCCAGTCCGCGCCCCGGGGCAGGGTGGCGACCAGGAAGAAGCCGGGTGCCGGGGCGGTGGCCGCGTCGGTGGCGAGCGCGGAGAGCAGGGTGAGGGAGGAGTCGTCCAGGTGGTGGATGTCGTCCACCAGGAGCAGGGTGCGGGGCCGGCCCGCCGGGGCGGTGAGGAGGTTCCGTAACTCCTGGAAGTGACGCCCGAGTTCACCGGGGAGCGCGGGGCCGGTGAGGTGGGGGGCGAAGGCCGCGAGGGGGACGTGCGCGGCGGCCTCGCTCACGGGGAGCCGCACGGTCCGGTGGTGTGCGGCGGCCTCGTCGGCGAACTCGACGACGAGCCTGCTCTTCCCTACGCCCCCCTCCCCCGTGACGACGACGCCCCGGCAGCCCGGTCTGCGCAGTCCGCCGCGCAGGCGCTCGAGTTCGACGTGGCGCCCGGTGAAGGGCAGGGGCTGCCCGGGGAGGGGCGGAGTCTGCTCACCAGAAGGAAGGGGCCGCTCGGTGGAGGGCAGGGGTCGCTCGGTAGAAGGAAGAGGCCGCTCGGTGGAGGGCAGGGGTCGTCCGGTGGAGGGCAGGGGTCTTCCGTCGTCCGTCATCGGCGTCCCCACCCCCTTCTCCGTCCTTGTGTCGCTTGTCCGTTGAGTAGGTGTCCGCCGGGGTTTGAGTAGGTGTCCACTCTGTCGCCGTTCCCCCCGGCGGCGGAGGCTATGCGGCAGGCGGGCACCACGGTCGGAAGCCCGCCGGCCGTCGGAAGTGCTTCGGGGGGAGTGCGACATGAGCGCCGTGCCGGCGTCGGGGGTGTCCGGGGAGCTCGTGCTCCTCCGCGAAGGGTGTACGGGTGCGGCCGGTCTGGAGGCGCTCGCGGTACGGGGCGGTCTGCGGGTCCGGACGCTCACCCCGCCCACGGGGGGCGGGGAGGGTGACTGGACCGCCCGGCTCACCGGCTTCCTGGGGGCGCCGGAGAGCCCGGACCGGATGGTCCTCGCGGCGGAGGGCCGGGCCTGTGGCGCGGTGTTCGAGCTGGCGGACCGGCATCCGGAGCGGGTCGTCGCCGTGGTGGCGATCGCCCCGGAGGCGCCGGTGGCGGACGTCCCGCCTCCGGGCCTCGCCTGTCCGGTCCTGGTGCTGCCGGGCCCGGACGACGGGTCCGGGCCGGCCGTCGAGCGGTTCCTCCTGGACCTGCGGACGGGACCGGCCGAGGAGGGGTGCCCCGTGGGGAACCGGGCGCTCTCCCCGGCGGATCTGCACGAGCCCGCGGTCATGCGCCGCTTCGCGGCGGCCGGGCCGGTCCACCGGCTCGCCTCGCCCGGCACCGTACCGACCTGGGTCGTCACGGGGCACGAGGCCGCACGGGCGGTCCTGTCCGATCCGGGCCTCCGGGGGGACACGGCGACGACGGCCGGTTACCGGCCGCAGCCGCCCGGGCTGGCGGCCGTCCACCCCGGCGGCGCCGACACGGTCACGGTCGACGCCGAGGAGCACGGCCGGCTGCGCGGACTCGTCGACCGGCACCTCACCGACGAGTGGGTCGACTCGCTCCTGCCCCGGCTGCGCCGGGTCGCCGACGGGTTCCTGGACGCGCTGCCCCGGGACCGGGAGGTCGACCTGGTGGCCGCGTTCGCGGTCCCGCTGCCCGTGGCCGCGCTCTGCGAACTCCTGGGCGTGCCGGAACCGGACCGGCCGTACCTCGCCGACTGGCTGGTCCGGCGGGTCCCGACGCCGCCGCCCGCCGCGCACGAGGACGTCGACGCCTACCTGGGCGGTCTCGTCGCGGAGCGGCGGAAGCGGCCCGCCGACGACCTCCTCGGCAGGATGTCCGAGGCCGGCCGCGACGAGGACGTGGTCGCGGCGGCCCGGCTGCTGCTCGTCTCGGGGGCCCGGCCGACGACGACGCTCCTCGGGAACGGCGTCGCCGCGCTCCTCGCCCATCGCGACCAGTGGCGGCTGCTCACCGGGGACCCGGACGCGGTCGCCGGGCCGGCCACCGAGGAACTGCTGCGCCACGTCACGCCGTACCCGGTGGGGTTCGCGCGGCGCGCCGTCGCCCCGGTCGACACGGCCGGCGTCCGGATCCCTGCGGGCCACCGCGTCCTGGCCTCCCTGACGGCCGCGAACCACGACCCGGCCGTGGTCCCGCACGACCCGGCCGTCGTGCCGTCGGCGGGAGCGGCCCGGGGGCCCGACCTGGGGCGCGCCCCGTGCCCCCACGCCTCCTTCGGCCACGGGCGGCACGCGTGCCCCGGCGCCGGCTTCGCCCGGGCGGTGGTCCGCACGGCGCTCGGCACCCTGGCCCGTCGGTTCCCCGGCCTGGACCTGGCCCCCGGCACACGGGAGTTGCACTACCGCAGGAGCCGGGTGCGGTACCTGCTGGCGCTGCCGGTCCTCCTCGGGCCCGAGCGCCGCGCGTAGCGCCCCGCGTCCGGCCCTTTCCTCCACCCTTCTCGCACGGGAGACGTCCGCATGGAAGCCACCACGATTCCGGAGCTGATGGCCTACTGTCAGGCCGATCCGGCCTTCTTCGAACCGCCGTGGCACATGCGGGACGAGGACAGCCTGTTCGGGGCCGGGAGACGGCCCTGCCCGCCCGGCTGGCGCCGCCGCGCCAACGGCCTGTGGACGGTCCTCGAGCCCGAGGACGGGCGGCTGCCCGAGCAGGGCTGGAAGATCCACGTGTCCGCCACGGACGCCGACGCGGACGCCGTCTGCGACCTGGTCTCCGCGTTCTGTCTCGCCCGGGGCGTCACCTTCAAGTTCCTCCGCAGCGGGGCCGCGCTGCGCCTCATGAACAGCAAGTACGCCGACCGCGGCGGCAGCGGCAAGCTGCTCACCCTGTACCCGGCGGACGACGCCGTCCTCGGCGGGCTGCTGCCGGAGCTCGCGGCGCTCCTGAAGGGCTTCACCGGCCCGTACGTCCTCAGTGACGTCCGGTACGAGGACTCCCCCGTGTACGTCCGGTACGGCGCGTTCGTGCCGCTGACGTACACGGCGCCCGGCGGCGAGCTCGTGTACGCCGTGCGGGCGCCGGACGGCTCGCTGGTGCCGGACCGGCGCGACCCGGTCTTCACGGTCCCGGAGTGGGTGACGGTCCCGGAGGTGCTGCGGGAGTCGGTCGGGCGCCGCACGGCGGGCGGCGGGGAGTTCCCGTACCTGATCGAGAAGCCGCTGCACTTCTCCAACGGCGGCGGGGTCTACCTGGCCCGGGCCCGGGACGGGGGCGGCTACGTCGTCCTCGTGGAGGCCCGGCCGCACGCGGGCCTCGACCGCGACGGCGCCGACGCCGTCGCCCGGCTGGCCCGGCAGCGGGAGGTCCTGGAACGCCTCGACGGCCTCGACTGCGTGCCCCGGGTCCTCGACCACCTGGTCGTCTGGGAGCACCACTTCCTCGTGGAGGAGTACGTCGAGGGCCAGACGCTCATGGAGGAGGTGTTCTCCCGCTATCCGCTGGGGAGCCCCGAGCCCTCGGCCGAGTGGCTCGCCGAGTACACCGAGTGGGCGACCGGCGTCCTGGCGAAGGTGGACCGGGCCCTGACGGCCGTCCACGCGCGCGGGGTGCGCTTCGCCGACCTGCATCCGGCGAACGTCATCCTGCGGCCCGACGGGCGGGTGGCCCTGATCGACTTCGAGATCGCCGGCGACCTCGACGACCCGAAGCCGCCGGCGCTCGGCGCGCCCGGTTTCACCGCGCCCGAGGGGGTGTCCGGGCGGGAGGCCGACGCGTACGCCCTGAACTGTCTGCGCCAGTGGATGTTCCTCCCGATCAACCCGCTCCAGGAGCGCGACCCCGTCAAGTACGCCACCCTCACCGACGTCATCACCGCGCACTTCCCGGTGCCCGAGGGCTTCGGCGCCCGTCTCGTCCGCAAACTGGGCGAGGGCCGTGAGCCCTTCGGCGAGGACACCGCGGCCCGGCTGTTCGCCAGGGCTCCCGAGGACTGGCCCGCCGTCCGGGACGCGCTCGTCGCCGGCATCCGGGCGAGCGCGACCCCGGACCGCACGGACCGGCTCTTCCCGGGCGACCCCCAGCAGTTCGGCACGGGCGGCATCGGCGTCGCCTCCGGAGCCGCCGGGGTGCTGTGGGCGCTGCACCAGGCGGGCGCCGCCGTACCGGAGGAGTACGGGGAGTGGCTGGCGGCGGCCGTGCGGCGGGTGAGGGACCCGCGTCCCGGCCTGATGGACGGCCTGCACGGCGTGGCGGCGGCGCTCGACGCGCTCGGACGCCGCGCCGAGGCCCTGGAGGTGCTGGACCGGGCCCGCGCGCTCCACGCGGGGCTGCGGGCGCCCGGCCTCCACTCGGGTCTCGCGGGCGCCGGGCTGAGCCTGCTCGGGTTCGCCGAGCTCACCGGCGACAGGGAGCTGCGCGCGGAGGCCCTCGGCATCGGCGAGAGGCTCGCCGCGGAACTGAGACGCGAGAACGGCTCCTTGATGTTCCCTCCGCAGGGGCGGGTGGGGCTCGAACACGGACTGACGGGAGTGGCGTACTTCTTCCTGCGGCTCCACGAGCTCACCGGCGACCCGCGCCACCTCGGCCTGGCGCGGACGGCGCTGCGCCGCGAGACGGACCGGGGACAGTTCCTCCCGGACGGGGGCTTCCGGCTCCTGTACGGCAACCGGCACCTGGCCTACCTGGGGCCCGGCAGCGGCGGTCTCGCGCTGGTCCTCGCCCGGTACCTCGCGCGCCTCGGTGACGCCCCGGACCCCGATGCCGCCGAGTTCGCGCGGGTCGTCGCCGGGGTGCGGCACGCCTGCCGGGCGCCGTTCGTCCGCCATCCGGCGCTGTTCATGGGGCGGGCCGGCATCATCGCCACCCTCGGTCTTCTCGACGTGCCCGAGGACCGGCCGCACGTGCGCGAACACGTCCGGCGGCTGTCCTGGCACGCCGTCTCCCACGAAGGCCTCCCGGCCTTCCCCGGCAACCAGCTCCTGCGCCTGTCCATGGACCTGGACAGCGGTTCGGCGGGCGTACTGGTCGCCCTCGGCGTCGCGTTCGAACGGAACGCGTCGATCGTCCCCTTCCTCGATCTGCGGGCGCCCGCGACCGGGGAGCCGCTTCCGGACCACGGAGGGAGGTGAGAGAGATGGCCTGCGTTCTCCAGCTGCAGTCGCTCGGCGAGGCCGAGTCCGCGCACCCGTGCAACAGCTGGGTGACCTCCTACAAGGGCACCTGCTGACGGGTCCGGTGCCGGGGCCGCTTCCACGGCGGCCCCGGCACCGGCGATCCCCGCGGACGCCGGCATCGACGACTCCGACAGGGCACCGGCATCGGCGGTCCCGACGGGGCCCGGCGCCGACGCCCCGGCAGAGTCCCGGCACCGGCGTCCCCGACCCGCTTCGAGGAATCCCGTGAAGACACCGCCCCACCGCCCCGACGGCCCGCCCGAGCGGCCCACGACCTCCGTCCGGCGCGTCCTGCTCGACCACATCCGCCCCTCCTGGCCGGCGCTCGCCCTCGGCGGTCTGCTGAGCCTGGTGACCACCGCCGCCGGACTGGCGATCCCGCTCGTGGCCGAGCGGCTCATCGACGGCCTGACCCACGACCGGCCCCTCGGCGGCGTGCTGTTCGCGATGGGGGTCCTCGTCGCCGTCACCGCGCTGGCGGGCCCGGTCGCGCAGTACGTGCTGCGCCGGGCCGCCGAGACGGTCGTCCTCACCGCGCGGCGGCGCCTGTCCTCGCACCTCCTGCGGCTGCGGATCGGCGAGTTCGACCGGACCGAGCCCGGCGACCTGATCGCCCGGGTCACCTCCGACACGGCGCTCCTGCGACAGGTCACCACCGACGCCCTCGTCGGCACCGCCATGGGGGCGCTCACCCTCGTCGTGACCACGGTGCTGATGGGTCTGCTCGACCCGGTGCTCACCGGCGTGACGCTCGGCGTGCTGCTCCTCGCGGGCTGGGTGGTGCGCACGGTCATGGTGCGCGTCAACGAGGCCGGGACCGCCGCCCAGGAGTCGGTGGGCCTGGTCGGGGCGGCCCTGGAGCGGGCGCTCGGCGCGCTGCGCACGGTGAAGGCCTCCGGAGCGGAGGACCGGGCCGAGGCCGCCGTCCACGAGGCGGCCGAATCCTCCTGGCGGGCCGGGGTGCGGGCGGCGAAGTGGCTGGCGCTCGCCGGCAACACCGCCGAACTCGCCGTGCAGACCGCCTTCTTCACCGTCCTCGCGATCGGCGGCAGCCGGGTCGCGTCCGGCGCCCTGGACGTCGGCCGGCTCATCGCCTTCCTGATGTACGTGTTCTACCTGGTGCCCGCCGTGCAGCAACTCGTCGGCGGTGTCAGCCAGTACCACCTGGGGACGGCCGCGGTGAACCGCATCCGGGAGACGGAGGCGCTGCGCGCCGAGCCGACGGGCCGGTCCGCGGGTCCGGAACCGGCCGACTCCCCCGTACCGGCCTCGCTGGAGTTCCGGGACGTGCACTTCCGGTACGGTCCCGGACTGCCGCCCGTGCACCGGGGGGTGAGCTTCTCCGTGCCGTCCCGGGGCACGACGGCGTTCGTCGGCCCGTCCGGGGCGGGCAAGACCACCCTCTTCTCGCTCCTGGAGCGCTTCCACGAGGTCTCGGCCGGCAGCATCCTCCTCGACGGGCGCCGTCTGGACAGCTGGGACCTTCGGGAACTGCGCTCCCTGATCGGTTACGTGGAGCAGGACGCGCCCGTCGTGTCCGGTTCCCTGCGGGAGAACCTGCTGCTCGGCCGGCCCGGCGCGAGCGGTCCCGAGCTGGACCGGGTCCTGCGCACGGCCCGCCTCGACGAGCTGGTGGCGCGCCTGCCGGAGGGCCTGGACACGCCGGTGGGGCACCGCGGCACCCGGCTCTCCGGAGGGCAGCGGCAGCGGGTGGCGATCGCCCGCGCGCTGCTCCGCCGCCCCCGGCTGCTGCTCCTGGACGAGGCGACGTCGCAGCTGGACGCGGTGAACGAGGCCGCGCTGCGGGACACCGTCGCCGACGTGTCGCGGACGACGACCGTCCTGATCGTGGCGCACCGGCTGTCCACGGTCGCGATGGCGGACCGGATCGTCGTGCTCGACGGAGGTGTCGTACGGGCCGTCGGCACGCACGCCGAACTCCTCGCCGGCGATCCGCTCTACGCCGGGCTGGCGGCCACCCAGTTCCTCGAACCCACCCCCTGAACCTGGAAGGAGGACCGACCGATGGAATGCCCGTACGCCGGATCCGCCCGGCCGCCCGTGATCGGCGCGGAGATGCTCAGGGACCACGCGGCCCTGACGCGGCTGCGCGAGCGCGGCACGGTGGAGGTGAGTCTCGGCGGCCGCGAGGACGGCCTGATGGTCACCCGGTACGAGGTGGCCGCCGCCGTCCTGGTCGAGCCGGCCCTGCGCGGCGAGCACCCGCTCGCCGTGTCGATGCGCACCGGCGCGGACGAAGAGGCCTGTGACGAGGAGCAGTTGTTCTTCCTGCCGACCGAGGAGCACCGCCGGCTGCGCCGCACGGTCTCCCGCCACCTGACCCACCGCCGGGTCGCGGCGCTCGTCCCGCGCGTCCGGCGGGAGGCCGATCTGCTGCTCGCGGCCGTGCCGCCGGGCGAGGCCGTCGACCTGGTGCGGGTGTTCTCCCGCCCGTTCCCGGTCGCGGTGCTCTGCGAACTCCTGGGGATCCCCCGGGCGGAGCGGGGGTACGTCCGCGACTACCTGTACGGCTGGATCGCGGAGTACGGCGGGGCGAGCACCGTCACGGAGAGCGCGGGACACGCCCTGTCCCGCTATCTGAAGGGGCTGGTCGGGGCACGGGCCGAGTCGCCCGGGGACGATCTGATCAGCGCGATGCTCCGGCAGGGCGGCGAGGACGCCGAACTGCTGCGGGAGGACGCCCTCGCCGCCGTCCGGTTCCTCCTCGTCGCGGGCCACCGACCGGTCACCCGGCTGATCACCGACGGCCTGGAGCTGCTGCTGCGGCAGCGGGAGCACTGGGAGCGGCTCGTCGCCGACCCGGGCCGGCTCGACGCCACCGTCGAGGAGCTGCTGCGGCACGTCACCCCGACGACGCTCGCGTCCCGCTACGCCGGGGCTCCCACCGAGGTGGACGGTGCCGCGCTGGCCGGGGGCGGCGGGGTGCACTGCGCGCTCGCGGCCGTCAACCGGGACCCGGACCGCTTCGAGGACCCGGACCGCTTCGACCCCGACCGGACGCCCCGTGCCCACCTGGCCTTCGGCCTCGGGCACAAGCACTGCCTGGGCTCGGCGCTCGCCCGCGCCGAGCTGCGGATCGCCTTCGGCACCCTGCTCGCCCGCTTCCCGCGCCTGGCCCTCGCCGAACCGGCCCCCGGCGTCGAGGAGGAGCCCGAGCGGCGCCGCCTGTGGGTGGTCCTGGCCCCGGACGGCGACCACGAACCCGCACCGCGCTGAAGGAGCCGCCGTGGAGATCCCCGACCACCCGCTGGAAGTCCTGTGGGACATCACGTACGCCTGTCCGCTGCGGTGCACGCACTGCTACTCCGAGTCCGGGCGGCGCCCGGCCCGGCGCCTCTCCGGTGCGGACATGCTGCGCGCCGCCGACGCGATCCTGGCCCTCGGGGCGCGGGGGGTGTGCCTGGCCGGGGGCGAGCCGCTGCTCGTGCCGGAACTGTTCGCGGTCGCGGAGCGGTTCACGGCGGCCGGGGTGTCGGTGTCGCTGTTCACCAGCGGCTGGACGCTCGACCGGGCGTCCGCCGGGGCCGCCGCGCGCGCCTTCTCGACGGTGAGCGTGAGTCTCGACGGGGCCACGGCCGCCGTCCACGACCGGATCCGCGGCCGGCGCGGCTCCTTCGACCGCGCGGTGGCCGCCCTGGGGCTGCTCGACGGAGCGGGGAACGCGGCGATCGGCGTCGACTACGTGGTCATGCGGAGCAACGCCCACCAGGTCGAGGAGTTCCTCACCGCCGTCGCGCCCCGCCTCCCGGGCCTCGGGCAGGTGTCGTTCGGGGCCGTCGTCCCGGAGGGGCTCGCCAGCCGGCCGGGCTTCGCGGAGCACGAGCTCCTGGACGACGCGCGGGTGCGGCTCCTGGGCAGCGCGGAGTACGGGCGGCGGCTCCAGGAGCTCGCGCCGCCGGGCGTCCGGGTGACGAGCACCGACAACCTGGCCCTGCGGATGAGCCCCGACCTGGTCGCCGCGGGCGTGTGCCTGCCGGTGCTCCAGATCGAACCGGACGGCGCGGTGCGGGCGATGGCGGCCTACGAGGGAACCGTCGGGAACGTCCTGACGGACGATCCGGCGGAGCTGTGGCGGCGGGCCGTCGCCCGCTGGCACGACCCGTTCGTACGGGAGGCCCTGGGTGCGGTGCGGACCATGCGGGAGTGGGCGGAGGCCACGCGGGCGATCGACCTCCGCTTCGGCACGGAGGCGGACCGCCGGCGGATCGCCCGCCGACCGGAGTTCCTCCCGGGCGGCTGACTGCTACCGGACGGTAGGGTGGAAGCGCAGCACCGCACCATCCCGTCCGTACACCCCGGCGACGAGCGGCGAGGCCCCGCATGAGCGATCCGACGACGGCACGCGAGGCGATCGCCCTCGTCACCGACGACTTCCACGAACTCCCCTTCGCGGAAGGCCCGCTGACCGGCGACGGGCCGATCGGCTGGCCCGGCTACTCCGCCGCGCACGCCCGGGCCGCCGACCGCACCGGCGAGACCGAGTCGGTGGTCTGCGGCACGGGCGTGGTGGGCGGGGTGACGGCGGTGCTGATCTCCTTCGAGTTCCGGTTCCTCGGCGGATCCCTCGGCGAGCGGACGGGCGCGCGGGCCGCCGCCGCCCACGCCCTGGCCCGGGCGCGGCGGCTGCCCGTGGTCGTCCTCCCGGCCACCGGCGGCAGCCGGATGCACGAGGGCATGCGCGCCCTCCTGCAACTGCAGCTCCTGGCCCGCGAGTCGGAGGCCACCCGGGCCGCCGGGCTGCCGCAGATCGCCGTGCTGCGGGATCCGACCACGGGCGGCGGCTGGGCCACCCTCGGCGCCGGCTCCGACGTCGTCCTCGCCCTGCCCGGCGCCCAGGTCGGCTTCGCCGGTTCCCGCGTACGGCCGCCGGACGCGGACCCGGCCGCGTACACCGCCGAGGCGCAGCTCGCCCATGGCCACCTCGATGCGATCGTGCCGCCCGCGGCGCTGCGCGAGACTCTCGGACGCTGGCTGTCGCTGCTCGTCCGGCCCGCCGAGGGGCCGGTCCCGCCGCCGTACGCGCTCGGCGATCCGGGGATGCCGCCCGCCGCGAGCGGCCGGGAGGCGGTGGCGCGCGCCCGGCGTCCGGACCGGCCCCGGGCCGACGCGTACCTCGACGCCCACTTCACCCTGCGCGAGGAGATCTCCGGCGACCGCTGCGGGGGCGTCGACCCGGGCATGCGGTGCGGTTTCGGGCGGCTCCCCGACGGCCGGACCGTCGCCTACGCGGCCCAGTGCGGCACCGCGACCCGGCCGGCCGGCTTCCGCGCGGCGGCCCGCCTGGTGCGCCTGGCCGACCGTCTCGGCATCCCGGTGCTCACCCTCGTGGACACCCCGGGCGCCGCCAACGACCCGGCGGCGGAGCGCGCGGGCGCGGGGACGGCGATCGCCGACCTGTTCGCCGCCGTGGCCTCCGCCCGCACCCCGCTCACCTCGCTGCTCATCGGCGAGGGGGGTTCCGGCGGCGCCCTGGCGCTCGCGGCGCCGGGCAACACCTGGGTCACGCCGGACGGTTACTTCTCCGTCATCGCGCCCGAGGCGGCCGCCGCCATCCTCAAACGGGCTCCCGAGGAGGCCGGGACCACCGCCGACCAGCTGCGGCTGCGGCCCCGGGACCTGGTGGACCTCGGCGTCGTCCGGGGCGTCGTGGGGCCTGCTCCGGAGCGGCCCCGGACCTGACGAGGGGCCCGGGGCCGGCGGTCGCCCGAGAGCTCTCGCTCCTTGCCCGGGATCCGCCTACTCGCCCAGGGCCTTCTTCAGTCCGGCCTTGTCCATCGAGGAGCGGCCGTGGATGTTGCGGCGCTGGGCCTCGGCGTAGAGCTGGTCGTAGGTGGGGCCTTCCGAGCCGCTGTGCGAGCGCTTGCCGCCGCGGCGCGAGGAGGACATGTCCTGCGTGGAGCTCTTGCTCGCGGTCTTCGACTCGCCGGCCCGCGCCCGCTCCTTGTTCACGGTGCGCGCGGCGATCTCCTCGGCGCGCTTCTCGCTCTCGCCCCGGTCCAGGGCGCTCTCCTTGATGTGCTCGTACTGCCGCTCCCGCTTGGCGTTCGATCCGCGCGGCATGACCCGCTCCTCTCCGTCCGGATGCGATGACCCCCGCGTCCGACGCCTGCCCGGCGCCGTCGGGTCTAATCCGGTTCGTCCCGCTTCCTTCGGGGCGGGCGGTCGACCTCCAGCCAGACCACCTTGCCCACGGCTCCCTGTCCCTTGTCGAGGCTGCCCCAGTCGCCGGCGAGCCGGTCCAGGACCATCAGGCCGTGCCCGCCGGGCAGCGCGGGGGACCGTGGCACCCGCACCCGCGGATGCTCCGGGCTGGCGTCGTGCACCTCGACGCGCAGCCGTCCCCTGCCGTGCCGCAGGACGAGCTCCTCGGGGCCGCCGGCGTGCAGGCAGGCGTTGGTGACGACCTCCGACACGAGGAGCAGGACGTCCTCGACCCGCTCCCCCGCCTCCTCGCTGTCCGGGGGGATCCACCCCCAGTCGGCCAGGGCCTTCGCCGTGAAGTCCCGGCAGCGCGAGACGACGCCGCGCGTCCCGTGCAGCACCAGCCTGCGGACCTGGTTCGGAGGACCGTCCTCGCCGTCAGCCATGAATGTCTCCCCCGTCTCGCCCGTCCCGCGTCCCGGCGTCCTCGTCGGCCAGCGCCTCCACCGCGTCCGCGTACACCCGGAAGACCGTCCGGGCCCCGGTGATGTCGAACATCCGGTTCACCGGCGGGTGGAGTCCGGCGAGGTCCAGGAGCCCGCCCGTCTCCCGCAGGCGCGCGCGGGCCCGCAACAGCTCGTTCAGGCCAGTCGAGTCGCAGAAGGTCAGGCCTGAGCAGTCCACGACTACCCGCCGGGCCCGGGCGTATTCGTCCAGCGCCCGGCGCAGCGGGCCGGCCGTGTCGTGGTCGAGTTCGCCGCCCAGTTCGAGGACGACCACCGCGTCGGGCGTCCCGGGCCGGGCCCGGACGACGAACCGGGGGGTGGGGGGCGGCGGCCGCTCCCCCGTACTGTCGTCGGCGCCCATGGACACCGGCCCACCTCCTCGTACCGCTCGGCGAGACCACCTCTTCCTTTCATTTTCGGGCAGACGGCCGCGATCGACACCCCCTGGGGGTGCCGGCTCCTCAGCGGGGCCGGACCGCGCCGTCGTAGACGTGGTCGGGGGTGACGATCGAGGTGATCGCGCGGGCGAGCGGCGTGGACGGCTCCTGGCCCTGGCTGAGGCTGTCCGTGTTGATCATGATGACGAGCGTGGCGTCCCGCTCGGGCAGGTAGACGGTCACCGTCTCGTACCCCGGGATCGAGCCGTTGTGCCCGATCCAGCCGTTGGCGTCGAAGATGCCGAGGCCGTAGCCGAGGCCGGGGTGGCCGGTCGGCAGCGTCCTGAGCCGCTGCGCCTGCGTCCCGGGGCTGAGCAGTTCGCCGGTGGCGAGGATCTTCGCCCAGCGGCGCAGGTCGTGCATGTCGGAGATCATCGCCCCGGCCGCCCAGGCCCAGCTGGGGTTCCAGTCGGTGGAGTCCACGACCGCGCCGCTGAGCGTCTGGTTCGTGTAGCCGCGGGGGTGCGGCTCGGGGAACTCGGGGCCGTGGGGGAGGAACGTGTGGCGCAGGCGGGCCGGGCGGAGCACGCGCTCGCGGAGGAAGGCGGTCAGGGGCCGGCCGCTGACCTTCTCCACCACCAGGCCGAGGAGCACCAGGTTGCTGTTGGAGTACTCGAACTTCGCGCCCGGCGCGAAGGTGTTCTTGTGCCTGAAGCCGTAGGCGAGCGCCTCCTCCGGGGTGAAGGAGCGCTGCGGGTCGCTGAGCAGGTCGTGGATGAAGTCCGGGTCGGAGGTGTACGGGAAGAGGCCGCTGCGCATCTCGGCGAGGTGGCGCAGGGTGATCCGGTGGCCGTTCGGCACTCCGTGGATGTAGCGGGAGACGGGGTCGTCGAGGCGGATCCGGTGGTCGTCGACGAGCTTCAGGAGGGCGGTGACCGTGAAGGTCTTGGTCTCGCTGCCGATGCGGACGAAGCCGTCGGTGGTCATCGGCTCGCCGGTGACCTTGTCGGCGACGCCGGTCGCGTGGACGTAGCTTCCCCTGCCGGGCATCCACAGGCCGACGGCGACGCCGGGGATGCCGGCCTGCTTGCGGACGTCCTCGACGGCCCGGTCGAGCCGGGCGGTGAGCTCGGGGCCGAGTCCGCCGGGCGGGCAGTCGTCCTCGCCGTGCCCGACGACGGCGTCGCCGCTCACGGCGTGGACGGCGGCGGCGGGCGCGGCCGTCACGGGGGCCAGCACGGACGCCACGAGCAGGGTCGCGGCGAACAGCCGGCGGGAGGGGGTACGGCGCATGTCGGGAGTGCCTCTTCCGGTCACGAGCTCGGGGTCACGGGCTCAGGAGGGGCATCATCACCACCGGGGCGGAGGCGGTGGCGCCGCGGTCCGGCGCGTGTGCGGCGAGTCCACCCGTACGGGGCCACGGGGGTAACCGGTACGGCCTCGGGGTCGGATAATGGCCGTCCCTGACCACCGTGGAGACGAAGGACCGATGACGCTGAAAGAGGGCCTGCGGGTGAGGCTGGCGGTGGACCTCGGGCTCGGCCGGGTCGTCCCGGTGGGCGAGGACCCGGTGGAGGAGGCGGCCGGGGCGGGGTTCCTGGCTCTGGCCGCGGGTGTCGAGGGCACCGTCGAGCGGGTGGACGAGGACCGGCCGCAGAGCCGGGAGGTCCGTGAGTACGAGCGGCTCAAGTCGCTCCTCGACGACTTCGGCCACCAGATGCCCCCGGGCAGCAGGCGGCAGTTGGAGGAGCAGATCGGCTCGCTGGAGCCGGCGTGGACCGCCCATCGGGAACGGATGCTCCGTCTGACGGTCCGTGTCCGCTTCGACAACGGCTTCGTCCTCGACGACGCGCCCGGGGACCTCTTCACCGCCGTCTGAGCACGCGTTCGCCTCCGTCCGCACGCCGGGCTCCCCTCACTCCCGGCGTGCGGTTTGCGATATCCGCAAACTTCTTTGCCACTCCCCCTCCTTCGGTCCGACTCTGGGCGACGTCCGGTCTCGTCGAAGGGGGAACACATGTCCACGCAGTCCCTGACCGCCGCCCCACCCGCACCACTGAGCTCGCGCCGCCGCTGGACGGTGCTGGCGGTCTGCGCGCTCAGCATGTTCCTGGTCGGCGTCGACGCCACCATCGTCAACGTGGGCCTGCCCGAGATCGGCCGGGGCCTCGACGCGGGCACCCGCGGCCTCGAATGGGTCGTGGACGCGTACACCGTGGTCATGGCCAGTCTGCTCATCGTCTCCGGCGCCCTCGCCGACCGCTTCGGGCGACGCCGGGTCTTCCGGGTCGGGTTGCTCGTCTTCGGCCTGGCCTCCCTCGTGTGCGCCCTCGCCCCGTCGCTGGGCGTGCTGGTGGCGGCCAGGGCCGTCCAGGGGATCGGCGCCTCGATGCTGAGCCCGGTGGCCCTGGCGATCGTGGTGAGCGCGATGCCCGACCCGCGCGAACGGGCCCGCGCCATCGGCGTCTGGGCCTCGGTCTTCGGGCTGAGCATGGCGGCGGGTCCGGTCACCGGCGGGGCGCTCATCGCCGCGTTCGGCTGGCGCGCGGTGTTCTGGTTCAACGTGCCGGTGGTGGTCCTCGCCCTCGTGCTGGTCGCCCTGTTCGTGCCGGAGTCCCGCGGGGAGCGCGCCCGCCGTCTCGACCTGCCCGGTCAGCTGCTCCTCACCGTGGTGCTCTGCCTCACCGTCGGCCTCCTCATCGAAGGCCCCCGCATCGGCTGGACGTCGCCCGCGGCCCTCACCGGTTACGCGCTGACCGCGGCGGCCACGGCCGGCTTCGTCCGGGTCGAACTCCGGCGTGAGGAACCCCTGATGGACCTCGGCCTGTTCCGCCGCCCGCCGTTCGTCACGGCGGTGCTCGGCGCGACGGCGGTCTTCGTCGCCCTCAACATGACCCTGCTGCTCAGCACCCTCTACCTCCAGCAGGCCCGGGGCTGGACCCCGCTCGCGACCGGTGCCGCGACCCTGCCCATGGCGCTCGGCGCCACGCTGTGCGCGCCCTGGTCGGGCGTCCTGGTGGGGCGTGTCGGGCCCCGGCGCCCGCTGCTCCTGGCGGGCGGGTTCACCACGGCCGGCGGCCTCTGCCTGGTGGGCCTGGGCGGGGACACGAGCGTGGCGCGGATCCTCCTCGCCTTCCTGCTGATCGGCATCGGCTTCGGCTTCGCCAACGCCCCTCTGACGAACACCGCGGTCGGCGGCCTGCCGCCGTCCCGGGCCGGCGTGGCGGGGGCGATCACCTCCACCTCGCGCCAGGTCGGCGTGGCGGTCGGCATCGCCGTCGCCGGCGGACTGGTCGCGGGCGCGGCCCCGGCCGCCCTCCCCGCCGCGACCCGCCCGGGCTGGCTCGTCGTGTCGGCGTGCGGCCTCTTCCTCCTGGTGGTGGCGCGCGCCGCGAGGCCGAAGGCCTGAGGAGCCCGCAACCGCTACGGGGCGACCGCGCGGGTGCCGGGCCCCGGGGCACGCCACCCCGCGGCGAAGGGCCGTCAGATGCCGGGCCCGTGCCTGGGATTCGGGTTCTGCGGCGGATGCCACCAGGTCGCGAGACCCCACAGCGCGAGTCCGGCGACGGCCACGCAGACGAGCGCCGCCGTCCACGGGCGGAGCCGTCTGTTGCCCGCTGCCCAGGTCAGCGGAGGGACGACCAGACCGGCGAAGAGAATCAGCGGCAGGTCGACGAGAATCACACCCCAGTCCCGTGCCTGCGCCTCGAAGCCGCCGTCGATGCTGTACGCGGCCCTGGGCAGCGCGAAGGCGCCCGCCACCGTGACGCCGACGACGGCGAGCAGGCAGCCGACGGCGCTCTCCATCCGGTCCCGCGATTCCTGTGACGGGTTCTCGTTCATGCCCGGGACGGACGCGGGACGGCACCGCCCGGTTCCGTAGGGCCGCGCTCCGGCGGACGCGGCGCTACCGAGTCAGGACGATCGCGGTGAGTATCACTCCGTCGCGCACGAGCCAGCGTCCGGTGAAGTGGTCGCGCCGGACGTGGCCGGTCACCGGGCCGGGGACGAGGAGCCGGGCGGTGAACGTGCCCGTGTGCTCCGGCGGGTGCGGGCCCGTGCCGGCCGGGGCCGGTTCGAAGTCGACCGACGCCTCGTCGAATCCGAGCTCCCTGCGGGTCAGCGGGTACCAGGTCTTGAAGACGCTCTCCTTGGCGCTGAACAGCAGCCGCTCCCAGGGGACGTCCGGCGTCCGGGCGGTCAGCGCCCGCAGACGGTCCCGCTCCCCGGGCAGCGACACGCCCTCCAGGACCCCTTCGGGGAGGGGGCCCGCCGGCTCCGCGTCGATGCCGAGCGACAGGACGTCCGTGGTCCTGGCCAGGGCCGCGGCCCGGTATCCCGCGCAGTGCGTCATGCTCCCGGCCACGCCGTGCGGCCAGCGCGGCTCCCCGCGCCTGCCCGGCGTGAGGGGCGTCTCGGGGAGGCCGAGGCGGCGCAGCGCGAGCCGTGCGCACAGCCGTACGGTGGCGAACTCGCGCTGTCGGCCGACGACCGCGCGGGCGACGGCGGCGGCCTCCTCGGGGAAGAGCGTGACGGGCTCCGTGTCGTCACGCCGCCAGGCGGAGGCGACGGTGTCCGGCAGCAGTTCCGCGATCATTCGGCGCGCTCCCCGGCCTCTTCGGTGGCGCGTTCCCATGCCCGCAGGAGCTCGCTCGGCAGCCGGCCGCGGTCCGGTACGACGAAGCCCTGGGCCCGGCCCCACGCCCGGAGTTCGTTCGAGGAGATCCCGCCGGGGCGCATGACCGGCAGCGCGGGGACCACCGGGGGCGGAGGGAGCGGGAGTTCCGCGCCGCCCTGCCGCTCGTCGACGGGCCGCGCGTCGGGAGCCTCCGCCGAGGAGGCCTGCGGTCGGACGGTGGAGGTGATCGGTGACGGCATGGCCGCGACAGTACCGCTCCCGACCGACACCCCCGCCGGTCGGCCCCCGTGCCCGGAGGACCGCACACCGTTCGCCGGCGGCCCCGCGCCGGAGGACCGCACACCGTTCGCCGGCGGCCCCGTGCCGGAAAACCCGCGCCTCCCGCCGTCGGCCTCACGGGTCGGCCTCACGGCCGGAAGGCCGTACCGCCTGCCGCCCGGCCCTCGGCCGGACGGCCGTATCGCTCGCCGACCCGGCGGTCGCGGGCGACCATGGGACGCGGGAACCTGTCGGGGGGCGAGCAGTGCGGGAGGCACGCGTGGCGCACCACCGGACCACCACCGACGTCCTGGTCGTGGGCGCGGGCCCGGTCGGCCTGAGCGCGGCCGCCGAGTTGCGCCGGCACGGCGTGCACTGCCGGCTCGTCGACCGGCTGCCCGCGCGGCTCCCGTACGCGAAGGCCGTGGGGATCCAGCCGCGCACCCTGGAGCTCTGGGACCGGATGGGCCTGGTCCGGGCCGTGCTGGAGGCCGCCGTGCCGCTGCGGGGCCAGCTGACCTACGTGGACGGCCGCGAGCAGGGCCGCATCGAGCTCACCATGCCGCCCGAGGTGCCCTACGGCTTCGCCGCGCTGCCGCAGTACGAGACGGAGCGGCTCCTGGAGCAGTACGTCGCCCGCCTGGGGACGGTGGTCGAACGCGGCACGGAACTGGTGTCGTTCACGCAGGACCGGGACGGGGTCACGGCGCGGCTGCGCACGGCGAAGGGTGCCGACGAGGAGCTGCGGGTCCCGTATCTGATCGGCTGCGACGGCGCGCACAGCGTCGTGCGGAAGGGGCTGGGCCTGTCGTTCGCGGGCGGCGCGTTCCAGGAGGAGTACATGCTCGGCGACGTCGTGGCCGACTGGGACCTGCCCCCCGGCTACGGCGTCCGTTCGACGCGCAGGAGCGCCGACGGTTCCACCGCGGACGTGCTGGTGTGCGTCCCCCTGCCGGGGGCGGGGCGTTACCGGATGTCGATGAGGCTCCCGCCGGGGTTCTCCCCGGCCGGTGGACCGGCCGCGCCGGACGCGGTGGCGCACGGCCCGCAGGGCGGCCGGGCCCCCGGGCTCGCCGACCTCCAGGCCGTCGTCGACCGTCTCGCGCCGCGTCCGGTACGGCTGTCGGGGCTGCGCTGGTCCTCCGTCTTCCGCATCGGCCACCGGATCGTCGACCACTACGGCCGGGGCCGGGTCTTCGTGGCCGGGGACGCGGCGCACATCCATCCGCCCACCGGCGCCCAGGGCATGAACACCGGTGTGCAGGACGCCTGCAACCTGGCCTGGAAGCTCGCCCTCGTGGTCCGGGGCGAGGCGGGGCCCGCGCTGCTCGGCACGTACGACGCCGAGCGCCGTCCGGTCGGCGAGGAGGTCGTGGGCCGGACCGTGCGGCACGCCGTACGGGGGATCGAGGCCGACCCGGAGGACCGGAGGACGCTGCTGCTGCGCGAGGCGCAGCTGCTGGTCGGTTACCGGGGCGGTCCGCTCTCCGGTGTTCCGTACGGCCCCGAGGAGGCGCCCCAGCCGGGCGACCGGGCCCCGGACTGCGCGGGTCTGACCACGCCGGTCGCCGCCTACCCGCTGCGGCTCCTCGACGTCCTGCGGGGCCGCCCGGGGCACGTGGTGCTGCTGTACGGGTCGGACGGGGCCGAGCTGGCCCGCGCCGCCGCGGCGGCGCGGGCGACGGGAGGCCTCCCGGCCGTCGTGATCCTCGCGGCCGGCGCGGACGGGTCCGCTTGGCCCGGCGACCCGTCCGTGCCCGTGTACCGTGACGCCGCCGGGGAGTTCGGGCGTCTCTACCTCCCCGGCGGCGCGACCGGTTTCCTCGTCCGTCCCGACGGGCAGCTCGGTGCCCGTTTCCCGTCGGCGGACACGGCCGCCGCCCTGAGCGGTTGGCTCAGGGCCCTGTCCGTGCGGCCGGACACACCGCTACGGGACCCAGTGGTTGCCTGAAGCCGTGATCATGACCTGGAGCTGGATGCTGGCCGAGAAGTAGCTGCTGGTGTCGACCGGGGTCGCCAGCATCTTGTTCCACAGGGCGTCCAGCCAGGCCTGGCTGCCGGGGTCGGTCATCGCCGCCACCGCGAACGGGGCGAAGAAGGCGGCCTCGCTGCCCGAGGAGATCGGAGTGCCGTTGAGCTTGTAGCCCACGGCGATCTTGTTCGGGTCGCCGCCGGTCTTCGTCTTGATCCAGCCGTTGAGCTTCCGGGCGGCGGCGAGGGAGGTGGCGTCGCCGCTGGTCACCGCGTCGTCGGCGATGCGCCACGGCGTACGGCAGGCGTTCCACCAGTAGGAGCCGTCGTTGGGGTCCTCGAGGACCTGCCCCGGGGCGGGCCTGGGCGTGGTGTTCGTGTCGACGACGAAGTCGGGCAGGAGTCCGGTGCCGGAGGCGTAGGTGGACTGGAGGCGGGAGATCTGCGTCTGGTGCGCGCTGCGCACGGCGTCCCAGGTGGTGTCGCCCGAGGCCGCGCGGAAGGCGCGGAAGTGGTCGACCATCCAGTCCGAGGTGCGGGAGATCCAGTAGTACTGGTCGCCCGAGCTGCTCCAGTCGCCGAGCTTCAGGAGTTTGGTCGTGGGGTTGACCTCGTCCTTCTTGATGGCGGCGATGTGCTTGAGCGCGAGGTCCCTGTAGTCGTACGTGCCGCTGCTGCCCCACTGCCTGTCGGCGAGGAGCAGGCCGTAGGCGACGTCCATGTCCCCGTCGGTGGCGCCGTCCCCGCCGTTGACGCTCTTGCAGGAGGCGTCCTGCTCGGCGGCGAGGAGGTTCGGGTTGACGGAGGACGGGTGGTCGATCTTCCACTTGACGAGGCCGTCGAAGATCTTCTTGGCGTCCGGGTCGGCGCCCGCCATGGTGGCGGTGACGACCATGCCGTAGCCCTGGGCCTCGGCGACGTAGGGGTGGTCGGCGTCGGGCGAGATGATCTGGTACCAGCCGTTGCCGCAGTTCTGCCGGACGAAGGCGGCCTTCCACCGGTTGTAGTAGTCGACGACCTTCTGGTCGAGGGCGGACTGCGTGCCGGAGGGCTTCAGGACGCCGGCGGCGTAGGGCTTGAGGTGGCTGCCGAAGGGGACGGCCGGTCCGCCGCCGCCCCCGCCGGTGCCGGTGGGCGCTCCGTACACCTGGAACTCCCAGAGGGAGTAGCCGTACGGCGTGCCGCGGCCCGTGCCGTACATCCGGACGTACCGGCCGCTGCCGGAGACCGTGAGGTCGTCGGTCGCCCCGTCACCGGCGGTGGTGGAGTAGACGTCCGTCCAGGCCGACCCGTCGGTGGAGGTCTGGATGCGGTACGCCTTGCCGTACGCGGCCTCCCAGTCGAGCTTCACGCGGGAGATCGTGTGGTTGGCGCCGAGGTCGATCCGTATCCACTGCGGGTCGACCCCCTCGGCGCTCGCCCAGCGGGTGGCCGTGCTGCCGTCCACCGCGAGGCCGGGCCCGAAGGCCGAGGTCTCGACGGACGAGGCCGTCACCGTCTTCCCGCCGGACACCAGGCCGTCGGCGGCCTGCGCCTGCGGCATGACCGTCAGGGGCAATGCCAGCAGACCCGCGAGCCCGAGAAGCGAGACGCTTCGTCGACGCATGTCAACTCCCTTTCCCTCCATGGCCAATGGTTAGGAAATGTTCCTAACCATTGGCGGGGAGAGTAGAGAGACCGCCCCTCCGGCGCAAGACCCCGTGCACGGGCGGGCTCAGGTGCGCGCGTCCCGCAGCGCCGTGTGAACCGCCCACACCACCGACACCAGCGGCACCGCCACCACCGCGCCCACCACCCCCGCGGCGATCGAGCCCGCGACGACCGAGATGGCCACCACCAGCGGATGGAGCCGCACCGCCCAGCTCATGACCAGCGGATGGAGCAGGTGTCCCTCGATCTGACCGATGATCACGATCAGGGCGATGACGAGGCCCGCCACCAGCGGGCCCTTGGAGGCGAGCGCCACGACGGCGGCGATCGCGAGGGCGATCGGCGAGCCGATGAGCGGGACGAAGGCGGCGAAGAACTCCAGGAGGGCCAGGGGCACCGCCAGCGGGACCCCGAGGGCCCAGAGGGCGATGCCGACGAGGACGGCGTTCGTCCCGGCCACCAGGACGATGCCGTGGGTGTAGCCGGTGAAGGTGCGCCAGGCCGCCCGGCCGCCGATGCCCACCCGGCCGCGCACCGACCGCGGCAACTGCTCCTGGAACCAGGACCAGTGGCGGTCCCCCGAGTGGATGAAGAAGACCGAGGCGAACAGGCCGAGGGCCAGCGTGGCGAAGACGGCGACGACCTGGCCGGCTCCGCTCACCGCCGTGCTGAGCAGATCCGACCGATGGCTGGAGAGGTAGTCCCCGATCTTGGCCTGCAGGCCGGAGAGCGTGCCGGGGTCGAGGCGGAACGGCGGCCGCTCCAGCCAGTCCTCGATCCGCCCGACGCCCGCCCGGAACTCGCGCACGAGCGTCGCCCGCTGCCCCGCGACCGCCTCGCCGACCAGCGCGAGCACCCCGAGGACGAGCACGATGCTGCCGATCAGGGTGAGGGCGACGGCCAGCGGGCGGGGCAGCAGCCGGGCGACCAGGTCGGCGACGGGCCGGAGCAGCGCGGTGATCACCAGCCCCAGGAAGACGGCCACCCCGATCTCGTGGAAGCGCCCGAGCACCGCGAACAGGCTGTAGACGAGGAGGCCGACGGCGAGCAGCCGCCACGCGTAGGCGGCGGCCGTACGGAGGAAGGGGGAGACCGTCGGGGGTGTGCCTGGCTGCATGGCCATCGACGTACCACCGCCGCCTCGTGGCACCACCCCCGGGGCCCCGGATTCGCCCGACCCGGGCGCGGCATTCGGCCGTCCGGCGAGTGCGGGCGCTGATGCGCGGCGCGAACGGTCGCGGGGACACCGGGACGACGGGCGGCGCTCAGTCGCCGGTGAGCAGCATCGCGAGGGCCACCAGGCCGAGCAGCACGAGGTACGCGCACGCGTGGAGCCGGTCCGGGATCCGGGGCGGGCGGCGGCGGAGGACGGCGATGACCGGCAGGGCGCCCAGGAGCAGCGCCCCCGCCGCGTACGGATCGACCAGGCCGATCAGGCCGGCGCCGGTCGCGGCGGCGGCCGGGGGCGGGGAGGCGGCGAGGGAGACCGCGACGGCCGGGAGCGCCACGGCGAGGGTGAGCGGGTTGGCCAGCGCGGTCGCGGTCCGCATGGGGTGGCCGGCCCGGCGCAGGGCGGGGACGGTCATCACGCTGCCGCCGACGCCGAGGAAGGCGGCGACCGCGCCGATCGGGGCGCCGGCGCCGGCCGGCAGCGGCCTCGGGGTCCGTGCCGGCGCCGCGCCCGGCGGGGTGGCGGTGCGGAGGAAGCCGGGGCGGAGCAGCAGGTCGAGGGCGGTCAGGGCGGTGTACGCGACGAACGCCCAGCGGGCGAGGGCGGGCGGGGCGAAGCGGGAGGCGTACGCCCCGGCGCAGGCGCCCGCGGCGAGCAGCGGCAGCAGCGCGCCGCTGCCGCGCAGGGCGAGGAGCACGGGGCGCGGGGTGACGGCCGTGGCGAAGGCCGCGTTCACGACCATCACCAGGGCCGAGGTGGCGGTGGCCACCGGGAGGGCCGTGGTGCCGAGGGCGGCGTCCGCCCACGCCACGACCGGGACCGCCACGAAGCCGCCGCCGAACCCGAACAAGACCGTCGTCGCTCCGGTGAGGAGCCCGATCGCCGTCAACGTCACCACGTCCATGGGTCAAGATCACCAGGTGACCCGGGGAGCCCGCATGCGATGGTCGGCAGGATTCCTTCGCGTCTCGGCCGGTACGGTGGCCCGGTGAGGAACATCCCGTCGGACGACGTCGACCACCTCGACCGGGTGGTGCTGCCGATCGGCACCGACTACGCGGCGGGGCAGGTCCTGGACTGGCACGAGCACCGGCGGGCGCAGTTCCTCTACGGGGCGACCGGCGTCATGGTCGTCGAGACCGCCGACGGCACCTGGACGGTCCCGCCCGAGCGGGCGGTCCTCATCCCGGCCGCCACCCCGCACCGGGTCCGGATGCTGGGCGTGAGCACCCGCAGCCTGTACGTGGAGCCGGGCGCCGTGCCGTGGTGGCCGGCCCGCTGCACGGTGGTGGACGTGCCGCCGCTGCTGCGCGAACTGCTGCTCGCGGCGGTGGAGTTCCCGTCCGACTACGACCTGTCGGGGCGGGAGGGCGCCGTCGCGACGTTGCTGCTGCACGAGATCGCCGTGCGCTCCCCGCTCCCCTTCCACGTCGCGGTCCCCGCCTCCGCCGGGCTCGCGACGCTGTGCCGGGAGTACCTGGCCGCCCCGGACGCCGCCGTCACCAACGCCGACTGGGCGGCCCGGTCCGCGCTGAGCGAGCGGGCGTTCACCCGGCGCTTCCGCGCGGAGACGGGCGAGAGCCCGGCCGTCTGGCGGTCCCGTGCCCGGCTCCTCGCGGCCGTGCCCCTGCTGCGCACCGCGACGGTCACCGAGGTCTCGGGCCGGCTCGGGTACGCCTCTCCGGCCGCGTTCACGGCCGCGTTCACGCGGGCGTTCGGCACGCCGCCGTCCCGCTTCGCCCGTACGACGGCCGCTCGGCCCTCACCCGCTCAACGGGTCACCGTCCACTTCTGATTGGCGCCGCCGGAGCAGGTCCAGATCTGGAGCCTGGTGCCGTTGGCGGAGCTGTTGCCGGTGGCGTCCAGGCACTTTCCGGACTGCGGGTTCACCACGTCCCGGGCCGCGTTGGCGGTCCAGCGCTGGGCACCCGTGCCGTTGCACTCCCACAGCTGGACGGGGGTGCCGTCGGCCGTGCCGCCGGAGGTGACGTCGAGGCACTTGCCGAGCGCGCGGACGGTTCCGTCGGCCGCGAGGGTCCACTGCTGGGCGGCGGTCCCGTTGCAGTCGTAGAGCTGGACGGGGGTGCCGTTCGCGGTGTTCGCGCCGGCCACGTCGACGCACTTGCCACCGATGCCCGTGATCGGTCCGGAGCCGGCGGGGGCGTCGGCGGTGGTGACGCGGACGTGGTCGACGACGAGCTGCCGGGGAAAGGCGGTGGAGCCGTCCGGGTCGCCGGGCCAGTAGCCGCCGACGGCGAGGTTGAGGATGAGGAAGAAGGGCTTGTCGAAGACCCAGGTCCGGCCGCCGAGGTCGGCGGGCGTACGGGTCTGGTAGACCGTCCCGTCCACGGACCAGGTGATCAGGTTCGGCGACCAGTCCACGGCGAAGGTGTGGAAGGCGTCGGCGAAGACCTGTCCGCCGGGCAGGGTGTAGGGGGCGCCGATGCCCCCGGAGCCGGAGTAGCCGGGGCCGTGCAGGGTGCCGTGGACGGTGGACGGTTCGAAGCCGACGTTCTCCATGACGTCGATCTCGCCCGAGTTCGGCCAGCCGACCTGGCCGATGTCGTTGCCGAGCATCCAGAAGGCGGGCCACATGCCCTGGCCGCGCGGCACCTTCATGCGGGCCTCGACGTGCCCGTACTTCGTGGTGAACCTCCCGGCGGTGTTGAGCCGGGCGGAGGTGTACTCGCAGCGCCCGTACCAGCACTGGTAGTTGCCCGGGTTCTCCTTGCGGGCGGTGATCACCAGATGGCCCTGTCCGTCGAGCGCGGCGTTGGCGTTGCCGGCCGTGTAGTACTGGCGCTCGTGGTTGCTGACGTTGTCTCCGGTCTCGGTCTGCCACCGCGTGCCGTCGACGGCGGAGCCCGCGGGGCCGTCGAAGTCGTCGGAGAAGGTGACGGCGGCCGTCCCGGCCACGGGACGGAGCGCTCCACCCGACTCCGCGGCCGGGCCGAGCGCCGCGACGGCCAGGACGAGCGCGAGGGCGGTCACGGCGGAGGACAGGGGGCGCAGGCGTGAGCGGGAGGAGGTCATGGGGCTCTCTTCCGTCGGCTGTGGGGGGTGCGGCGGGAGGGGTCCACTTCGCCGCCCCCATGATTTAAGGAGTGAAGGAAGGGGTCGTCAAGACGTCCGACGCCCCTTCCCACTCCTTTCCGACCCCCCTTTCACTCCGCTTCCGATTCCCTTTCACTCCGCTTCCGATTCCCTTTCGACCCGCTTCCTGCTCCTTTCCGGCCCCTTCCCGACTCCCTTCCGCTCAGCGGGGGTTGGCGGCGTGGGTGAGGGTCTCCCAGGCGACGAAGAGGTTGTTCGTGCCGGCGGGCCGACGGGCCTCGGTGAGCTTCCGGGTGTTCGTCATGGCGTACCCCATGCGCCCGTGCAGCGCGTTGAGGCCGACCTCGGTGACGGGCCCGAGGCGGTCCTTGAGGGCGCCGCCGCAGAGCCAGGACGGGACGGGCTCGCCGAGTTCGTACTTCGCCTGGAGGCCGAGGGCGTGGCGCAGCCGGTCGGCGACCTCGGGGTAGAGGTCCTGGCCCTGGATGCGGCTCGTCTCGGCGATGTGCGAGATCGCGGACAGCCCGTAGCCGGTGTGGGTGAGGTCGCGGCAGGTCTCCTGGGTGAGGCCGTCGACGAAGGTGGTCTGCCCCTGCCAGTACCGGACGAGTTCGTCGCGGGTGTCGAGTCCGCTGCCCGGCGCGGCCTTCGGCAGGGCGCCGTCGCTCGTGAGGTAGATGTACGCGGGGACGCGGCCGCGGAACGTGGCGACGGCCTTGTCGTAGGCGGCGCGGTCCTCCAGGAAGACGGCGATCCCGAGGGCCGCCTCGGTCATGCTGAGTTCCCAGTTGCCGTTGGACCGGGAGCCGTTGGTCACCTCGGGGAGGTAGACGGTGCGGAGCATGGTCTTGAAGCGGTCGACGCGGGCCTGCGGCCAGCCGGTGTAGGTGTACCGGATGATCTCGGCAGCCCTGGGCCAGGAGGAGCCGGCCCAGCCGGCCTGGAGGGGCGCGTTGGAGTCGGTGTGGTCGGTGATCACGCCGGACCAGGCGTCCATGATCTCGACGGCCTTCTCGGCGTACCGGCTGTCGCGCGTGACGTACCAGGCCAGGGAGAGCGTGTAGGCGGCGAGGGCGTCCTCGCGTTCGTCGGTGCAGCCGTGGTTCGGGTTCGAGTACGAGCCGCACTCGACGACCGCGCGGGGCTTCGGAACCCGGTCGAGCGAGGCGTACCCGCTCGCCTTCATCTGGTCGAAGGCGCCCTTCCAGGGCTGTGCGCCGGCGAGGACCTTCTCCCGGGTGAAGTCGAGTTGCCCTCGGGAGACCAGGACGCCGGGGTGGACGAACGCGGTCGGGGCGGCTTCGGCGCGGTCGGCTCCGGGGGCGGCGACGAGTGCGGCCAGGAGGCCGGCGAGGACGAGGGAGGCGGTGAACCATCTGGTCATGCGGTTACCCCTTATTCACGTACGTGAACGAGCGACGGTTGTCGAGGCTGGAACCTAAAGGTCTGAACCAGGGGCGTCAAGAAGGCCCGTTGACGCCGGATCGATATCACCGACGCATCACCGTGCCCACCCAAGGGGTTCTATGTTCAAGCTTGTGAATGAGGCCGGAAGCGCCGCGGTGGCCCGTGTCGTCGGAGCGGGCCCGCCTTCCGTACGATTCCCCCCGTTGCCACTCATACGTCTGAAGGAGATCCCATGGCCCAGGTCACGCTGAAGGGCAGCCCCGTGCAGGTCAACGGCGCCCTGCCGACCCCCGGCAGCCAGGCCCCCGACTTCACGCTCGTCGCCGAGGGTCTGGCGGACAAGTCCCTGAAGGACTTCGCCGGCCTGCGCAAGGTCCTCAACATCTTCCCGAGCGTCGACACCCCGACGTGCGCCTCCTCCGTCCGCGCCTTCAACGAGAAGGCCGGCCGGCTGGACAACACGGTCGTCCTCTGCATCTCCGCCGACCTCCCCTTCGCCCAGGCCCGCTTCTGCGGCGCCGAGGGCCTGGAGAACGTCAAGAACCTCTCGACGCTCCGCGGCCGCGAGTTCCACACCAACTACGGCGTGGAGATCGCGGACGGGCCGCTCGCCGGCCTGACGGCCCGCGCCGTCGTCGTCCTCGACGAGAACGACACGGTGCTGCACGCGCAGCTCGTGGGCGAGATCGCCGACGAGCCGAGCTACGACGAGGCGCTCGCCGTCCTGAAGTAGGTCCCCGACGGCCCTCGCCGACGCGGACACCAAGGAGCCCCCCACCGACGACGGTCGGTGGGGGGCTCCTGTCGTACCGCCGCGCTCAGGCGCAGCCCGGGCAGAGTCCCCGGTAGATCACGTCCGCCTTCGCCACCGCGAAGCCGAACCGCTCCGTCGGCGGGAGGACCGCGAGCGGGTCCCCCGAGGGGCGGACGTCGCGGATGAGCCCGCAGTTCGAGCAGACCAGGTGCTGGTGCGCCCGGTGCGCGTTCGGGTCGTAGCGCTTGGCCCGCCCGTCCATGGAGAGTTCCACGACCTCTCCGAGGGCGACCAGTTCACCGAGGGTGTTGTAGACCGTCGCCCGCGCGATCTCCGGCAGGCGCTCCACCGCGCGGGCGTGGACCTCGTCCGCCGTGAGGTGCACGTGCTCCCCGGCCAGGACCTCCGCGACCACGCGGCGCTGGGACGTCATCCGCCAGCCGCGCGCGCGCAGGCGCTCCAGCAGGTCACTCATGTTTCACCTCGGAGACGTAGGCAGACTTGGGGTTCTTCTTGACTTGGACAACGTCCATTGTAGGATCGGTTTCGTAAATGGCCAAGGGACAGGAAGACTCCAGCACGGCGGGGAGAAGCACACGTGTCACCCGCGCCAGGCCCGTCCGCCGAAACGCACTTCCTGAGCACAGTGATCCGCCATGTCCGGAAGGATTCGCATGTCTGAGAACCACGAAGCGATCGTCACCGACCCGAAGGTGGAGGGCGCCGGCGGCTGCCCCGTCGCGCACGGCCGCGCCGCCCACCCCACCCAGGGTGGCGGCAACAGCCAGTGGTGGCCGAACCGGCTGAACCTGAAGATCCTCGCCAAGAACCCCGCCGTGGCCAACCCGCTCGGTGAGGACTTCGACTACGCGGAGGCCTTCCAGAGCCTCGACCTGCCGGCCGTGAAGCAGGACATCGCCGAGGTCCTGACCACCTCGCAGGACTGGTGGCCCGCCGACTTCGGCCACTACGGCCCGTTCATGGTCCGCATGGCCTGGCACAGCGCCGGCACCTACCGCATCAGCGACGGCCGGGGCGGCGCCGGCGCCGGCCAGCAGCGCTTCGCGCCGCTGAACAGCTGGCCGGACAACGGCAACCTGGACAAGGCGCGCCGTCTGCTGTGGCCGGTGAAGAAGAAGTACGGCCAGAGCCTCTCCTGGGCCGACCTCATGATCCTCGCGGGCAACGTCGCCCTGGAGTCGATGGGCTTCGAGACCTTCGGCTTCGCCGGCGGCCGCGCGGACGTGTGGGAGCCGGACGAGGACGTCTACTGGGGCCCGGAGACCACCTGGCTCGGCGACGAGCGCTACACCGGCGACCGCGAGCTGGAGAACCCGCTCGGCGCCGTGCAGATGGGCCTCATCTACGTCAACCCGGAGGGCCCCAACGGCAATCCGGACCCGATCGCCGCGGCCCGCGACATCCGCGAGACCTTCCGCCGGATGGCGATGAACGACGAGGAGACCGTCGCCCTCATCGCCGGCGGCCACACCTTCGGCAAGACGCACGGCGCCGGCCCGGCGGACCACGTCGGCGCCGACCCCGAGGCCGCGCCGCTGGAGGCCCAGGGCCTCGGCTGGAAGAACTCGTACGGCACCGGCAAGGGCGCCGACGCGATCACCAGTGGCCTGGAGGTCACCTGGACCACGACGCCGACCCAGTGGGGCAACGGGTTCTTCAAGAACCTCTTCGAGTACGACTACGAGCTGACGAAGAGCCCGGCCGGCGCCCACCAGTGGGTCGCGAAGAACGCCGAGGCGATCATTCCGGACGCGTACGACCCGGAGAAGAAGCACCGCCCGACGATGCTCACCACCGACCTGGCGCTGCGCTTCGACCCGGTCTACGAGCAGATCTCCCGGCGCTTCTACGAGAACCCGGACCAGTTCGCGGACGCCTTCGCCCGCGCCTGGTACAAGCTCACCCACCGCGACATGGGCCCGATCGTGCGCTACCTCGGCTCCGAGGTCCCGTCCGAGGTGCTCCTCTGGCAGGACCCGCTGCCGGAGCGCACGGGCGAGCTCGTCGACGCCGCGGACATCGCCTCCCTCAAGGAGAAGATCCTCGCCTCGGACCTCACGGTCACGCAGCTGGTCTCCGCCGCCTGGGCCGCCGCCTCCTCCTTCCGCGGCAGCGACAAGCGCGGTGGCGCCAACGGCGGCCGCATCCGCCTGGAGCCGCAGCGCAACTGGGAGGTCAACAACCCGGACGAGCTGGCGCAGGTGCTGCGCGTCCTGGAAGGCGTCCAGGAGTCCTTCAACTCCGCCCAGACCGGCGGGAAGCAGGTCTCCCTCGCCGACCTCGTCGTCCTCGCGGGCGTCGCGGCGGTCGAGAAGGCGGCCGCGGACGCCGGCCACGCCGTCGAGGTGCCCTTCACCCCGGGCCGCGTGGACGCCGCCCAGGAGCAGACGGACGTCGAGTCCTTCGCCGCCCTGGAGCCCACCGCGGACGGCTTCCGCAACTACCTGGGCAAGGGCAACCGCCTGCCGGCCGAGTACCTGCTCATCGACAAGGCGAACCTGCTCACCCTGAGCGCCCCCGAGCTGACCGTCCTCGTCGGCGGTCTGCGCGCCCTGGGCGTGACCCAGCCGCAGACCTCGCTCGGCGTCCTCACCGAGACGCCCGGCAAGCTGACGAACGACTTCTTCGCCAACCTGCTGGACCTGGGCACGGAGTGGAAGTCCACCTCCGCCGACCAGACCACGTTCGAGGGCCGTGACACGGTCACCGGCGAGGTCAAGTGGACGGGCAGCCGCGCCGACCTGGTCTTCGGCTCCAACAGCGAGCTGCGCGCGCTGGCCGAGGTCTACGCGAGCGACGACGCGAAGGAGAAGTTCGTGAAGGACTTCGTGTCGGCGTGGGACAAGGTGATGAACCTGGACCGGTTCGACATCGCCTGATCCTCGCCGCTGACTGATCCTCAGCGCGATTCCGGGGCCGGGGGGGGGGGGGGGGGGGGGCGGCCCCCCCCCCCCCCCGCGCGGCCGGGGGGGGGGGGGGGGGGGGGGGGGGGGGGGGGGGGGGGGGGGGGGGGGGGGGGCGCCGCGGCGGGGGCG